>NZ_BBLT01000001.1:0-329292 GCF_000775915.1 Sporocytophaga myxococcoides
ATTGTAATGGCTCCTATGACAAGGTCAAGAGCAATCAATTCCATCCCAGGAGAAAATGTAGCAATCTACTATGCTCAAAGAGCTTCAGCCGGACTCATCATTACAGAGGGAACGGCACCATCTGCCAATGGTATCGGTTATGCGAGAACTCCTGGTATTTTTACAAAAGAGCAAATTGATGGCTGGAAGAAAGTAACAAAGGCTGTTCACGATAAAGGTGGAAAAATCATAGTACAATTAATGCACGTAGGTAGAATTGCACATCCGGCCAACATGCTGCCTGGTTCAAAAATTGTGGCTCCATCTGCTGTTGTTCCTAAAAGCGAAATGTGGACCGATACATTGGGAATGCAGCCTATGCCTCAGCCATCAGAGCTTACAGAAGAGGAAATAAGACTGACAGTAGCAGAGTTCGCTCAGGCAGCTAAAAATGCAGTAGAGGCGGGCTTTGACGGAGTGGAGCTGCATGGAGCCAATGGTTATTTAATAGAGCAATTTATCAATCCATCAACCAACAAGAGAACTGATGCTTATGGAGGTTCAACTGAAAACAGAAGCCGCTTTTTAATTGAAACCGCTAATGCAGTGATCGCAGCAATAGGTAAAGATAAAGTAGGAGTAAGAATCTCTCCTTATAATACTTTTAATGATCTGGAGCTATATCCTGAAATTACAGAAACCTATAAGTATATAGCAGAAGAGTTAAATAAGCTGGATATCCTTTATCTGCACATAATTGATGCTCTTGCCAATGCTTCAGAAGAAGGTCGCTTATTGGTTGCAGCAATCAGAAAAACTTTTAATAAGACATTGATCCTTGCCGGTGGTTATGACAAAGCAAGGGCAGAACAAGCAATTGAGGAAGGTAGAGGAGATCTTGTATCATTCGGAAGGTTCTTTATTTCTAATCCTGATTTGCCAGAACGTTTCAGAAACAATGCTCCTCTTGCAGAAGGCAATCAACAATTATTCTATGCAGCAGGAGACGAAGGTTATACAGATTATAGCTCATTAAATTAATATTAAGGCCACGTGAAGTTGAAAGACGTGCCGGAGAAATCCGGTGCGTTTTTTTTATTTATTGAAAAATAGCCTCTGTAATTTTATTGAATTTAATTACTTCCAGCGATTAAACCTTTTAGTCCCATGGAAATAAAAAGTGAATACATTTCCGCACAGAGGCTATTTAGCGACGAAAGAAGTTAACATTGATGAAATTAAAACCTTGAAAAGGCCTTCTTTTAACCGTCTTTAAATCTAAGTTAGGCTTTTTTTTCTAAAAAAAATAAAAGCCGGAAGGCTAATTTTATGATTTTTCTTAGAAGTTATTGATTTTTAGTAATTCATCTTAACAGTAATTAAGATTATTAAAAATGTCAATTCAATTTTACACGCAAACCAATCAAAAATATTCTTATTGGGAACGATTTCAAATTTTGAAGTCTATAAGGTAATTCATTTTTACTCAGATGAGAAAATCTGGGAATATTATTATGAAATTGTTGATTAGATATTGATAAACTTCTGTGTCCTCAGTTTTGAGGCCATACAATGTAGTTACCTTATGGATAAACTTCTACAGATTAATTTTTTTATTATACTATTGCTTCTTAGTATATCTGGATGTATGTCTGATAAATCTCCCATTGATCCTAGACTTGATGGAAGTATAGATACAATTGTCATAAAGCCAGGTCCGGAAGGGAAAGATGCAATAGTCAGTTCTTACTATCCGGAACATAATTTTGGTAATGGTTTATCATTAAACGCTATGATATCCAATATAGACAGAATTCCATATGTAGAAAGAGCCTACATAGACTTTGACATTTCTTCAATTCCTACAGGAGCTTCTATCTTAAATGCAGAATTGATATTATATGCTGATACGGTTTTAATGACTGGAGGATATGCTGGCCATTCGACATCTTCTTCCGGTTCTTTTGAGACAAATGATTGGGTTGTTGAAACAATAACAACTCCATGGGAAGAAAATAGTATTACCTGGTTTAATATTCCTTCAACAGATATTTCTTCAAAAATTGCCTGCGCTCCGGCAACCTCATTTTCTCAGAAATATACAATTAATGTTACTGATCATATAGCTCAGCAATTCCGCTATAAAGGGAGTTCATACGGTTTTTTGATAAAATTGAAGGATGAAAACGGGAGTCGCAAAATAAGTTTTTGTTCTTCAGATTATGCTTATCCTAAACTACGACCAGAATTGATGGTGGTTTATCAGTAGTGTTTAACTAAGTAAGTGGTTGTTGTGATGGAAAGAAAAATAAATATGAACCTTTTGCATTCATATTTTGGGGAAATATGGAGAGGCAAGTGCTTCTTCTTATGGTTAATTCTAATATGTTTAATGAGTTGTTCTAATCCTGTTTGTTTAGCTCCAAATGGAGAAGTCGGTACAAAAGTGATCAATAGGTTTACTATTGTTATTCAGCCAGGAGCAGAAGGTAAAGATGCTGGGGTCTCAACTTATTACCCGGAAGAAAATTTTGGCAACGTTAAAAGTTTAAATGCTTTAACATGGACGGAAAATGTATTGCCCTATACTGAAAGAGGATATATTGATTTTGATATAAAAGAATATATGCCTGCTGGGGCAAAGATAGTAAGTGCATATTTAAAACTTTTTGCAGATACTGTTAATAAAGCTCCCAATATTATAGGCCATTCTGTTCAGAGTTATCAGGGAGTGAAATTGAATAATGAATGGCAGATTTATCGAATAGTGAGTCCGTGGAATGAAAATGAGATAACATGGTTTGATCAGCCCGAAGTGTCAATGACTGATGTTTTTAATTTACCCGGCCCTCAGTTTTCAATCCAATCATTTACCATTGATGTTACAGAACATATCCGGCAGAAGTATAAAGGCACTCCGGGATATAACGGGTTTATGATCAGAAATAAGTTTGAAAGTCCCAATCAATGTGTAGTTTTTTGTTCCTCTGATAATGATCGGAAAGAATTGCGCCCGCAACTTGAAGTGGAGTATGAGAATGAGTGAGCGACTAGAGATTGTAATTAAAAATTTGACAAGGTGCGTTTCTCTTCTTATTGGGATTCTCATTTCTTGTGGAATTTTTTTAACTAGATGTACTCATCCTTATTGTCCGGAAGAAGATGAAGTAATTAATATATTCCATCTAATGCTAAAGCCGGGACCTGAAGGAAAGGATGCTATTTCGATGCCGGATAAGTTCGGAAAAAACTTTGGAGATACTAGTGTCTTAACCTTCATGTATGAAGATGATAGTGGTTTGAGTAAAGGTAACGGATTTATTGAGTTTGATCTTGATCAGCTACCATCGAATTCAAAATTAAAAAGAGCTGTATTGAAACTATTTATTGATACATACGATTCCACTTTTCGCAAGATACCATTATCAGATATAATCCAATCTCATGGATGGTCGGCGCGGGCAGTCATACAGCCTTGGGGCGAGCAGGTCAGCATATACGGCAATGAACCATTAACTTCAGGAGCATTGAAAATTCAATTTCCTGCCAATGATTCCAGCTTTTCGTGCAGTATTGACGTAACACCACTTATCGCAAAGGAGCTCGAAAGACCTGCCAATTATTATGGGTTTATCATTGTTCCGCCTTATGATCAAACTAAATATATGTTCAATTATTGCTCTTCTGATCATCCGGATCAAAGCCTGCACCCAGAATTGATAATTGATTATGAATGATAAAAGTAGAGTTTTTCAAACTCATTTAATATCTATCCAAATCCTGTAGAAATGAATGAGTCATTGTCTTGAAGAGAAAATTAATCCAAATCTATTTGCTATACAGGTTGTGATTCAAACTTGGGAGGAAGACAATATGGATATAGATGATCGTTTATTGTCCTCTGGTGAATTTCGTACCGATTTTCCATCCAATAACCCAGATTATTCCTGTAATATTGATATTACCAGCCTTGTTCAAAAGCAATATTAAAGTCCTCAAAATTATTTTAGTTTTGTGGTTTTAATGAAACGGGATTAGTTTGAAATGTTACCAGAAGGAACGATGAAAAATATGCGGTACTGTTCTTCTGATCATCCGGATCAAAAGTTACATCCGGAATTAACAATAATTTATAAAAAATAATCGATGAAATGATTTCCTTATAGTTCAAGTGTTTTTTATTTCGGGTTAATTAAATTATTTTAGTATTAATATCTTACTAAAATAATCCGGAATCAGAAAACTGATGCTGAAGGAAGCAGACATAATTAAAGGTTGTAAAGAGTATAATTCAACAGCACAAAATGCATTATACAAAGCGTATGCACCTAAAATGAAAGCTTTATGTGTAAGATATTCTTCCAATGAGGAAGAAGCAAAAGATCTTATGCAGGAAGGATTTATCAAAGTCTTTTCAAACATAAAATCATATAATGGAAAGGGGAGCTTCGAGGGGTGGATTAAAAGAATAATGATTAACACAGCTATTTCTCATTATAAAAAGAATAGAAATAAATTTTCATTGGAAGAAATCTCTTTGCTGAATTCAAGAGAGTTAGGATTGGAACAGGAAGAAGAGGTTGAAGAATTATACTCAGAATATACTTCTGAAGATTTAATAAAAGCTTTGAGTAGTTTACCTGAGCAATATAAATTGGTATTCAACTTATTTTGTATTGAAAATCATTCTCATGCAGATATAGCTCAAATGTTATCTCTGGATGAAAAGACTTCAAGGACCAGGTTATTTAGAGCTAAAAAGTTGTTAAAAGATTACCTGATCAACCTGTCCGACAAGCGATGGGTAAACTCTTCGGAAAGGGGAATGTGAAATGGAAAAAAGGAGTATAGAGAATATTTTTAAACAAGGGCTTGAAAATTATGAAATTCAACCCAATGAAGACGAATGGTCGGAAATAGACCTTGCTCTTCCCAGGATAAATTTCTTCAGATTTTCTTTTGTTAATTTCAATATCTATTATTGTTCTCTGATTGTCTTATGTTTTTTATTTTCTGCTTTATCATTGATTTATACTCTTGCTGGAAAAAATGTTAGAACTCAACCTTCTGTTGCTGTAAAAAAGGAAAATATTGAGTTTGAGAAATTTGACCAAAAAGAATTAAAGCAGATAAATAAAGATAGTAAATCGGTAGTATCTCAAAGAGTATCAGTAGTTAAGGTAAAGCCTAAAAAAATCGTAAAATCAGAAAGTGTAGCAAATTATAAAATTAACACAAATAAGAATTTACATATTCCTTTAGATATTAACCAGGATACACTGGGGAATAATGAAAAATTGCAGCAATCAAGCAAGGAAGCTAACCTCTCATTAACTGAATTAAGTCAGCCTGAGCAACAAAAGAAAAAAGATGTCTCGAAAAAGAGAATAGTCTATATTACCAAACAGGATACTATTATTGTTATTGATACATTGAGTAAAAGAAAACCCAAAAGAAAGAATTAAGTTATTGGCATGTGTATTAAGTTATTTTTAATTTCTATAGTATTTCTATTTGTTTCCGGATTATCTTTTGCTCAGATTGACACAACTAACCTCTCAACAGAAGACGAGGTTGATACTGTCATCATAAAAAAAGCAGATTACGTTATCAGAAAAGAGGTATACATTGATGAACCAAAAGAGTATACCAGATTTTTAACAATTTACGGAGCACCTGTCTATTATTCAAGTTATTATGATGTATGTGAAGATTGTAAGGATTTTCTGACAAATCAAAAAAGAGCTGCTGATCCCTTACTTAGTTATAGAATCGGTTTAAACCTTTCGTTTACAAAGGAAAAAATATATATAACTCCTGGAGTTGCCTTTACTTCCGTCCGTGAAAGATTTATAGCCGGAGACTTTTCAGAACAGTATAATCTGGTAAATCATTATAATTACCTGGATGTATCTTTGGCTGCTGGTTATAAGGTCGGGGACGGAAAGCTTAACTGTGTTATTCAAGGGTATGGAGTTGTCAGCAGGTTAATAGAAGCTGAAGGTAAAATCATTTCGACAAAAGACTTTACATCTGTAAATTCAATAAAGACAGATAATTTTAAAACTTATGTATTTAGCTTAGGCCTTGGATTCCGTTTGGGATATAAATTATCAGAAAGGCTTCAGCTCATCGTTGAGCCTGGGTACAGAGGCAATATCTCGACGGTTATAAAAAGCAAAACACCATATGTTCAACAAAGAAATTTTTTCTCAACTGAAATAGGTTTGTCGTTTGCATTTTGAAATGAAACAATCTTGAAGTTAGAATTCACTAATGACTTGTAAGTATTAAATTTTTGTTATTCAGATGAATTAAAGTTCTTTCTTTGGGAAGGATCAGGGATGATGTTTTAATAAGACTTTCAAAAAAAGCTGATGAGATGATCATCAGCTTTTTTAAAATTTTCATTCGTTTTTTGGTTTAGTTTTTTATATTTTCTATTTTCTATTTTCTATTTAAAAATAGAAGTTGTAGTAGCTTCTTGCTCCGTTTGAAGACAAACCTTCAATCATAACCCTTCCTTTTATTTTTTCCAAGATTTCAATCAACTCTTCAGGAGAATTAATGGCAACCTTATTAATAGAGGTGATTATAAAACCTTCAGGTAGCCCCATTCTTGCAATGAGTCCATTTTTAATTCCAGATATTTTGACTCCGTTTGCTATATTAAGTTTATCTCTTTCAACCTTTGAAACAGTTTCAAAGGAAGCTCCAAGGTTCTGAGAGGTCGTAACTTGTTTTACCAACATTGCTGTAGTTCCCTCCCGGTTAGTAAGTGTCACAGATTCGTCAGTCAGTTTTGAATCACTTTTAAAAGTAATCTTTATCTTATCACCCGGATTATGATAGGCAAGTAACTCCTCAAACTCACTTCTGGTATTCACCGGAATGTCATTTAGCTTTAAGATGATATCGCCTTTTTTCAGACCAATTTTTTCAGCAGCTCCGTCTTTTTGCAGATAGGTAACAATTACTCCTGACAAATCTTTCAAATGATGCTTCTCTGCTACAGATGTATTCACTTCAGAGACTTCAGCACCTATGAAAGCTTTTTGAACACATCCGTATTTTATAAGATCTTTAACTACCTTAACCACGATATCGACTGGCACAGCAAATCCATACCCTGTATATGAACCTGTCTTGGATAGTATGGCTGTATTGATTCCTACCAGTTCCCCCTTGGAATTTACAAGTGCTCCACCACTATTGCCTGGGTTAATGGCTGCATCAGTCTGTATGAAAGATTCCAGAGGAAATTGACTGTTCACAACATTTATATTTCTCGCTTTTGCACTAACAATACCGGCTGTTACAGTAGATGTCAGATTAAATGGATTTCCTACGGCAAGCACCCATTCTCCAATCTGAAGGTTTTTAGAATTACCGATTTTAACAGCAGGAAGTCCTTCGGCTTCTACTTTAAGAATTGCTAAATCGGTACTTGGGTCCGTACCAACTATTTTTGCCTGATAGGTTTTTCGTTCATGAATTACTTCAATCTTATCAGCCTTTTGAATAACGTGATTGTTGGTAATGATATAACCGTTGTCTGAAAAGATCACTCCCGAACCAGAGCTGGCAACCTGACTACTTCCATTAAAATACCAGTCAAACCATGAGCTTTGAGCATTGGTTCCAACAGTCTGAATAAAAACTACTGAAGGGGTGCTCTGTGCAGAAGCTGCTACAAAATCTCCGGTCATATTTATAGATTCCTGAGATTTGTAATTTGCAAAAACCTTATTTGTCGGGTTGGTGGCTTGAATAATAATGGGTTCACTTTTGTGGAACAATCCATAAGTATATGAGCCCGCTATGCCAGAAGCAAACCCAAGAAAAATTATTGGTATAAACTTTTTCATAATAATAAAGTGACGCATCTAAGAGCGAAAAATTATAAAATTCTTACAATTTTTTGAAGAAGTTTTTTCTAAAATTGGAACATGGGAATATTTAATAAGGATAATTGCTCTTATTTATTAAATTTGTAAAGACACGTATATGGGAATCAGAGCAATATTAAGTAAGCCAATAGCTAATTTTGTAGTATCAAAACAAAAAAAGTGGGCGTCCGATCCGTCAGGAACTCAGCAGAAAGTCTTTAAATACCTCATCGATAAAGCGAAACATACTGCATTTGGCAGAGACCATGATTTTGCTGGTATAAAATCCTATGAAGATTTTAAAAAAAGAGTACCTGTAAGAGACTATGAGGAGTTAAAATCTTACATTGAGAAGGTCGTTGATGGCCAACCGGATATCCTTTGGCCGGACAAACCTCTTTATTTCGCCAAAACTTCAGGCACAACCAGTGGTATAAAATACATTCCAATAAGCAAAGAATCCATTCCTTACCATATTAGCGGAGCAAGAGATGCTTTGTTGAACTATGTTTATAACACCGGTAAATCAATTTTTCTGGATGGAAAGTTAATTTTCCTTTCCGGAAGTCCTGAAATGGAGATGAAAAACGGAATTCATGTGGGAAGATTATCAGGTATTGTAAATCATCATGTTCCAGGCTATCTGAGGACCAACCAAAAACCAAGTTACCAAACAAATTGCATCGAGGATTGGGAGGAAAAGCTTGATACAATCATAGAAGAAACCATAGATCAGAGAATGACTCTTATCTCCGGTATTCCGCCATGGGTGCAAATGTACTTTGACCGAATTACTGCAAGAACTGGTAAGAAAATCAAAGATATATTTCCTGATTTCTCTTTGTTTGTTTACGGTGGCGTTAATTTTGAACCTTACAAAGCCAAATTGTTTGAATCGATAGGTAAAAAAATTGATTCAATAGAGACTTATCCTGCCTCAGAAGGGTTTATAGCCTTTCAGGATCAGCAAGATAGTAATCAGCTTTTGTTGTTGCTTAATAGTGGTATTTTCTATGAATTCATACCTGCTGATGAATATTTTAATGAAAATCCAACCAGGTTAAATATCAATGAAGTACAGTTGGGCGTTAATTACGCATTAATTATGAATACAAATGCAGGTTTGTGGGGATACTCTATTGGAGATATGATAAAATTCGTTTCCAAAGATCCTTACAGAATCATTGTTACTGGAAGGATAAAACATTTCATTTCGGCCTTTGGGGAACATGTTATAGGTGAAGAAGTTGAAAAAGCATTAAAATTTGCTGTTTCCAAACATCCGGAAACAGAAGTAATAGAGTTCACTGTTGCACCTCAGGTAACTCCCAAAGAAGGGCTGCCATATCATCAGTGGTTTATAGAGTTTAATAAATTTCCTAACGACATCAATGCTTTCAGAGAGGATCTGGATGCAGAGATGGTTAGGTTGAACACATATTATGACGATTTGATTTCCGGAAATATTTTAAGAAAACTGGAAATCACTCCAATGAAAAAAGGTGCATTTATAGATTACATGAAATCAATCGGAAAACTTGGTGGTCAGAATAAACTTCCGAGACTGGCTAATGATCGTAAGATTGCAGACCAGATAGAACAATTTAAGCAAGTGTAAATTTTTACAGATTTCATGGGTATTTTAAAAAAGCATATTGCAATATTAGGATCTACAGGTTCAATTGGAACGCAAGCTCTTGATGTTGTCAGAGCTCATCATGATAAATTTAAAATAGATGTCCTTTCTGCTGAAAATAATGCAGAATTACTTATCAGTCAATGCCTTGAGTTTTTGCCGGAAACTGTAGTTATTGGAAATGCAGAACATTTCGAGAAAGTTAAATCAGCACTGGAGCCAGCAAATATTAAGGTGTTTTGTGGTAAAGAAGCACTTGCAGATGTGGTCCAGACTGAAAGAATAGATCTGGTGCTAACAGCGATGGTAGGCTACTCAGGCTTGTTGCCTACTCTGAAGGCTATTGCTGCCGGAAAAGATATAGCTTTGGCAAATAAAGAAACGCTAGTGGTTGCAGGTGAACTGATTACACATGCTGCCAAAATAAGTAAAGTAAATATCTATCCTGTTGACTCAGAACATTCGGCTATTTTTCAATGTCTTGCAGGCGAGGATTATTCAAAAATCGAAAAGATAATTCTTACAGCTTCTGGTGGACCCTTTCGCGGAAAATCATTGGATTTTCTTAAAACTGTTACCAAACGAGATGCTTTGAAGCATCCAAACTGGAACATGGGAGCAAAAATAACAATAGATTCTGCCTCTTTGATGAATAAAGGGCTCGAAGTGATTGAAGCGAAGTGGCTGTTTGGACTTGAATCTTCACAAATTGAAGTAATTGTACATCCTCAATCTATCATTCATTCTCTTGTTCAGTTTACTGATGGTTCCATGAAAGCCCAGATGGGTCTGCCAGATATGAAGTTGCCTATTCAATATGCACTCTCTTATCCGGAACGTCTCAATTCAGATTTTCCAAGGTTCAATTTTCTTGATTATCCAAATCTTACTTTTGAAAAGCCGGATATGGAAACCTTTAGAAATTTAAAACTGGCCTATGAGGCAATGGAAAAGGGAGGCAATATGGCCTGTATTTTGAATGCTGCAAATGAAATAGCTGTTCAGGAGTTTTTGGCAGATAAAATAAACTTCCTGGATATTCCAGATGTTGTTGAAGATTGTATGGCCAGCATTCCATATATATGCAGGCCTACTTATGAAGATTTTGTACAGACAGATATTGAAACGAGACAGCTTGCAAAAAGAAAGCTTTATAAAGTATAAATTTTACTTATATTTTTCATATTTATTGATTACTATTGTTTAAAGGAACTTAGAGATAATGGATGTATTAGGCATTTTAATTATGGCAGGTCAGCTTTTGCTGGCGCTTTCTATTTTAGTGGGAGTTCACGAAGCGGGGCACATGCTTGCTGCTAAATATTTCGGAATGCGGGTTGAAAAATTTTCGATTGGTTTTCCTCCAAAAATTTTCGGGTTTAAAAAAGGTGAAACAGAATATTCATTCGGTGCTGTACCACTAGGTGGTTTCGTAAAAATCTCCGGAATGGTTGACGAGTCTCTCGATACAAAAGAGCTTTCAGAAGAACCTAAACCTTACGAATTCAGAGCTAAGCCAGCCTGGCAAAGATTGATCGTTATGATGGGCGGAATAATTGTCAATGTTGTTGTTGGAATAATTATTTTTATAATAGCTACTTATGTATATGGGTCAGAATATTTCCCTGCTTCTGAAATTAACAAAAATGGTATAGTAGCGCATGAACTAGGAAGAGAAATAGGTTTAAAGACAGGAGATAAAATTGTCAATGTAAATGGTAAACCTTATGAGAAATTTCCAGAAGATGTTATTAATGCTGATGTATTTCTAACTGACAATAATTTTTATACTGTTAAAAGAGGCGATTCACTTCTTACTATAAAAATACCAAGCAATATTGCTGGTAAACTTTCAGAAGATAAAAACAATTTCATTTCAGCTATTACTCCATTTGGTGTGGAAGCCGTAGAAGACGGTTCTAATGCAGCAAAGGCTGGCTTGAAACCAAATGATAAGATTATCACTATCAATGGCGATTCTATAAGATATTTTCATGAATTGACTTCCAAGCTGGAGACTCTGAAGAACAAGAGGGCAAATATTGTTGTGGAGAGAGAGGGAAAATTATTGACATTAAATCCTGAGGTATCAAAAGAAGGAAAGATTGGATTCCAGCCTAAAATGCTTCTGGAAACCAAAACGGACTATTATACTTTTTGGCAGGCCGTTCCGAAAGGCACCACTGATGCATTTGCTGTAATTACTAATACTGTAAGAGGGTTTGGAAAAATCTTTAAAAGAGAAGTACCTCTAAGCAAGTCAGTAAGCGGTCCGATTGGAATTGCATCGAAATTTGGAAATCAGTGGATCTGGCAAAGGTTCTGGTTTATGACAGGATTACTTTCCATGGTGCTTGCATTTATGAATTTCCTTCCTATACCAGCATTAGATGGAGGACACGTGATGTTCCTTACTTATGAAATAGTTTCGGGTAGAAAACCATCAGATAAATTTCTTGAAGTGGCTCAGAAAGTGGGAATGGTCATTCTATTGTCTTTAATGGTATTTGCCTTTGGCAATGACATATTTAAAAAGTTTCAATAAATTTTATTTAACCTAATATGACTAAAAGGTTTTTTCAGGTTTGCCTCTTACTATTGTTAGGAAATGCTTCTGTATTTTCTGCCCCCCTTGATTCACTTGGAGTCGTCAAAATAGACGACAAACTCCATGTGAAATATCTGGTGTCTCCGGGAGAAACTATATATGGTATTTCAACAAAATATGGTGTCTCTGTTAATGATCTGATGGAAATTAATCCTCAGTTAGAAAATGGCCTGAAGGTCGGGCAGATCATAAACATACCTTATAATCCTTCAATTGTTCAGCAAATCAGAAAAAGTGAGGATGCCATAGTGCATAAAGTGACAGCTGGTGAAACGTTGTTTGGAATTTCCAAAAAATACAACATTCCAATGAATGATCTGTTAAAATGGAATGGGATGGAACTGAAGGCTGGTCAGGAAATAGTAGTTGGCTATAAGAGTCAACAAAGCGCTCCTTCCTCAATTGCTCAAAATTCAAATCCTAAGACGGAACCAGTAAAGCAAAATACAACTACTGAACAGCCAAAGGCAGCACCTGCTGTGAATACTGCTAATGCTCAGCCAGCAAAACCTTCTTCTGCTACAGAAACAAAGGAACCTGTAAAGCAACCTGTAGTTGCGGAAAAAACTACTCCTGCTGAAAAGGCTAAGCCACAACCGGCACCTGTAAGTACTACTGAACAATCAAATACAACAGCTACAGCATGGCCCACCAGTGGTCAGGAACAATACAGATATGATCCGGAAATGAAGCAAATTCTGGTCATTCCGTTTGATCCATATTTATATTTCAGTGATGCTGATGATGAAATTGCAGCTAAATCCAATATGCCTCGCACCAAGGTTCGTCAGGTATTCAGAAGAAGATTAAATGCTTTACTGGATAAGCCTGGCTATGAAATGATTTATCTGGTCGGAGGAAAAGCTAAGGACTCTATTGGTGACTTGAATAAAATTTACAGCTCAGTGAGCTATGCATATCAGGAATCTGTAACCACTGTTAATATTCAGCAACAGGAGGTAAAAGAAGCCAAAGCAAAATCTACTAAGAACTGGATTGAGAAACAGAAAGAAAAACTGATTCCTCAAAATGAAAAGAAATATGATGTGCCTGAAGATTTTGGAAGCTATTTTGGAGTGAAGATCAAAAACCCTCAGGAGTTTTTCGATTATTTTAATTCAAAATACAGCGTTGATTATTATATTTTCATCAACCAGTTTGAAGTTAAAACAGATTATGAGCATTGCCTGGATAGGGCAGCTTTAAATTTTGAAAGAAGCTTTACAACTCATTTCTCCATTTATGACAATGAAGGGAAACAAATTGCAGGCAATAAATTCAAGACGCATTATAATTCCAATTCCAACTACGTTTACCAAATCGTTGCAGACAATTGTCCTAAAATAGCAGAGAGAATTTTATCGGAACTTCCTGCTCCAGACCAGAAATAACAGTAACAGAGAACTGTAACAGTAAACAGAATTAGGAACAACAGCTTATTGAAACAGGAATAATAAGAAAAAAACAATATTTATTAAAAGAAGAAGGCTGCTCATTTTGCAGCCTTTTATTTTTTAGAGTAATAAATTTATTCTATTCTTTTTATTATTTCAGTTCTCTATCACTGATTACTTTTACTGTTTTCCTCAGATCTTCAATATTCTAGCAGCTTTCAGAATACCTGCTATACTCAGACTATCAGTAATTTCATTGTTCATCACCATTTCCACCGCATCTTTCAGATGTACTCTCTTTACCTGCAATTCTTCAGTATCTTCAGGCTCGCTTTCTCCATCTTTCAGCCCTTGTGCAAGATATAAATAACCGACTTCGGAGGTTACGCTGTTTGACGTATGGATAGTGCAGATATTGGTCCATTGATCAGCAGTAAAACCTGTTTCTTCTTTGAGTTCTCTTTTTGCAGACTCAAGTGGGTCAATACCAATTGGTCCCCCACCTTCAGGAATTTCCCAGGAATATTCATTTAGTGTATATCTGTATTGACCAACAAGGTATGTATAGCCTTCGTCATCTACCGGGATAATTCCGATAGCTATATTTTTAAAAGTTACTACTCCGTAAATTCCATTTCCTCCTTTTGGGTTGATTACCTGATCTTCGCGGACAGAAATCCATGGATTGTCATAAATAGATCTGGAAGAGACTGTTTTCCATGGGTTTTGAGTTAGCTCCATATGTTCTGAATTTGAATTTGTGGATAAATTTAGCATAATATAATTAAAAGAAGGATTTCAGGGAGTCATTATTATTCCTTACTTTTATAATAGCAATTTGTTATTGATGCTGAAATCCTACCATACTGAAGATTTAGTGGAAGCAGGGGTTGATGAAGCGGGAAGAGGCTGCCTTGCAGGTCCTGTTGTTGCTGCAAGCGTAATTTTACCTAAAGATTACCATCACCCTATACTCAATGATTCTAAGCAGCTTTCAAAAAAGCAAAGAGAGCTTCTGCGTGAAGAAATAAAACGTGATGCAATTTCCTGGGCAATAGCTGAAGTCTCCCATACAGTCATTGATGAAATTAATATTCTGAATGCATCATTTCTTGCTATGCACAAGGCTATTGGAAAACTTAAAACCAAGCCCGAACTCCTTCTGATTGATGGTAATAGGTTTAAGCCCTACAAAAAAACCAGTCACTACTGTATTGTTGAAGGTGATGCAAAATATCTGAGCATTGCAGCAGCTTCTGTGCTGGCTAAAACCTACCGTGATGATCTTATGGTCAAACTTGCTTCAAAATTTCCTGTTTATGACTGGGAAAACAATATGGGATATGGAACTCCAAAGCATAGAGAAGCAATTTTCCAAAATGGACTTTCTCCTTTTCACAGGCTCTCTTTTAAACTTGATAAATCGGGCTTCGATTCTCAATTGAATTTATTTTGACCTTATCTCTGACAGGCAATATTATCAATCTTTAAAGTCAAAATAAAAAATCGTATTTTTATACAATTTTTATATGGAAAACACTGAAACAATACTCAAAAAGGTCCCTTTGAATGACCTTCATACTGCACTAGGTGCTAAAATGGTACCATTCGCAGGGTTTAACATGCCTGTCCGTTATTCATCAGATCTGGATGAACATAATACTGTAAGAGAAGCTGTCGGTATTTTTGATGTATCTCATATGGGAGAGTTTATGGTGAGGGGAAAAGGGGCTTTGGAGTTGATTCAGAAGGTGACCAGCAACGATGCGTCAAAACTGTTCAATGGCAAAATTCAATATTCTTGCTTACCAAATTCTAAAGGTGGTATTGTAGACGATCTCCTTGTCTATAAGATAAACAACGAGGAATATTTGCTTGTTGTAAATGCATCAAATATAGAAAAGGACTGGAACTGGATATCAAGTCATAATTCGTTCGGAGCTCAGCTGGAAAATATTTCTGATCAAACAGCACTTTTTGCAGTTCAGGGCCCAAAAGCCACAGAAGCTCTTCAAGGACTTACAAGTCTAAACTTGTCTTCAATGGAATATTATACATTTGAAATTACAGATTTTGCCGGGGTTTCAAATGTGATTGTTTCCGCTACAGGATATACTGGCGCTGGCGGTTTTGAGATTTATGTTCCCAGTGATAAAGCAGTACTTGTCTGGAATAAAATCATGGAGGCAGGTAAGTCGTTTGGAATTAAACCTATAGGTCTGGGTGCACGGGATACGTTAAGGCTGGAAATGGGATTCTGTCTTTACGGAAATGACATAGATGATAGTACTTCTCCAATAGAGGCAAATCTTGGCTGGATTACAAAATTTACCAAAGATTTTGTTAATTCTAAATCCTTAAGAGAGCAAAAAGACAAAGGTGTGTCAAAAAAGCTGGTAGGGTTTGTGATGCAGGAGAGGGGCATTCCGAGAAGCCATTATCCGATTTTGGATGCAGAGGGAAATAAAATCGGAGAAGTGACATCCGGAACACAATCTCCAACTTTGTCTGTCGGTATTGGAATGGGATATGTTTCAACTCCATTTGCAGAGGTAGATTCAGAAATATTTATTGATATAAGAAGTAAAAAACATAAGGCTAAGGTTGTAAAGCTTCCTTTCCTGAAGAAGTAAAAGCTAGAATATGAGAAAAGTGGATGTATGCCTTACCCCTGAGCTCCTTCATTTATATGGAGTAAAAAACAGGGTAGTTGTAATTGTTGATATTCTTAGGGCAACCTCATGTATGACTGTAGCCATTGCTAATGGGGTTGAAAAAATTATTCCTGTTGCGAAGTTGGAGGAATGTCAGTCACTTAGGCAAAAAGGATGTGTTGGTGCTGCCGAAAGGGATGGAAAAATGCCTGAAGGTTTCGATCTTGGAAATTCTCCCCTCGCTTATCTTAACAATGCTTATGCGGGCAAAACCATTGCTATGACTACAACCAATGGAACTTTGGCAATCTCAAAATCAAAAGATGCAGAAGAAGTTATCATCGGTTCTTTTCTGAATAAAACTGCTGTTATAAACTATCTTATTTCTCAACCTAATGATGTGCTGATTGTTTGTGCAGGGTGGAAAGGTAAAGTAAATCTTGAAGATACTCTATTTGCTGGTGCAGTAGTGGAAGGTTTGAAAGATCATTTTGAAATTGAAAATGATGCTGTTATTGCTTCTGCCACATTGTACAATTATGCTAAAAAAGATATGTTGGATTACCTTTCAGCATGCTCGCATGTCAAAAGATTAAAAAATCTACACATTCAAAAAGATATTGAATTTTGTCTTCGCGAAGATCAGTTTAATGTAATACCAGTGCTTAAAGAAGATGCATTGGTTGATATGGAAAAACTGGTCCTGACTTAATCTTTTAATGGCTAATTCCTGCTTCTTCAGGAGTAAAAATGAAGATGTGGTTTATTAATCAGACTTAAAAAAGTGTCCTGAATTCAAGTAATTTTTACTTGCATTCAGGACTCCTTTTGTTTATAAACTTTTGGATTATTTTATTCTGTATATCCAGCCAAATTTATCTTCTGCTTTTCCAAGCTTAATATCATTTAGCGCCTTATTCAATTTGTTAGAAAGCTCTCTTGTCTCTTCGCCTGGTAGAACAAGGTCAGTTCCTTTATAATTTATTGTAGATATCTGAGTAATTGTTGCAGCTGTTCCTGTTCCGAAAGCATCTTTCAGCGTTCCGTTTTCATAAGCTTTTACAACCTCATCTACAGATACTCTTCTTTCTTCCACTTTTACACCCCAGTCCTTAGCCAATGTAAGAATACTGTCTCTCGTAATCCCTGCAAGAATAGATGTAGACAGAGGTGGCGTAACAAGAGTATCTCCGATGATAAACATCAGGTTCATGGTTCCGGATTCTTCAAAATATTTATGCTCTTTGCTGTCTGTCCACATAATCTGCTGATATCCCTTTTCAGCAGCAAGTTTGGCAGGCAAAAGAGAGGCAGCATAGTTACCTCCTGATTTTGTAAATCCAGTACCACCTTCTGCTGCTCTTACATATTCTGTCTCTATGATAACTTTAACTGTTCCTTTATAATAGCCGGCAACAGGTGAAGTAAATACTATAAATTTATAAGTAGAAGATGGTTTTACCCCAATAAACTCATCTGATGCATACATAAATGGTCTAAGGTAGAGAGAGCATCCTGGCTGATTAGGAATCCAGGCTCTGTCCAGTTTAATTAGTTCAGTTATACCTTCAAGGTACGCACTTTCGTCAAGCTCAGGCATGCAAAGTCTTTTTGCAGATTTGTTTAGCCTTTTATGATGATCAAGAGGACGAAATAGAAGAATGTCCCCATTATCTGCTCTGTATGCTTTTAAACCTTCAAATATCGTCTGGCCATAGTGTAAAACTGAGGTGGCAGGACTCATTGAAATATTCTGGAAAGGCACAATTCTCAATCCGCCCCATTGCTTATCTTTGTAATCCATGACAAACATATGGTCTGAGTATACTGCTCCAAACTCAAGATTTGTAAAATCCGTCTGACTTAACTTTGAATGTTTGGTCTTTTCAATTTCGATATTCTGAGTATTAATCATAAAAAGGGGAAATTCTCAATGTTTAACGGTAAAGTTATTATTTTGGTGATCCAAAATCAATCAAAACTGACTTTTTACAAGATCAACCTTAAATTTTTTTAGCAAGCCTTAAATAAAGTGTATGCTGTTTTAATAACGGATTTTAGAAATTGTATGTTATTATTTGTCTGGTTATTTTATATATAGAAATATAAAAAGAATTATCAGATCTTTTTTAGGATGTAAATTATTGATTTACAGTTTTATTTAAAGGTTGCAGGTGTAGTTATAATTTTACAATTAACGCGGGCCTGTTCTAAGCGAGTTGTCGTACCAGTCACGTTTTCTGTTCAATTTCAGATCCTGAAGTACCGAAGCTTTAACATTTATGTCAAAACTATAAGATTGTCTGTATCCAAACGGAATCCAGTTGAAACGCATCTCCCAGCAATGAAGGTCACGGTAGACATTGATCTGGGTATAGGTTACCGCCTGGTTGGTTATATCATATCCAGAGTTGAATCCGATTTTCCATTTTTCAGAAATCCTCAAATCTCCGTTGAAAGAAAGCGTTTGTATCCTATTGCCTAGATTATAGCCAATTTTTGTATAGCTAAGGTTGTAGCTTACATACATGCTCCATGGAATATTGAAGTCCACATACATTTCCGGATTGGCGTTAATTACATTAAGTTCTGCCTGACTTGCATTTGGAGCTTTGTAATTTTTCTTTTTAGCTGCAGGATTCAGATTGGTGCTAAGCATTAAAGAGTATTGCTGATCTTTTGTTCCTCCAAAAGTAATTATATCATTACGTCTTTGAAATACTCCTCTAGTTGACTGGGAATCTAACGTGTAAAAATAAGGGTCGAACACATAATTAAAATTTATATCCAGTCTATTGAAAAGTTTAGTTCTGGCAGAAATAGCAATTTTGCTAAGTTGAAATGAATCTGCGGTGAAGTCATAGGAACCATTCATAGAAAGGTTTTCGAGAATTGGTACTTTTTTAGTTGGGTTTACACTATCGTTTTTTGTTTTAACTTTAGCTTCTATTGTATTATTTAAACTGAAAGAGAGCATATTAGATTCACCCCTGCCAGGACCTCCGTAAAGAAATCCATTATACCTGGAAAGGGATTGGTTCGTAGTCTCGCCTCTTGCGGTTACTGGAACAATCTGATAAGACGGACCTCCAAATAGTTTCGAAAAATCAGGACGGTATGTATAATTTAAAGTAGGGATCAATGTATGGCGGACGCCCATTAGGCTGCCTTTTTTGAAATAGACAGATCCGAAAATTCTGGTAGTTAAGTCGGCGCTGAAGTTAAAATCATAAGCGTTTGAAAATCTTCTAAGAGTATCATAAGTTACGACTTGATTGGTGTCAGGACCAATTGTTCTATAATTTAGCCTGTTAAAATACATGTACTCGTTGAAGTTCAAAGATGGGTTCAGGTTGAAGTATTTCAGGGCTTTAATGGTGGTAGCAACACTTGCAGAATGTCTGAGGCCGCTTCTGGCATAAGGAGGAGAGAAGATCCTTCCCAGATTGTTAAAGTTTAATTTTAAGGTATCAAGGTTTTCACCCTCCGGAGTTCTTCCCCTTCTTACACCACTTAAGTTACTGGCCTGAATTGATCCAATCGAGCCATAAGAAACGTTAATTTTTTCATACCAGCTGTTTCCGTCTCCGATTTTTTTCTTGAATGGATAAATCCTGTTCATGTTAAAAGCAAAATCAGGGAATGTAAAATCGTATACTCCTGTGTTATTATTCTGAGTAGATCTTGCAGCAAGTGATAAATTGAATGGTGTACCCCCGAAGAATTTTGAATAAGAAATACTGGAGGTCATTGTATTTGTTAAATAGGCTGCCGGGTTATAAGCATTATTTCTGTTAAAAGTTGTACTGGCAAAATTAACCCCTGAAGAAAGCCTGCTGTTTTTCTTTGATATCGTCTGGTGGTTCCAGACAATTTTATAATCATCAACAAAATAGAATTCTTTAGCTCCCTCTGCCACACCAAAATTCGGATTGGTACTTTTCCTATGATTAAACGCTAAATCCAGGTTTCCCCTGAATTTGTACCTG
The DNA here is from genome assembly GCF_000775915.1 of Sporocytophaga myxococcoides. NCBI lineage: Bacteria > Pseudomonadati > Bacteroidota > Cytophagia > Cytophagales > Cytophagaceae > Sporocytophaga > Sporocytophaga myxococcoides. The sequence goes on from NZ_BBLT01000001.1 coordinate 20,150, forward strand.
CTTATATAGTCTGTCTGAGATTGCAGTCCATAACTTCCCAATGTATAAATCTCTCCGATTAACCTTGAGGCAACGTAATCATTGATTGCAAAATAATACCCACCGTTTCTCAGGAAAAATCCTCTGTCGCGGGATTCACCATACATTGGAAAGATCAATCCGGATTTGTTCTTTTTAGGTACCGGAAAGATTCCAAGAATAAAACCCAGTGGGGTAGGAACATCTGCAACATAAAGGTTAAATGGTCCTGTTACAATCTTGTCCTGAGGAATTACCTTTAGTTTATTTGCTCTGATATGAAAATGCGGATGAGCCAGATTACAGGTCGTATAATTAGCACTATTAATGAATAGTGCTTCATCAGTTCTTTTTACTTTTTCACCATGGATAAATCCTTCGCCTTGCTGAGTAATGATGCCTGAAATTATTCCTTTGCGGGTTTTGAAGTTGTATTTGATGATATCTGCGGAATATTTGTCATCCTTTTCTTTAAACAGAGGAACTCCTTTTACTTTTCCTGTTGAATCAGGAACACCAACAGCAGTCAGCGTAGAAGTTGCCCAGTTAATTTCAATCTGCTCGGCTTCCAGAGTAATATCTCCATAATTGATTTTTGCATCACCATATAAATATGCTGTTTGAGTCACCACATCAAGACGTATGGAATCTCTTGCAGAATATTTAATAGTAGTTTCAATGTCGCCTTTATGTTTCACATTAAGCGAATCAGAAGTGTCTGTAGTATCCTTTACTGCAGCGGCTTCCGTGCTTTCTGCCGGCGCCAGCACCTCGGTAGAATCTGACTGAGAAAAAGCAATTCTGCCTGAAAGCAGAAAGATAGTCAGAAAAAATACACCTAAATTTTGTACTAGTTTTTTCAGAATTTATTAAAAATTTACAATTTTTGTATGCAAAGTTATCGTAATAACTTTTAAAATCGAATATTTTGAACAATATTGTATTGACCATCCTCCTCTCAGCAATTATTGTGCTAACTTCCTTCACTCCTGTTGAGGTCAAACAATACAAGCTTAGAACAGTTGTAATTGATGCAGGTCACGGAGGTAAAGATCCCGGTTGTCTTGGAAAGAATTCTCATGAAGCTGAAATCACTCTCGCAACCGCACTTGAACTTGGCAGAATCATCAAAGAGAATCTTCCCGACGTAAAGGTAATCTATACAAGAACAAAAAACGAATTTGTTGAACTTCACGACCGTGCCGGTATTGCAAACCGAAACAATGCAGATTTGTTTATCTCTATTCATTGTAACTCTGGCCCTAAGCATGTATTTGGTACTGAGACATATACAATGGGATTGCATACAACCGAAGACAATCTTGAAGTGGCGAAAAGAGAAAACTCTGTTATACTGAAAGAATCTAATTATAAGAAAAATTACCAGGGTTTTGATCCCAGCTCTCCTCAGGCACATATCCTCTTTTCAGTTTACCAGAATGCTTTTATCGAAAATAGTCTTAGATTTGCACAAAAAGTCGAAAAACAATTCTCTACAAGAATTGGAAGAACAAGCAGGGGAGTAAAGCAGGCAGGATTGGTTGTATTGTGGAAGAGCGCAATGCCTAGTGTCTTGATAGAAATCGGGTTTTTAACCAATCCAGCTGAAGAAAAATTTTTGAAAAACAAAACAAGCCAGGTTTATATGGCTTCAGGAATTTACAGAGCCCTGAAAGAATATAAATCAGAACTTGAATCAATGAATAAATAAAAGTGAAAATATCTAAAGAAGTAAAGGTAGGACTATTGGCCCTGGTTGCCGGTGTGATACTATATATCGGATTTAATTTTTTAAAAGGAGTAGACTTTTTTTCTCCTACAAAAAAATACTACATCGTTTACAATCAGATTGACGGACTCACAGTTTCAAATCCTGTCACTTTGAACGGTATGACCATAGGCCGTGTAGACAATCTCAAAATGGTCACATCCCAGAATAACAAGATTGTTGTTCAGATTCAGGTAGATGAACATATTGTTTTGGGAGACTCAACAAGCGCTTTCATTGCCAATACAGATTTATTAGGTGGCAAATCGATCGACCTTAAACTCGGCAAAAATAGCAGGACTTTTGAAAATGGCGATACGCTCAAAGGAAAGATTGAAAAGAATATCACCGAAATGCTCAGTGAAAAAGCAATTCCAATACTAACCAACCTTGACTCAACTGTCGTAAATCTTAACAAAATTTTTGGAGATGAGCTGGGTACGAGTGTAAAAACAACTCTTCACAATTTTGAACTGGCTTCCGGCGATTTGAAATTACTTATTGGTGAAAACAGAAAGAATCTTTATGCAATCACCTCAAATCTTTCGGCTATGACCTCATCTTTGGCTCAAACAGAAAAAGAGTTAAAACCACTGATTGCTAAAATGAATCATTTCGCTGATTCTTTAAATGATCTTGAGTTAAAAGCAACAGTTGCAAATGCCAACAAAGCAATGGAAAATCTTAGTTCTATTACCAATAAAATTAACTCTGGGCAGGGTAGTATCGGCGCATTGGTGAATGACAAAGCATTTATTGACAATCTTAATAGTGCTGTTAAGAATATGGACAAGCTGGTTATTGATCTTAGAAATAATCCGAAGCATTACTTCTCTCCTCTGGGGCAGAAACCTAAAAAGGGATACGTAGCTCCTGAATAGTAAAATGAGTTATTTATTGAAAAAGAAAATTGTAAATCCCGCTTCTGCGGGATTTTTTGTTTTAAATTACCAGTCTCAAAAGAGAACAAAATTTTTTATCCTAAGTAAATAACAAATAAAAGTATCATAAGGATAATAAAACCTGGATTTTGGAAAGTCAGTAACGATTTTTATTCAGTATTTTCAAATAGGATGTGGAACCCGTTTAATAGATACTAATAAGTTCGACTCATCATCCTAACTATTATTGTCAGTTTATTTATTTTAACCCCGAAGGTCATGAATATTGAGTTCAACAAAAATGAAGATGTTTTCAGACAACTTTCCTTTCAGTTAAAAACAAGATTACAAAAAGTAAAACTAGGAGGCGGAGAAAAGAAAATAGAAGAGCAGCATGAAAAGGGTAAGCTAACTGCAAGGGAAAGAATTAAAAAATTAATAGATAAGGACTCTCAATTTCTTGAAATAGCAGCCTTGGCAGGAGAAGGCATGTACTCTGAAGTTGGGGGATGTCCCTCTGCTGGTGTGGTTACTGGAATAGGATATATTCACGGACGTCTTTGTATGATAGTTGCAAATGACGCTACTGTGAAAGCAGGAGCCTGGTTTCCGATTACTGCAAAGAAAAACCTTCGAGCTCAGGAAATAGCGATGGAGAACAGACTACCTATTATATATCTGGTAGACAGTGCAGGTGTTTTCTTACCAATGCAGGACGAAGTCTTTCCGGATAAAGAACACTTTGGACGGATATTCAGAAACAATGCCATTATGTCTTCTTCAGGAATTGTGCAGATTTCAGCCATCATGGGTAGTTGTGTTGCCGGTGGAGCATACCTGCCAATTATGTCCGATGAGGCTTTGATTGTTGAAAACACAGGTTCTATCTATCTTGCGGGACCTTACCTGGTAAAAGCGGCTATTGGTGAAACTGTAGATAATGAAACACTCGGAGGTGCCTCTACCCATTCTGAAATTTCAGGAGTAACAGATTATAAATGTGCCAATGATGAGGAATGCCTGGAGAAGATAAGAAGTATAATCAGTAAAATCGGACATTCGGACAAAGCAGGATTTGACCGAGTAGAACCCAAACCGCCAACAAAGGACTCGGATGAAATATATGGAATATTACCTGCAGATAGGGTGAAGCCCTATGACATGAGGGAAATAATAGAACGCCTGGTCGATAATTCAGAATTTGAGGAATACAAAGAACTGTATGGAAAAACCATTTTGTGTGGCCTAGCAAGAATAGATGGTTGGTCTGTGGGTATTGTTGCCAACCAGCGCAAAATGGTTAAAAATAAAAAGGACGAGATGCAGATGGGAGGGGTGATATATTCAGATTCTGCTGATAAAGCTGCTCGTTTTATCATGAATTGTAATCAAAAGAAAATTCCATTATTGTTTATTCAGGATGTTACAGGATTTATGGTAGGTACCAGATCTGAGCATGGAGGTATTATAAAAGATGGTGCTAAGATGGTTAATGCAGTGGCTAATTCTGTGGTACCAAAGTTTACTCTTATCATTGGTAATTCTTTTGGTGCAGGCAACTATGCTATGTGTGGGAAGGCTTATGATCCAAGATTAATTTTTGCATGGCCAACAGCGCAATTGGGGGTTATGAGTGGAGCTTCAGCAGGTAAAACACTTCTTCAAATCAAAGTATCTTCTATGAAAGCAAAAGGACAAACCATCACTCCGGAAGAGGAAAAGAAAATCCTTGAAGAGATTACGTCCCAGTACAATGAGAAGCTCTCTCCCTATTATGCTGCCTCCCGCATATGGGTAGATGGAATAATTGATCCTAAAGAAACCAGAAAATCAATTTCCATTGGCATAGAAGCTGCCAATAACGCTCCAATTGAAAAAAAGTTTAACCCAGGAATCCTTCAAACATGATGTTTTCAGGTTTCCTGTATATCTTTATAGTTTGAATTTTGGTTATTATATAGGTAAGAAGGTAGTTAGTATAAGTAATGGACAATAAGAAAATCAAAGCATTAATTTCCCTTTTGGATGATGAAGATACAGAGGTGCTCCTGCATGTAGAAAAAGAAATTCTTGCTTTAGGGGAAGGTATTATTCCATTTTTGGAAAATGAATGGGAAAATAATTTTAACCCGATTGTTCAAAAAAGAATTGAAGAGCTGATTCATACTGTCCATTATGATTTGCTGAAAGTAAGATTAGCTGCCTGGAAGGAAAGCGGTGGAAAGGATCTGCTTGAAGGAATGTGGATTATTGCTACTTATCAATATCCTGATCTCGAAATAGGTAAGTTGAGGTCTGAACTTGATCAGATATACTTCGAAGCCTGGACAAATATGAAAAATGAAATTCATCCATTTGACCAGGTTAAAATTTTAAACAATGTAATTTTTAGCCAATATAGATTTTCAGCAAATACTAAAAATTTTCACTCTCCTTCTAACTCAATGATTAACATTGTTTTAGAAAGCAAAAAGGGGAATCCGATTACGCTTTGCGTAGTTTATCTGCTGATTGCGCAAAAACTGAATATGCCGGTATACGGAGTGAATCTCCCTAATTTATTCATACTTACATATAAATCGGATTCTGTTCAGTTTTACATTAATGCGTTTAATAAAGGATTGATCTTTTCTAAAGCTGATATCGACAACTATTTGTCTCATCTTAATATCAATCCTTTAGATATTTTTTACCAGCCATGTTCCAATCTGGATATTGTTAGAAGGATGCTTAGAAACCTGTCCGTTTCCTTCGAAAAACTTGGTGATGCAGTAAAAGTGGAAGAAATTAAACAATTATTGGATTCAATTTCAGATGGAAGAGAAATAATAGATTAGTTGCTGATTATTTATCTTTTAACAATACAACCTATTGCTCTTTTTTCAGAAACCTTAAGTGCATTATCCTGAACCAATGCAAGTAAAGCATCTCTAAGGTAATGATAGTGAACATCTTTTGGAACTTGAGGATTGTCGTCAATTGCTCCTTTATAAAAAAGCACAAAAGATTTATTGATGTTCTTTAAGACAAATACTTCCGGAGTTTTTGTGACTCCAAAGGCATTTGATATTTCAAAATTTTTATCTGGTAAATATGGGAAATTATAGGCCATTTCCTTTGCTCTGACTGCCATTTCGTTTATTCCGTCAGATGGACAGGCAGCAGGATTGTTAGGATTTATTAAAATAAATTTAACTTTGTTAATCTCAAATTCATTTGCTAAACGAATAATCCTTTCTTCATATAACTTAGAATAAGGACATTCCTGGCTGGTAAAAACAATTACTATACCTTTGTCTTCTGAATACTCTGTCAGACTTACCTTTTTCTGACTTGTTACATTATTGGCAGTAAAGTTTTTCACCTTGTCTCCAACATTGTAACCTGTCTGAGCAAATATATTTAAGGCAAAAAAAGAAAAGAAAACAGTCCCGATAATTTTCATCTTTTTCCCGGATTAGTGCTACTAATTTAATAATTAAAAGCTAAAATGTAATTTCCAATTCTTGAAATTTTCATTGGAATAGTGTTAACTGTAATATTATCGCTTTTAATCTCACATAAACAATGTGCCTCTTTATTAGAAAAATCAAACGGTTTAATTCTGATTGACTCCTTAAAGTTCAGCTTAAGGTCGGAAAACATTTTATATACTGCTTCCTTCACGCACCAATACGCAGACAAAACATCAAGGTTATCGCCAGCTTCAGCTAATTCGGTTTCACTCAGAAATTTATCTTTGACACGTATAATTTTTTCTGAAGAAAGTTCAATATCTATACCAACTTTTCCGACTTTGTTTAAAATTGCACAGCACATTGATTTCGAATGGCTTAAAGAAACCTCCGCATTAAAAGGTACTAAAACTGGTTTCCCCAAATTATCTTTATGAACATCATGGAATTCAATCCCGCTAAATGAGCATAATTTCTCTAAAAGTATTCTAGAAGCAAGCCACTCCTTCTTTCTTTTTTCACTCCAGGATTCCTCACATTTTATTTCCGGCTTGTACATCTGGAGGAGCTCATCAAGATTTTCTTCAATTGCCCAGATTCCCCAGCAGGAATTATCATCAATAGAAGTTATAGAAATTAAGGGCATCAGGAAGTTGAATTTTTTATATGTGTAAAATCGTTTATTAAATTGCTAAATTTAGACAAAATTCCAAAAGTACACTCCATGACAAAAATTGAGGTAGAAAAGATAGCTTCCTTAACTGGTCATAAAGACTGCATTTATACAATTGAAAAGGGCGAATCCGATAAGGTGATTTATTCTGCAGGTGGAGATGGTATGGTTGTTAAGTGGGACCTCAATCAGCCTGACCTTGGCAAGTTGGTTGCGAAGGTGGAAAACTCTGTTTACGCTTTGAGATTTCATCAGGGACGACTCCTGGTAGGGCATAATTTTAATGGTATTCATCTTATAAATCCTGATCTTAATAAAGAAGAATTGTCTACTTCTGTTAGCAATTCTCAGATTTTTGACGTGAAATCTACAGAAAAGAATATCTATTTAGCCTGCGGTGACGGTACTTTGGTTGTTCTGGATGCCGAAAATTTATCCACCATTGCTAAGATTAAAGTTTCTGATAAAAGCCTGAGAACAATTGCCATTAACGAAGCTGATCATTTGCTGGTTATAGGTTCCAGTGATTTTACTGTGAGTGTTTTTGACCTTCAGACTTTGCAATTGAAAGATCAGCAAAAGGCTCATGAAAATTCTGTTTTTACATTGGCATTTTCTCCTGATGGGATATATTTGCTAAGTGGTGGGAGAGATGCTAAATTGAAAGTATGGGCAATAAGGCAAAAAAAACTGGAGCTGATAGAAACAATAGCCGCTCACTTGTTTGCGATAAACAATATTGCATTTAGGGAAGATGGAAAATATTTTGCTACTTGCAGTATGGATAAGTCAATTAAAGTATGGGATGCCGGAACTTTTTCCCTTATAAAAGTTATTGATAAATCCAGACATGCTGGACATGGTACATCAGTAAATAAAGTACTATGGTCTTCTTGTGACACCATTGCTTCATGTAGTGACGACAGAACAATCTCTGTCTGGAAAGTGAAAAATTTATAATATACTCTGACGAACGGTAGAAAGGACTGAACAGTTTAGTTTAAAATTAGTATCCAAAATGAAAATAACCCCAATTGAAATCAGGCAGAAAGAATTTGAGAAAGCTTTCAGAGGGTATGAAAAGGAAGAAGTTGATGCTTTTTTGCTATCTCTGTCTCAGGAATGGGAGCGATTGCTCGAAGAAAATAAAGAATTGAAGAGAAGACTTGATACTTCAGAAAAAGAAGTTTCCAGATTACGTGAAGTTGAACATTCTTTATTCCGCACACTAAAGACTGCCGAAGATACAGGGGCTCATATGATAGATGCAGCTAATAAAACTGCTGAGCTACATCTGAGAGAAGCACAAATGAAAGCTGAGGCTTTGCTCAATGATGCTAGTTTTAAAGCTAAATCTATTTTGGAAGACGCTGAAGAGAAGGCTAAAGACATAATGGATTCGCTACAGGATGAGGTAAAAGCAATAGAAAGAGAATACAATTATATTGCTGATCAGAGAGATAATCTACATTCTGAATTAAAAAGTCTGGTTAACGATACCATAGAAAAGGTTTCCAGGGCAATGGCTAAATCCGGTTCTCAGGAACGTCTGGATGCAAAGCTTAAAGAATTCAGGGGCCTGGGCTTTGAGAAAAAGAAGTCAGAGCAAAAACCCCTTCCCGAAATTAAACCTATGGAAAATCCGGTAAATAAAACGGAAGATCCAAAACCTGCCAGTAATGCTCCAGAGCAGGGCAAAAAAAGTGACGGTTCATTTTTTGATTCACTCTGATGAAAGAAGATATTGAGGTAGCTTTAGAAGGATTGGAATTCTTTGCTTACCATGGATTGTATGAGGAAGAAACCAAAACAGGAAATCGTTTTATCGTTGATGTAAAGGTAAATTATCCAAAAATAAATTATCTGAGTGATGATATAAGCGAAGTAGTAGATTATGTAAAACTTTTCCAGATTGTTAAGCTTGAAATGGAGGTGCCAAGCAAATTACTTGAAGTGGTAGCCCAGAAAATTGTAGATGCCATTTTTAATTTATATCCCAATATAACATCTGCTGAAGCAACAGTATCCAAAATGAATCCTCCACTTGGAAGTCTTTGCAAAAAGTCAAAGGTAACTATCAGAAGAATCAATGATTAGGTTAGTTATTTATATTCATCTTGCACTATTCCCATTAAATATTATTGCCCAGGATGCTTATACTTTATTTGATAAACAAGGTAAGAAGGTCTCCTATGATAAATTCCTCTCTGTATTGGAAGGTGCTGATATTATTTTATTCGGAGAAATTCATGATAATGCACTTTGCCATTGGATGGAACTTCAGATTTTAAAAAAACTGGAAGCCAGTAAAAAAGGAAAGGTAGTTGTGGGAGGGGAGTTTTTTGAAGCGGATGACCAGATCATTATTAATGAATATTTAAAAGGTTATTTTTCTCTGACAAATTTTAAAGATGAGGCAAAAACCTGGAATAATTTTGAGCATGCTTATCTGCCGATTATTCAGTTTTCCAAAGAAAAGCACCTGCCGTTTATAGCGACTAATATCCCAAGAAGATATGCATCTATAGTAGCTAAAAAAGGGATAGATTCTCTTCAGCTCCTTCAAAGTGAAGCTTTTAAATGGATTGCTCCATTACCTTTTGAAATAGATAAAAACCTGCCCGGATATAAACACCTTTCTGAGGCTTCAGTACAAGGGCATGGCTTTAGTCTTCCATTTTTGGTTGAAGCTCAGGCCATAAAAGATGCTACCATGGCTCATTTTATCAATCTTTACAGAGGAGATAAAATATTTTTTCATATTAATGGGAGTTTTCATTCAGACGGGTACGAGGGGATTTATTGGTATTTAAAAAGAAAAAATCCTTCTTTAAAAATAATTACAATAAGTTCAAGGGAGCAGAACAACCTATCAGCCTTGAATAAAGAGCATTTGAATTTAGCTGATTTTATAATTTGTTTTCCCGAAGACATGGTAAGAACTAAATAAATCAGATATTAGGTTAAGTATTGATAATTAAAGTAAATAATATGCAAGAGTTTGTTGATCTTTTAAAAATTTTGTTGCCTGCAGGAGTTGTATTATACGGTATGTACCTGACTGTTAAAGCTTTTTTAAATAAAGAGTTTGAAAAGAAGCTTGTTGATATAAAAATTAAAAATACAGAGACCGTACTGCCAATCAGACTTCAGGCTTATGAAAGAATGGCACTCTTCCTTGAAAGAATCTCTCCTGCAAATCTTGTTGTAAGAGTTAATGATGCATCTTTTAGTTCTGTAGCTTTTCATCAGCAACTATTACATGAAATTCGTGAAGAATTCAGCCACAATCTTTCACAGCAGGTCTATATGAGCGATCAGGCCTGGGATAATGTGAAAAAAGCCATGGATGATATCATTTCAATAATAAACATGGCGGCAGATAAAACCAATCCTCAGTCAAGAAGTATTGAACTTGCTAAAAATATTTTTGACCTGCTTTCCACCAGAAGCGAAGATCCTGTAAATAATGCTCTTAGATTTCTTAAAATTGAAATAAGACAAGCTTTTTAATAAGAAATAGGGTTATTGAAGTTTACTTTTTATAGTTGTTAATGTATTTACACCTGTAAAATTTAAACAAGTAAACTTCAATAATCTTATGGACTTTCTCAGAGACCTCTTGAACTCTCAAACTGCCGGAGATTCATTTTTTTCATATGCTTCATTTTATATTTTTTTATTGATTTTTGTTCCAGTTACATTCATTTTAATCGTGTTCATCGACTATTTCATTTCAAAGGTTTTAAAAAAATAAGCTTATTAACTTAGACAAAATTTTTGTTTTCTTTACAAGAACAAATTAACTTTGAAAGTATGGTCCGGGGGTTAATGTTATTTGCATTTTACTATTTCTTTCAGTCCTAACCGGAGGGATCAGAATTGCTGTTGTTGATGGTCCCGTTTGGGACTTTTTTTTTATATATAGTTAACAGAGTATGGTAAAAGTTGCAATACAGGGCGGCAGAGCGTCATTTCATGAGATAGCGGCTCGCAATTATTTTAAAGATGACGTCGAGATGTTAGAATGCGGTTCTTTCCCCATCTTATGTGAGGCTTTAAAAAAAGAAGACGCTGATTATGCAGTTATGGCAATTGAAAATTCGATTGCAGGAAGTATTCTTCCCAATTATGCTTTATTGCAGAAATTTGATTTTTTAATAATCGGAGAGATTTATTTAAGAATAGAACAAAATCTGATGGCCTTTCCAGGAGTCACCATAGATAAAATTGAAAAAGCAAGATCTCACTATATGGCATTGCTGCAATGTCAAGACTTTCTTCAAAAGCACCCTCATATTAAAGTGGAAGAGTATCATGATACTGCGGATAGTGCTCGCGATATCAGATTAAAAGAGGAAAAGAATGTCGCTGCTATTGCCGGAAGGTATGCTGCTGAGCTTTATAATCTGGACATTCTGGCGGAAAGCATTGAAACTGAAAAGAGAAATTATACGAGATTTCTGATACTTTCCAGAGATAAGAGATATAAAACTGAAAATAAAAATAAGGCAACCATTAGCTTCCATCTTCCGAATAGGGTAGGAGCGTTGGCTGAGGTGCTTAGGGTTATAGTTGAAAATAATATTAACCTGACGAAAATTCAATCGTTGCCTATTATCGGCAGACCCAATGAATATACATTTTATGTAGACTGTGAATTCTTCAATTATGAAGACTTCAAAAAGTCAATTGAAATAAAACACATTGTAGAAAATCTCAGGATTCTGGGAGAGTATAGAAAAGGAGAAACCATTCATGATTATTCCAAAAGCAGACAGGCTTAATCTTGTAAAAGAATATTATTTCGTAAGAAAATTAGAAGAAATTGCCAAACTTAATAAAGAGGGCAAAAATGTAATCAACTTTGGAATCGGCAGTCCGGATCTGGCGCCTTCCAAAGAAACTGTTCAGGCAATTGTTGCTACTGCTGAAAAGGACAATACTCATGGATACCAACCTTATAGAGGGATTCCTGAATTCAGGCAAAAAATTGCTGAATGGTATAAAAAGACCTATAAAGTAGACCTTAATCCTAATGATGAGGTGTTGCCTTTGCTTGGCTCTAAAGAGGGAATTCTGCATCTCACAATGGCATTTTTAAATCCTGGGGAAGAAGTACTGGTGCCTAATCCGGGCTATCCTGGTTATTCATCATTGACAATGCTTGCAGGTGGCACGATTCGCTATTATGATTTAAAGGAAGAAAACAACTGGTTTCCTGATTTTGATGCATTGCGAAAAGCTGACCTATCCAGGGTTAAAATCATGTGGGTGAATTATCCGCATATGCCAACCGGGACAGTGGCTAATAAGGAAATGCTGAAAAAGCTTATTGAATTTGCAAAAGAGAAGAGGATTCTCATTTGTTATGATAACCCATATAGCCTTGTTCTGAATAAAGAAGAACCATTCAGCATTTTACAGATAGAAGGAGCGAAAGAGGTAGCAGTTGAACTGAATTCTTTCAGTAAATCTCATAATATGGCGGGATGGAGAGTTGGAATGATGTTAGGGAAAAAGGAATATCTTGATGCTGCCTTGGCAATTAAGAGCAATATAGATTCAGGTATGTTTCTTGGTATTCAGCAGGCTGCCATGAAAGCTCTGGATAATAATGAAACCTGGCATGCTAAAAGAAACGATGTTTATAGAGAAAGAAGAGACTGGGTTTATAAAATTCTGGATTTACTTAACTTCGAATACAGTAATGATCAGGTAGGCTTATTTATTTGGGCAAAGCCTAAAGATCCAATAGCTATTCCGGATATAGCAGCATTTGTGGACCAGATTCTATATTCTTCTTATGTATTTTTTACACCAGGTGAAATCTTCGGATCAAATGGAAAAAACTTCCTGAGACTATCTCTTTGCGTACCTGCAGAGAGAATGAAAGAAGCATACGAAAGGCTGGAAAAAGTATTGACTAAAGCATAAAATTTTATAAAATCATCCTTAAAAAAAGCGGCTCCCTTCATTAGATTAGAAAGGAGCCGCTTTTTATTTTGTATAATTGTTACTATTGACTGACTCTTTTCGGTTTTGAACCTACAAAACCATAATAAGCAATATACAGGTAACACAATAGTGGTATAATAAATGAGAACTGAAGTCCGCTATTACCTTCGCCATACAATAATCCTTGAACAGGAGGGATGATTGCTCCACCAACTATTGCCATGATAAGTAAGGAAGCTCCCTGAGAAGTGTCTATACCTAAATCTTTGATTGCAAGAGTGAATATAGTAGGGAACATGATCGAATTGAATAATCCTATTGAAAGAACAGACCACATTGCAAGGTCTCCTTTTCCAACAATTCCAATTAGAAGTAGTCCAACAACTATAGAAGCAAACAGACCTAAGGTAAATCCTGGCTTATTTTTCCCAATATAAAACGCAACTAAATTTAAAAGTGCAACACCCATGAAAATAATTGGTGTTTGGAAATCAACGACATCTTCAGGAGAAGGAGTTCCCATTACAAAATCTTTATTCATTAGGAATACTCCTAATGCATAAGACAATAAAATAACAGAGAAAATAACTCCTTTTTGTTTACTTATATCTGTTTTTTCATCCAAAAACACAGCTCCGAAGAATCGGCCAACCATAGCTCCACCCCAGTAGAATGAAAGAAACTTATCTGCCTTATGTGCTGGCAATCCTGCAATATTATCTAATTCAAGAAAGTTAATTATTGCAGAACCTATTGAAACTTCACCTCCTACATAAAAGAAGATACAAAGTACTCCCAATAATAAATGTGAATATTTCCAAGCTCCAATTCCCTTCTCCATAGAGACTTCTCCACTTACTTTTGGCAATGGTATTATTGCTATAATTAAAGCCAGAGCAAAGAGAGCAGAAGCTAAACCAACATAAGGAATTTTAACAGAATCTAATCCTCCGGCTAGAATAAACATACCACCGATAACAGGAGCGATAGTTGTTCCTAATGCATTGAATGCCTGAGTCATATTTAAACGGGAAGAACTACCTTCTGCCGGACCAAGAAGGGCTACATATGGGTTCGCTCCCATCTGAAGGATTGTTATACCTGAAGCTAAAACGAAAAGTGCTCCAAGAAACTGATAGAAACTTTCATTGTCAGCCGCAGGAATAAATAGTAAACATCCTGCTCCACAAATTGATAATCCTAAAATGATGGCATTTTTATATCCGATTTTTGAAATAAGGTCAAATCCTCCTGCTGAGGCAATAAAATAAACAAGTGATATTAAGAAATAAGCGCTGAAAAAGGCAGACTGTACAAGCATTGCTTCCCAACCTTGTAATGCAAAATGGCTTTTGAACTTTGGAATTAAAATGTCATTTAAACATGTGATAAAACCCCACATGAAAAATAGCGAGGTAATGACTACAAGAGGTACCTTATAGTTTTTATTTCCCTGCACATTTGGCGACGAGGTATCGTCTTTAACAGCATTACTTACAGGTGCACTTATTCCGGCCATAAATTTATTAAATCGTTTTGGGTGAAAAAGATTAGATCTTACAAATCCAATTTTACAAACTTACACTTTTTGCACCTTAGGTCAAAGGGGTAAAGTGCAAATAAATACAAAATAAATTATAAAAATTAGCTTTATAAGTACTTCAGTTTTATTTAATTATTGATAAAATTATACAACTGCTAAGGTAAGAAAAAAAACAGTTATGAAACATTTTTAATTCTATTTAATCTTAATTTTTAATTAGTTAAATGTTAATAAATGCGCTTTGATCGAACTTTTTTATGGTAACTTTTGTATGAAATTACACGCCTAAATACTTTAATAATGGATAAAAGATATAGATATATTACTTCCAGGCCACATCATGAATACATTTCACTTGACGATTCTGACCTGATTACTTTTCATTTGAGGAAGATAAAACAGGAAAATACCCGAAATGTTAACCTTGACTTGACTTTAAAAAAAGAGGGAGAAATGAACTTCTCTGTTTTAAATGTTTTGGGGAAAAGCGTTTTTCACGCAAAAAAGTACTTTAAAACAGGCTTTAATACCATAAATATCGGGGTTGAAAAGCTTGAAAGGGGAGTTTATTACATTGAATTGCTATTTCAGGGGAAATCATTTGTCAAAAAAGTAGTGTTAGATTAGAAAGCTATTTTTTTTTAATCTGATATCTGTATTTTTCTTTTATATCTTTGCGGCATGCAATTGAAAAATGATTTAATCCTGCGAACAGCCAAAGGAGAGAAAACTGAGAGAACTCCTGTGTGGCTTATGAGACAGGCAGGAAGAATTCTTCCGGAGTACCGAAAAGTTAGGGAAAGTGTAAATGGTTTTAAAGAACTGGTAACAAATCCAACCCTGGCAGCAGAAGTTACAATACAACCTGTTGATATTTTAGGTGTAGATGCTGCAATCATTTTTTCGGATATTCTGGTAATTCCTGAAGCAATGGGCCTTCCTTATGAAATGATTGAAGCAAAAGGACCTTTGTTTCCTAAAACTATACAATCTGAAAGCGACATTCGCCAGTTGAGAGGGAAGGACGCTGCTGCTGATGAACTTCAGTATGTTTATGAGGCGATAAAAATTACCAAAAAGGAGTTGGATTGGAGAGTCCCTTTAATTGGTTTCGCCGGTGCCCCATTTACTATTATGGCATACATGGTTGACGGAGGCGGATCAAAGACATTCAGCAAAACAAAAAAGATGCTTTATGCAGAACCTGCTCTTGCTCATGCATTACTTTCTAAAATTACAGCTGCAACAATAGTATATTTGAAAAGACAGATTGCTGCAGGAGTTGATATGCTTCAGATATTTGATTCCTGGGCAGGCATTTTGGCACCTGATGTATACAATGAATTTTCATTGAAATATATCAGCGAGATATGCAATGCAATAAATGAAGTACCTGTGACCGTATTTGCGAAAGGCGCCTTTTTTGCAAGAAAGGAAATGGCTTCATTGAAATGTAATACAATTGGTCTGGACTGGAATATGGATATTAAGGAGTCCAGGACAATCATCGGAGATGCAAAAACACTCCAGGGAAATCTTGATCCGTGTGTTTTATATGCTTCTTTTGACGATATTAAAAAGGAAACTCAAAAAATGCTGAATGCATTTGGTCCTTATAAACATATAGCTAATCTTGGACACGGAGTTTATCCGGATACAGATCCTGAAAAGGTTAAGTATTTTATCGAAACTATTAAGGAATATAGTCCAAAAATGAGATAAAAAAAGTGGAGTTCTTTATTTTAAGAACTCCACTTTTTTTTGTTTAATTTTAATTAGCCATTGTTCACCTGTACATTCAGCCTCTTGGCTTCTGCAATTAAAATATTTTTATCTATAGGAACGACTCCTACATGTTCGCAAACAATTCCACCGGCAAGGTTTGATAATTCAGCAAGAGTTTTATGGTTTACATTCAAAGCACAACATAATGCAGCGGCGCTAACCACAGTGTCACCAGCTCCTGATACATCTGCAATTTCGCGAAGATGTGCCGGTATATGATGTGTCTCTTCTGAATTGGCTATAATTACGCCTTTTTCTGAAAGTGTAACCAATATAGTATCTGCATTTAAAGTTGATCTTAACAGGTCAATGGAGCTTTTAAGCTCATTGATATTATCAAGATCTCCATCAAGTTTCAATCCCTCTTTCATTTCCTTTTTATTAGGTTTGAAAAGAGTTGTTCCTTTGTAGTGCAGAAAGTTTCGTTTCTTTGGATCTACAACAGTAGGAATGTCGCGTTCTTTGGCAAGTTTTACGATTTCAGCTATCAGGTCTTTATGCAGTGTTCCTTTGTCGTAATCTTCAAAAATTATGACATCTGCTTGCTGAATTAAGTTTCGAGCTTTTGTCAACAGAAGAGCGGTTTCTTCACTGGTAATAGGAGTGTCAATTTCCTGATCTACTCTTAACATGTGATAGGACCCTGATATCACCCTGTGTTTTATCGTGGTAATTCTGGAGTCACTTTTAATTATTCCTTCTGTAGAAAGGTTATTTTGCTCTAAAAGTGTGATGAAGTCTTTACCTTCGGTATCCTTACCTATTATACTGCATAGAATTGGTGTAGCGCCCAATGATTGCACGTTTAAAGCTACATTGGCCGCTCCTCCAAGCCTTTGGTCCTTTTTCTGGACATTTATAATAGGGACGGGTGCCTCCGGAGATATTCTTTCAACTTTACCCCAAAGGTAAGAGTCAATCATAACATCTCCGAAGATCAATACTTTCAGACTTTCAAATGCCTTGAAAAGCCCGTCTATTGAATTAATATTTGTTATTTTAGTTTTGCCAAGCATTCTTTGATTCTTCTCAATGCTTCTTTCAGGTTATCATCAGAAGCTGCAAATGAAATACGAATACAGTTTGGTGCACCAAAAGCATCACCACCTACAGAAGAAACATGTCCTTCATTCAATAGAAACATTGCAAGATCACTTGCTTTATTGATTACTGTTCCGTTATAGCTTTTTCCAATATAAGAGCTGATGTCAGGGAATGTATAGAAAGCTCCTTGAGGCACATTAACCTTAACACCTGGAATTTCTTTTAATAATCCTGTTACCAGATCTCTTCTTCTTTTATATGCTACAGCCATTTCTTTTGCTGCAGACAAATCTCCAGTAACAGCTGCATATGCTGCTTTTTGAGCAATTGAGCATGTACCTGATGTAACCTGTCCTTGAATTTTATCACAAGCAGCAGCTATCCATTTTGGAGCACCAATGTATCCAACTCTCCAGCCAGTCATTGCATAACCTTTTGAGAATCCGTTGACAGTTATTACCCTGTCTTTTATAGCAGGCACGCTCCCAATACTAAAGTGAGTTCCTTCAAAATTAATGTACTCGTAAATTTCATCTGCTATCACAAATATTCTTTCGTGCTTTGCAACAATGTTAGCAATAGCTGTTAATTCTTCTTTAGAAAATACTGCACCTGATGGATTACAAGGGCTTGAGAAAAGTATCGCTTTAGTTCTTGGTGTAATAGCAGCTTCAAGATCAGAAGGTTTTACTTTGTAATCATTTTCAATTGTTCCTTCAACAATTACAGATTTACCTTCAGCAAGTTTTACCATTTCCACATAACTTACCCAGTATGGAGCGAAGATTATCACTTCATCCCCCGGATCTATAATACTTAGAAGAACATTCGCAATTGACTGCTTAGCTCCGGTAGAAACTACAATATTTTCAGCAGTATAATCCAAACCGTTTTCTTTTTTCAGTTTGTCAGCAATAGCTTGTCTAAGCTCTGCAGTACCTGGAACAGGAGTGTAGAAAGTAAAACCATCATCAATAGCCTTCTTCGCTGCATCCTTTATATGTTGTGGTGTTTGAAAATCAGGCTCACCTACGCTGAGGCTTATTACTTTATGTCCTTGTCCTGCCAGCTCACGCGCTTTTTTGGTCATGGCTAGTGTTTCAGATTCTGACAAGGCTCTGAGTCTTTCAGACAAAAGATTAGTTTCTGTGATTGTACTCATTTTAGATGTTTTTTGCGGGATCAAAATTATGGATTATCCACCTATATTGCTAATCAATTTTGGGTTTTTTCTTTATTTTATTAAATTTTTTTTATTTAGTGTTTTCTTTTTTTCTTGTTGATTTACAGATTTTTGAGTGGAGGTTGTTTTGGGTTCTCTCTACTATTTTTTACCAAATTCAACATTCTTGAATTTTCTATTGTTCTATTGATAGTGAGAAAGAAAGTGGAGGGATATGAAACTATTAATGAGTATTGTAGGGATATTAGGTTTGTTCTTGGCTTCTTGTTCGCCAAAAGTACATTCCAATCTTGCAAGTGGTGCTGATTTTAAGAATTATAAAACTTATGCCTGGATTAGGGAAACCGATACCTCAGGAACCAGTCAGGACCAGCAATTTAGCGCGTATAACAATCAGATTATAAGGAATAATGTGAAGAATAACATTAATAGCGAATTGCAATCAAGGGGATTTACAATAGATACTTTAAACCCGGATTTTCTGGTATCAATGAAAGCAGTTTTTGAGAAAAAAACTGACCTTGTGGGATACCCGCTATATAGTAGTTATTACAACTTCTATTATCCTGGATATTACGCACTTTACCCCGGGTATTATTATTCTTATCCTTTTGCCTATGACTACTATGACTATACCTATACTGAAGGTACTTTGGTTGTAGATATCATAGACAGAGAAACCAAAAAACTGGTTTGGAGAGGGTGGTCTGACGAGAGAGAAATCAAACCTAAAAAGGTGGAAAAAGAACTTGCTAAAGATGTAAACGAAATTTTTCAGGAATTTCCTTCTTAAGCAAGATTATCACTATAAGGCAAATCCAGTCGAATAAACTCTTCTGCTGGATTTGTCTTTTTTTTCGCGTACCCTAATAAACAATCTGCTGTTTATTTTTATTAGTATAATGTACTAATTCTATTATCACTATTAAATCTGTAAAGAAACTTTTCTTATTATTTATTAAAGGCTCATTGGTTTTCTTTGGGTCGTTGGTTCTTCTATTTTTTCTTATAGTCCTTTCCTTAAGATTACCTATAGTTCAACAAGTATTAGCTAATAAAATATCTGTTTATTTCTCAAATAAGACAGGTGTAAGAGCATCCGTAGAAAATGTTTATCTGGACTTTACAGGGAAAGTTGTTTTAAAAAATGTTTATATAGAAGATCAAAATAAAGATACTCTGGTTTTTGCCGAGCAAGTCAAAGGAAGACTTAGTTTAATAAAGCTTCTAAATAAGTCTGTAGATATTAATTATGCTTCAGCAGATAATGCTGTCATAAATGTTAAAAGAAGTTCGAAAAGCCCAATATTCAATTATCAGTTTCTGCTTGATGCATTTAAAAATGACACTTCAAATCAAACTTTTGGCTTTAATTTGAATCAAGCGGTTCTCCATACTTTAAGCATGGAGTATGATGACTTTTATTCTGGGGTCGTGTTTTCTTATTTTTTAAAATCAGCAAAACTGGAATTTAATAGTTTGCCGGTGTCTTCAAAAAACTTAATTGTAACAGGTTCAAATATCGACGGGCTATTTTTTAAGCTTGATCTGCTAAGCAAAAAAGATGATTCACAACTTGATACTACTTTAAAAAAAACTGAATCAATTTATATTCAAATTTCAGACCTAAATGTCCGCAATTCAAAGTTCATTTATAATAATCATAACTTCCCATTAGCAGAAAAGGGCTTTGATGTGAATCATTTTAATACCTCGGTTGATGGCTTGCTGAATAGCTTTACAATGGCAGAAGACTCATTATTTCTTTCTCTTAATGATTTATATTTAAAAAACTCTGATGGTTTTTTGGTAAAAAGTTTAAGTGGAAAACTAGAGATACCCGGAGATCTTATGAACGTTTATATTAATAAAATCATAACTGAGAGGTCTGAGTTTAATGGAAGTTTAGTGCTCAAATTCCCTTCCATAGAGCATCTTTCAGACTCGACTTCAGGCATTTTTACCACTACTACTTTTAACGAAGACAAAATATCAATTGAAGACATTAATTACTTCTATCCTGAAATATATTCTATCCTGGATAAAAGGAAAAAGGAAATGTTTATTCATGGCACAATTAACGGGCACTTGTCTGGGTTTTCTTTCGATAATGCATTTGTAGGCTTTGATTCTTCTAACTATTTCAAGGGGGATCTTTCCCTCTCTGGTTTACCCGACTTTAGGCAATCGGCAATAAATGCTAACATTCATAGTCTAAAGTTAGATATTCCCTGGTTTCTTTCATTTATTAAGATACCTGGAAATCAAACTTTCAATCTAAATGAACTTGGACAGTCTCATGTAAAGGGTAGTTTAAAGGGAACCTTTAAAAATCTTAAATTCAGTGGGCTGGCAATAACTAAAGCTGGTGATGTTAACGGAAATGTAAGAATTGTTTCTGATAACCAGTTGAAATTTATAGGCGCATCTGGGATACTTTCTGGAAGTGACATTCATGCTGACAGGCTTATAAAGGGGATGGATGGATTTGGAAAGTTATCAGCTCTTGCAATTTTTAATTTTGAGAATAACAATTTATTGTATCTGGAATCTGATATTAAAAAACTTGATTACAATAAAAGGACGTTAACTAACCTTTCAGTTGTTGGGTCTTTAATTGAAAATAAAGGAAGGTTTCAATTGAAGTCTTCTGGAAAATATGTACATGCAAATCTCTGGGCTGATCTGGATCTTAACCAAAACATATACAAAATTAAAGGAGCCTTAAGTGAACTTGATCTATCCTTATTAGATGAAAGTTTACAAAAAAATTATGTGGGTGGAGATCTTAATGCAGTCATTGCAGCATCAAAGTTTGATGATCTCAATGCAGAAGTAAGAATTGTAAATTTCTATGCAAAAAATACTCAATCTGAATACCATTCGGATACAGTCATAGCACAATGCAAAGGGGACAACGTTTATCGGAAAATTTCATTGCGATCTGATAGCATTGATGCTGTGGCAGAAGGAAGATTTTTAATGTCCGAGCTACCAAAGGTCTTAAGTAGGGAATATTTAAAGGAAGAGAAGAATAGTATAAATTATATTTCTGAAAATATTAAATTAAATATCTCTGCCGGAAAGGTTACTTCATTGCTTTCAATGTTCCAGAAAGATGTTTCCGCAAGTAACATTGAAATAGACGGGACTTTTGATTTTTCTAGCAAAACAGTAGCATTAAGTGGATTCGCAGAACGATTTAAATACAGTAAATACTCTTTAGAAAATCTAACCATAAATACAGAGGGAGCCTTTGATGGTCTTAGATTTGATCTTTTTGGAGACAGAATGGGGCTTTCTAATGGTATATACTTAAATAGCCCTTCAATGAGAGGTGAGATCAGAGAAAATACTACTTCATTCGTTTTGAATCTTTATGAAAATCAGTCTAACTCAGCTTTAAGTATGACTGGAATGCTTACTTTTCCAGGAGATACCATGATTTTGAATGTTCGTCACCTTGATCTCAAATTAAAAGGGGAAGAGTGGAGATCAGAAGGTAATGCAAGAGTTATGTATTATCAAAAAAGTCTTGCTATCCAAAATATTCTGTTTTCTCAGGGGGCGCAAAAGGTAAAGATACATTCACAGGATTTGCTGGGTGAGGGGGAGCTTGAGGCTCAATTATGGAATCTTAAGCTTGAACCCGTACTGTATTTTACTCCATTAAATAAGTATGCGATAAAAGGTTCTTTGAATGGAGGGCTTCAGGTAAAAGGGCTTTTTACATCACCAGCCTTTGATATAGATCTGATTATAGACAGTCTAATAGTAGGCAATACACCCGCAGGAAGATTAGCGCTTGTAGCGGCTCCAATTGGCAATGAAAGACATTCATTAAATTTTAGTTTATCAGGTAAAGAAAATAACGCTTATGTACATGGAGTAGTGAATAAGGTAACACAGTTAAGCGAAGCTACAGGAAATATAAATGTAGATATACCAAAATTGAGCTTACATTTTTTTGAGCCGTTTTTAAAGAATTATTTATTCGCTATGCATGGTTACATGTCCGGGAAAATGGTTTTTAAAGGAAAACTTTTGCGACCTGATATGAAAGGAAAAATAGCTTTTGAAGATAGAAATGTTTTGGGGCTTCATTTTACTAAAAGCAAATATGTAATAGCTAACCAAAACATATTATTTAATAATAACAGAATTATTTTTGATAATCTTGATTTCAGAGACTTTGAGGGAAATAAAGCGCGTGTTGACGGATATATTCTTCATGATTATTTTAAAAATTTTAATATCAATCTTTCTCTGGAAGCTATGAATTTTCAGGTGATGAACACTGAAAAGGTAAACCAGGCAGGCTTTTTTGGGGTTCTCTTTGCCGATATTAATATGGAACTGAAAGGGCCTGTCAATGATCTTGCAATTAATCTCAAGCTTACTACAAGGCCAAAATCAACCATAAACATCCCTCTTCAAACATCTAATTCTGAATTTAAAACGCCGAGTTATATCATTTTTGTTGGGGAAGAAGATAAGTCAGATACAACTGAAGATGAATTTCACGGAGTCCCTATAAATCTGTCAAGGTTTAAGTTTACAGGTAATCTTGCGATTACCAAAGATGCTCAGATAAATATTATTGTCGATCCCACTAATGGAGATAAAATATCAGCCAGGGGGGCTGGAAGATTTGAAGTAAAGGTAGATCAGGATAACGTTCCTGAATTGTATGGTTCTTATCAAATTCGTGAAGGTCGTTACACTTTTACTTTTGCCAGTCTTGTAAAAAAAGATTTTATAATTGAGAAAGGCAGCAGGTTATCATGGAATGGGGATATTATGGAGGGGCTTTTAAATGTTAAGGCAATTTATACTACGAAAGCATCCAGATATGATTTGATAAGCAATTATACGACTGCATTAAACGACGAATTTGTAAGGTCATCAAAAAGAAACCATCCAGTGACTGTAAAGCTTAATGTTACAGGAGAGCTTGCCGAACCTGAGCTGAGCTTTCAGATTGAAATGCCGGAAAGTAATGATCCTTTTCTTGGAAATATTATTTCACAAAGAATTAATGAAATTAATAACGATCAGCAACAATTGCAGAGGCAGGTTTTTGGATTAATTGTACTGAATAGATTTTTCCCGGAAGGTACAGGATATGTTAATTCAGGAGGAGGTATCGCAATGGAGCAAGCGAATCAAAGTGTAAGTCAGATTCTTAATTCTGAGTTAAATAAAATTGCACCCGAATCAATAGCAGGCTTTGATATTGATGTAAATATAGAAGCACTCTCCCCGGATAATCCAGGACTTGCTCAAAGTTTACAGTTTAAAGCAAGCAGGCAGATTAGTGAAAGGATTACTATTACTGCAGGTGGGAATGTTAATGTAGGCAATGTACCTAATTCAGGTCAGTTTCTTGGAGATTATACTGTCATTTATAGGTTGAATAGTTCAGGAAGTGTCAATCTGAAGTTTTTCAGTACAACTTATCAAAGCTATTATTATTACTACTATGATGATATCACAACTCGTTCGGGTGTGAGCATTCAACATAGAAAGTCTTTTAATGAATTTAAGGAGTTGTTTAAGTGATTCTTTATTTACTTTTACTAACCAGTAAAACTCCAGCAAGTACAAATGCAGTTCCTAGAATCTGAAGCAGGGTTATTTCTTCTTCCAAAAATATATTTGCAAGAATAATCGTGGAAACAGGACCGACACTGCCTATGATGGAGGCTTTTCCTGCCCCTATAAGCCTTATTCCCTCTGCTAGAAGAAAACTTGGGATGACAGTTGCTACAATAGCCATGAATATACTGAGTGCGTACACTTGCCATTCATAATGAAATAAATTACTTTCAGTACTTAGAAAATAATGGATCAGCACAATCAAAGTCGATACAATCATCGAAATAGAATTATATCTGACAGCACCAATTTTAGGGATAAGTTTTCCACTACCCACAAGGTAAAACGAATAGGTGAGTGCACTTCCAAAAATGAGGAGCCCTCCTGTAATTACATTTCTCTGATCAAATTTTAGATCATTAAGGAAAACAACAGCTATTCCGCTATATGTCAGAAGTAAAGCTATAATTTCGTTTCCCGTAATTTTCCTTTTATAAATAGCAGCTGATAGAAGAACTACCAGAGTTGGATAAATAAATAGAATAAGTCGCTCAAGACTAGCAGTGATATATTCAAGTCCTTTGAAATCAAGATAACTAGCCAAATAATAGCCCATCAGACCCAAAACTATCAGAAAAAGCCAATCATTTTTTTCAATAGGTTTGAGTTTTTCTTTCAGACTCGAATAAGCAAGAGCTCCTAGAAAAAATGGAAGCGAAAACAGCATGCGCAAGGCAAGAAGAGAAACTGAATCTATATGGAAATTATAAGCTATTTTCACTATTACTGCTTTTGAAGAGAAACAAATAGCCCCAATAAAAATGATAAACGCTCCCCAAATGTTTTTATACTTAGTATTCAATTGATTCTTTTCCGGATTTTTCCGGGGTCTTAAATTGGTAAAATTACAGAGGCACTTTCCCTTGCAATTTTAAAACAATTCATCTAAAAAAAACGTTTTAAAATTACTTCTGAGGGAGGTAAAACATTAAACTTTTAGAACATGGTAATGCAAGGAAATAAATTGAAAGTTTTCATTCAGGAAGATGATAAACTTTTGCAAAAAAGAATAGCAGATGATCTTAAGGAGTATAATTACAAATTACATTTTTTCTCCAAAGATGATTCAGTATTTGATTTGCTTAAATTCAATCCGGATATTTTAATTCAGGATTATTACAAAAACAAAGTAATAAACTGCTATCAATGGTCTTTTCCCTACTAAGTTCCCAGATTTCTGATAGATCTGAAAATAAGCTGTATATCGTTCATCGGGGTATATTCCTTGGAGTATAGGTAGTTAAGCCTTTTAACAGTCTCTTCATCAAGGGATTCGCTGGAAATTCCTGTAATAGGGTTAATTATGCCATTTTTTACCTGATGAACGTCTTTATTAGAATTATTTTCAAGTCCAACCCAAGAAATCTTTCCACTCATAACATTAAAGATGTTTCTTAAAAATTTTCCAGGATTTTTTACCAGAAAAATCAGAAGTGGAAAAGATATTAAAAAGAAAAGTGCTATTAAAGTGTCAAATATTCTTTTAGTTTTTGCCTTTTCGTCGTCAGTTTTATTAAGCTTGATATCGAGAGTATAAAATGAACCTGGGGCATTTGATGAGTTACTTCCTATGACAAAGTTACTTTCATCCGGTACAATTTTATATTCTGGTATATCTTCCCCATGAGCAAGCATCCATTCAATAATCTGTGATGTGTCAAGTCCCTTGGAACAGAAAATGATTTCATGAGGTTTGTATAACAGACATATTTCCTCTAATCTATCAATATTGCCAAGCCAGTAATCTTTATTTGTTCTTTTTTCAGGGCTTACAAAGCCAAGAATTTCAAGATTATAATCCTGGGTATTTAATGTTCTGATTACGCGCAAACATTCTTCTTCTCGTCCTGCGATAAGTACTTTTTTATTAGAGTTTTCGTCAGAGAGCAGTTTCTTTGATTTAATAAAGTTAATAACTAATCGGATTAAGAAACTACAAGCGATTGTAAGTATTCCACCTAGTACAATCAGAGCTTTTGAAAATCGATAATCATCAAAAAAGTTACTTACAGCTGAAATAATTAATGTTCCAATTAAAGCTCCTTGGATTATTTTTCTTGGTTGAAAAAGTTTGCGATAGCCACCGAAGAAATATATGCTAATTAACCATATTCCGATATATATTGGTACTATAAGCTCCATATATACAGGAGGATATGGCATACGAACATATTTGTGATTATTTTCCCAATATGATTTTAGTAAATACATACCGGTATATATTAATGAAGCTTCAGCAAAAGGAATGGAACATTTTTGTATAAATCTTGATGATATAGATAAAAATGCTCTAAGGTAAATGGCAATTTTAATTAAGAAGGAAAATGTACCTGCCTTGTTGTCTGGAAAATGTTTTTGGGCAAAGATTATCATGGCCTTATAAAAGATAAACACATAGTTAATACTGGTTTTTTTTGTGCTTTCTCCTTTATAGTGGATAATCCTTGTTTCCGGATAATAATAATTTTTATAACCGCCTTTAAGAATCCTGTAAGAGAGGTCGATATCTTCTCCATACATGAAATAATCCTCATCCAGTAACCCGATTTTGTCAAGTACAGATTTGCGAATGATCATAAAAGCCCCGCTGAGAACCTCTACTTCATGGATTTTATCTTTATCTAAATAAGTGAGGTGGTACTTGCCAAACTTTTTAGATTTAGGAAAAAGAAAAGATAAGCCGAACATTTTGTAAAATGCTATCCATGGAGTTGGGAATCCCCTTTTTGATTCAGGAAGAAAATTACCTCTACCATCCAGCATTTTTACTCCCAAACCACCGCCATCAGGATGACTGTCCAGAAAAGAAATACATTTTTCAAATGTATTTTCCTCAACAACAGTATCAGGATTGAGCAATAAAATATATTCTCCATTAGCTTGTCTGATAGCTTGATTGTTGGCCTTTGAAAAACCGTAATTAACCTTATTTTCAATTAGATTGAATTCGGGAAATTTATCTTTAACCATCTCG
Organism: Sporocytophaga myxococcoides; assembly: GCF_000775915.1. Taxonomy (NCBI): domain Bacteria; kingdom Pseudomonadati; phylum Bacteroidota; class Cytophagia; order Cytophagales; family Cytophagaceae; genus Sporocytophaga; species Sporocytophaga myxococcoides. Next base: position 47,090 of record NZ_BBLT01000001.1, read on the forward strand.
ACAGAGTTGTCTGCGGAGTTATTGTCAACAATCCAAACTTCACCGTCTATTCCGGTAAGTGCCTTTTTAACGCTTATCAAAGTCTGTTCTAAAAAATAGCAGACATTATAGTTGACGATAATGATGGAAAGTTTTTTCAAGGATTTTAATGTTCGTACGTTGTTCGTGCTGTAATACTTCTTCCAAGAGTTATTTCATCGGTGTACTCTAATTCTCCTCCAACGGGAATTCCCCTTGAAATGGTACTTATTTTCACATTAAAATCCTTAATTTTTTTTGTGATATAAAAAGCGGTAGTGTCACCTTCCATAGTCGGACTAAGAGCTAATATCACTTCTTTGATTGTCGATCCTGGTATTCTGCGAGTTAAAGCATCAATTTTTAAGTCACTGGGACCTATACCCTGAAGTGGGGAAATTATCCCTCCGAGTACATGATAAATACCATTATATTGATGAGTATTTTCTATAGCCATAACATCTCTGGTATCTTCAACAATACACAGGATGGATGGGTCTCTTCTTGGATTATTGCAGATATTACACAGATGATCATCTGCAATATTATGGCATTCTTTACAATAAGTAATGTTTTTCCTCAGACTCAATAAAGCTGAGCTAAGTGATTCGGTAGCAGTGCTTTGTTCTTTTAATAAATGCAATACCAGCCTGAATGCTGTTTTTTTTCCAATGCCGGGTAATTTTGAGACTTCATTAACGGCGTCTTCAATCAGCTTTGAGGGGTATATCATAATACTTTAATTTAATTTTTTAGGTTCAACCCGTTTTTCAGAGAAATAATTTCCGAATAAAGCCTAAAAACTAAAGTATTTCTGCAGAAATGCCTCTATTGCAGATAGCTTGTCTCATTGGTATGAGCTTTTCAAAATTCCCTGATTTTACTGTGCATTGGCCCTTGTAGTGAATAATGAGAGTGCATTGTTCCGCTTGCTCTGAGGAGTGTTCACATATTTCGATCAGGGTATTAATGACATGATCAAAAGTATTCACATCATCATTAAAAACAACCAAATCAAAATTTTCTGAAGTTTTTTCAAGCTCTAGAACTTCAATTTCTTCTTCGTGAAACGGACGCATGTTAGAAATTGTGGTCATATATGTGATTGACATTTTAGCAAATTTAAAAAAAAATAAACAATTTTATCGCTTATTTATTGATAAAATATGTCTCCTTCTCTGATTATCACTATTATAGCAGTCTATTTCAGCGCATTATTGGTAATTGCTTATTTTACAGGCAAAAATGCGGACACGAAAACTTTTTTTACTGCGGATCGAAAATCGCCATGGTTTTTAGTGGCGTTCGGAATGATAGGAACATCAATCAGCGGGGTTACGTTCATTTCTGTTCCTGGTGCTGTCGGTCTGGTTAACCAAGCAGGAGAATTGAAAGCATTTTCTTACTTTCAGATTATTCTTGGTCACCTGGTCGGATACTTTATCATTGCTACTGTCTTAATGCCACTGTACTATCGTCTCAATCTTATAAGTATTTATACCTATCTTGAGCAAAGATTCGGTTTTTGGGCATACAAGACAGGATCTTTTTTCTTTTTACTTTCTCGGACAATAGGATCGTCATTAAGGCTGTTCCTGGCCGCTATGGTATTGCAGTTATTTTTATTTGATAAACTCAATGTGCCGTTTTTTTTGACTGTACTTATCACTATCGTTCTTATCTGGATTTACACTTTTAAGGGAGGTGTAAAAACCATTATCTGGACTGATAGCTTCCAGACTCTATTCCTGGTAGGAGCAGTCGGAATCAGCTTAGTGCTGATTTCCCAGCGCTTAGGTTTATCGGTACCTAAAATGTTTACAATGATCCAAAGCACAGATTATTCTAAGGTCTTCTTTTTTGATGATATTAAAAGTGAAAAATATTTCTTCAAACAGTTCATTGCAGGAATTTTTATTGCCGTTGCAATGACTGGTCTTGATCAGGATCTGATGCAGAAAAACCTGACTTGTAAAAACATAAAAGAGGCTCAGAAAAATATGTTTTCTTTTTCTATTATTATGGCCATTGTTAACTACATGTTTCTGATGCTAGGAGCTTTGCTTTATATCTATTCTACACAAAAAGGAATTTTACTTCCTGCAGGGGCCGATAAAGCATATCCTTTTCTGGCAATGAATGAATTTGGTACCTTGGCTGCGGTCTTTTTCCTGCTTGGTATAATTGCGTCATCTTATGCCAGTTCAGACTCTGCATTAGCTGCTTTAACAACATCCTTTTGTATAGATTTCCTTGATTTTAAAAATAAGCCGGAAAATGTTAAAGCAAAGCAGAAAACTATTGTTCATGTGGGATTTTCACTGGCATTTTTGATTATTATTTTGATTTTTAAGGAATTAAAACAAACTTCTGTAATTGATGCAGTATTGTCTGCAGCCAGTTATACATATGGACCCCTATTAGGTTTATTCAGCTTTGGAATATTGACCAAAAGAAAGGTAAAAGATACTTTGGTCCCTCTTATTTGTGTTCTAAGTCCTTTCATTACTCTGCTTATAAGTTACAATTCCGATACTTTGTTATGGGGGTATAGATTCTCGTTTGAAACTCTGATTTTGAATGGACTTATCTGTTTCCTTGGCTTATATCTTATTTCATATCCTTTAAAAGAGGAGGAAAAAGTATTCGTGTAATTTTAAGGCATTTCTATGGAGGGGTCCCAAAATACTGCTTCAAAATCTTTAATCTTGTCATCGATAACTTGAATTCCCTCCATCTCAAGTTTTTCCTGCATTAATGTAGGAGGGGAGAAGTGCATTTTTCCAGTAAGTAAACCGGACCTATTTACAACACGATGTGCCGGAATATTATTATGAATGAGTGAGGCATTTAAGGCCCATCCCACCATTCTGGCACCTGATTTTATACCAAGGTACTTTGCAATTGCTCCATAGGAAGTCACTTTTCCTTTAGGTATAAGCTTCACAACCTCATAGACATTTTCAAAGAAAGATTCAGGTAGCATCGGGCAAAAGTAATGGAATGAAGATTAAAATAATTAAAAAGTCAGGGTGTTTTGCCCTGACCTTACTTAATTTCGATAGATTTAATATTTTTAATATCCTTTTCGGCTATTTTAGGAATAAATAATGCTAAAATTCCATTTTCATATTTTGCTTCTATCTTATTTTTATCCGCTGTTTTAGGTAGTACAAAAGATCTTGAAAAACTTGAATAGCTAAATTCTTTTCGACTATATTTTTCATTTGTTTCCTCTTCATTTACCTCTTTTTCAGCAGAAATGGTTAAAGTATCATTGTCGATATTAACCTTAAAATCACCCTTTTCCATACCAGGTGCAGCCACATCCACTTGAAATCCTTTATCTTCCTCTTTCACATTTACAGCTGGTACAACATCAGCAGAAGTGCCGAGAAAATCAGAGACATCTCTTCCGAAAAAGTCTTCCAATACGTTAGTGAAACCTGGAACCCTGGATTTATTATATTTAACAATTCCCATAATTATATTCCTCCACATAAAAAACAATGAGCCGGGGAATATAATTCTTTACCAGGAGTCCTATTTCCTTTTCAAGATAGGTAACCCTGTTTTCTCGTTTTCAATAATTGTATAGCCATCGGGCATGTCCTCGATGACATCGGTTCCCTGGCTTTTGGAGAAAAAATAAAGTTTACCTTTACCCTCTTGTTTTGCCGGTCCCCTTAAATGAAGATAGTAGGTAATTCCTTTTTTGTTTTTGTAGCTGAATGGCATAGTAGTTCTGATTTGTTTGGTACAACTACCCGTGAAAAGCTATTTTGTTAATTTTTTTTTGAAAAAAATGAAAATACAAGTCTATTTTCAGGGAAATATAATCTTAAATAACAGAAAGTTAATAGTACTTTTCTTTGAATATTTCATGGCTTTTTAAATTGAATTTTTCGGAAGTTTCCCAAATTCAAGCGAAATAACCTTGTTTTTATTTTTTAAGTGAATAGCTTAGGTTGGATTATTTTTCAATTTGTATAATTTATTTGTCTTCCATTCGGATCTTTCTTAATTTGGAGTCAATTTTTTAGATAAAAAATACAAAATCTAAATCCTTTTATAACTAAATATGATAAAACAATACAGTCTCAGATTATGTGTGTTTTTGATTTGTTGCTTTTTTTCCATTGGAGCGATAGCACAAATTAATACACCTGCAGGGGCCAGGGTACCATTTGGAGCCAACACAAGTTACGGCTTTGGTATTATGCCTACAAACTTACCAACATCTGGAGCTTATGGGAAATCTACAGATGCAGGGCTTGCTTACCTGGAGTGGAAACAAAATTACACTGAAACCTGTAATGATGGTTCCATTAGGGTAAAGTTTGATGAACCACAAAGAACAGTATCCGAAGGTATTGCTTATGGTATGATTCTTTCTGCTTATGCAGCCGACAAAGCTTTATTTGATGGTCTATGGAAATACTATAAGAATCATTCAAATGATCGTGGGATCATGCATTGGAGAATTGAAGGTTGTGGCAATAATTCCGGAAACAACGGAGCTACCGATGCAGAGTTGGACGCCGCTTTTGCACTTTTAATTGCAGATAATCAGTGGCCTACCGCAACCTCTCCATACAAATATATAAATGAAGCAAATTCCCTCATTTCAAAAATTAAGCAATGGGAAATTAATTCACAGGGAGTTGCAATCAATGGAGATGGATGGGGGTTTGGTGATCCTTGTAGAAACCCTTCTTACCAGTCACCAGCATATTACCGTGAATTTGGTAAACTGGCAGACGCATCCTTCTGGAACACAGCGGTAAATGGTGGGTACAATCTTATCAATGCAAACGCTAATACAACAACAGGTCTGATCTCTGACTGGAGTTCAGAAAATGGAGTAATGAATACATGTAATCCAGGTGGTTTAGGATATGCTGCTACTGCTGGTTATGGTTACGACGCATGTCGTAATCCATGGCGTATGGCACAAGATTTTCTTTGGAATGGACCAACTGTAGCAACTTCTGCAAAAGCAATCTGTGATAAGATTACAACTAAAGTTGTTGCTGTTATGGGTGCTTCAGGTGTCAGAGGCCCTCTTTATCAAAACGGAAATCTGTATAGCGGAAATCAGCATAATGCAACTTTTACTTCAACATTTGCTCTTCCGGTAATGGCTTCAAGCAATCAGACATTGATGAATGCCATGTATACAGAGGTTAAAAATGTTAAAGATCCAATTCAAAACGCTACCCTTTCCGGTTATTTTGGAAATACACTTCGTTGTTTGTCTCTATTCATGATGACCGGTAATACATGGAAAATAGGTACTACCTCTTTACCAGATCTAAATGTTAAAACTACACTTGGAGATGTGCCTTCAGGTGGTACTTTTGATTTTCAGAATGTTATAAAGTCTGGTAATAAAGTAGTTACTTTTACTTTAGAAAATAAAGGGTTCCAGGGCTTAACATTTAGCGGAAGTCCGGTCGTTCAAAAAACAGGTACTGATGCAGCTTTATTCACAATAAATCAGACTTCAGTTACCACTTCTTTAGCAGGAAATCAAAGTGTTACTTTTACTATTACTTTTGCTCCTGGAGGTGCAACCGGTCTTAAAACTGCAAACATCTCAATAGCTAGCAATGATCCGGATGAAAATCCTTATACTTTCACAATTATTGGTACTGGAACTAATACAGCGACTTCTCCGAAGATTTCAGTGTTTTCAGAATCTGGTCCAATAGCTAATGGTGGAACATTCAATATGGGTACGTCAGCTACAAGTTCTATTAATAGTAAAAGATTTAAGATCAAAAATACGGGGGATGGACAGTTAAACATTCCTGCTACCGGTGGAATTACAGTTACCGGAACTGGTTACACAATTGAAGGAGCGCCGACAATAATTGGTATTGGTGATTCTGCCTATTTTTGGGTAAGATTAACTTCTGCTACAGCTGCGACTCCAGCGGGAGTTGTTACAATTAATAACGATGATGCTACAAATGGTGCTTATAAATTGAATCTAACTTCAAGTATTGTAGCATGTGCAAGTGCGCTTACAACTAATGAAGTTTACCAGGACTTTGATGGGAATGCTCAAAATTCTAAGTTAGATTATACTAATCCTAACTGGAGTGAAATAGCATTAAATCCTTCAGTCGATGCAATTAACCCTAGTTATACTTCGGCTAAATTCACTAGACCGGCAACTGGTGATTACAACGGAGTCCGTTATAAATTATGCTCTGGGTCAGTGAACATAACATCTAGCAAATTTGTAGTTAGTATGTTGGTTTATTCACCAGCGCCTGGAATCCCGGTTTTAATGAACCTGAAAACAGCTGCTGATGTAGCTAATACTACTACTTATCCATCAACTGCTTCATCTACGGTTAGCACAACGCAAACCAACAAATGGGAAAGATTGTATTTTAATATGAGTGGGGCTGCGGGTAAAACAGGTATAACTTTTATTGAGGTGTTTATTGATCCAGTCGCTGCAAATGGCGCTAAAACGTATTATGCAGATGATATAAGACTAGAAGTTGCTCCTTGTCTATCCGATCTTCCACAAAGCGGAGTTCTTCAAGGCTTTGAAGTACACAACAATTCAACCCTGGAATATAATGTGCCTTCTTATGTGGGACCTGTAGCAAATCCTAGCTCAACAGGAAATCCATCATCTACTGTTGGTAGATTTAATAAGAGTGGATCTGCAGGACAGTACAGTGACGGTATCAGATATATTGTTTGCGGAAACAAGTTCAGGCTGAACAGTAAGAAAATTATAAGCATGTTAGTTTATTCTACAACAGCAGGCGCTACAATTCAATTTGCTGCTAAGAAACCTGATGGGGCAGATGCTGATACTTATCCGGATGATGCTGCTGTAGATTCTGCAAAAACAGTATTCGCTAATCAGTGGCATAGGGTTTATTTCGATTTGTCAAATATTGCAGCAGCGGATACTGCTTCTACATTCGGCTTTGATATTTTCTTTGATCCGAAAGCAACTAAAGGAACTCAAACTTACTACATTGATGATATCAGATATGAGTCTGAATTACCTTGTATTGCAGGTATTCCAGCTTCTAAAGTGCTAAACGATTTTGATTTTAACAGATATGCGGAAATAGTGTTCCCTGGAACATTTAATACAATTTATCCGAATCCTTCTGCTACGGGTATTAATACAAGTATCAATACGGGACAATTTGTAAGAAATACAGGTACTGCTTCTGGTACTTCAGTAAGATTCAGCGGATGTCCTGGTACATTCGACTTAAGTCCAGGAAAATCAATAATTGACGTAATGGTTTATTCACCTAATGCCAATACTGAATTTACTATGTCGCTAAAAAGAGCTAATGGAACTTCAGTTAGCGATGTAACTGCCAAAGGCGGTGCTGCAAACACTTGGGTGAATTTATCTTTTGATCATTCTGATGTAGTAAATTCTACAGAAGTAGCTTATATAGATATTTTAGTAGACCCTACTGGGGCTCAATCTGGAACAAGTACTACACCTGCTCAGAGAACGTATCTTTTCGATAATCTAAAATACGCAGACGCAAGACCTGAGATCAATGTTAAGGCTTTAACATTACCGACCAATACGTCTATCCTTAATACTGCTTCTTTCAACATGGGTACTGCTACGATTGGAGATAGTACTTTAATGACCTTCAGTATTAAAAATAATGGATCTGCTGATTTGCTTCTGACTTCACCTGGTGACCTTACTGTGGCTGGTGCTAACCCTTCAGATTTTATTGTTAGAAAATTACCAACATATACAACAACAATCGGTGCCTTTGGTGCTAGTAATTTTGTAGTTGTATTTAAACCAACAGCTGGCGGAGCTAGATCAGCATCAATAACAGTAAAAAGTAATGATGCTGACGAGGCAACATATGTGTTCTATTTGAATGGTACTGCTAAATCTTCTGAACTGACAGTTAAGCAAGGAGCCACTATTTATAACGCTGCTTCTGCTGCATATGACTTCGGTACTTCTTTACTGAACACAGCTACCACTCCTGTCACTTTCACTATTACAAGTACAGGCGACGATACTTTGAGGTTGTCAGGTAACCCTGTTGTAACTATAACTGGTACAAATGCAGCTGACTTCTCAGTAACTCAGCCAGTTGTAACTAAGTTACACCCTTCTACTGGTACTGTTCTTACAACTACTTTTACTGTGACATTTAAGCCAACAGCTTCTGGTGTTAAAAACGCAATAATAAATATTGGAAACAATTCTACTGTTAATCCTTATACCTTCAAAGTTACAGGAAACGGGGATTGTCCTCAACCAACTGCTCCACTTGCCGGACCTGATCAGTCCACTTGTGAGGCATCGGTAACTCTTGCAGGAAATACTCCAGTTGTTGGAAATGGAACCTGGTCTATTGTAGGAACGTCTTCTGCAATTATCAAAACTCCAGCTTCTGCTACTTCAGTAGTTGAAAATTTGACTGCAGGGCAAAGCGTAACATTAAGATGGACAATAGCTAATACTTGTGGTACTAACTTTGATGATGTAGTAATTACAAGAAATGCAACACCATCTGTTTCTTTCCCTGAGGTTTCATCTGTTTGTGCTGGTGGATCGGTTGATCTTTTCCCAACAGTGAGCGGTGGAACTCAGCCTTATGTTTATACTTGGACTGCTAGTTCAGGTACTGTGCCAACAGGCCCTATTCCAACTGTTACACCAACAGTTACAACAACATATTCTTTGGTTGTTAAAGATGCTAATAACTGTTCTAACGTTGCTGTTCAGAAAGTAATCGCAGTAAATGCAAAACCTGTATTGACTGTTACTCCTGCAGCTTCTGATATTTGTTCTGGCGGATCAGCTTTATTGACTGCAAGCGCAAACGGAGGAACTACTCCATATTCTTATGCATGGGATTCAGCTCCATCATTAGTTGTCAATGGAGATAAAGCTACAGCATCCCCATCCGTAACTTCAACTTATTTTGTAACAGCATCAGATGCAAATGGTTGTACTGCTGACAAGAAAAGTGCTTTGGTTAATGTAACTAACGGAGGTGCTGCAGCGGTAACTATAACTCCTGCTACTATAGCAGTTTGTGAAGGTACTCCTGTTACTCTTACTGCATCCAACCAAAATGGTGGTGTGCCTACTTATGAGTGGTTTGTTAACGGTAATAAAGTTACAGCAGGCGTGAATGGTGCAGAATTTACTTCTTCAACACTACCAAACAATGCCCAGGTAACGGTAAAAATGACATCAAGCATTGCTTGTGCCACAGGTTCTCCTGTTACTTCAAGTGCAACCACTGTTACAGTTAACACTCTACCTGAAGTATCTGTGAGTACATCTGTTGCTGAAATTTGTAATGGTGGATCAGTGAATGTAAATGCGCTTGTAAATGGCGGTAAAGCACCTTATAGTTATGCATGGACATCTTCTGCAGGAAACAAACCTTCTGATGCCGGATCTACTTTAAATCCGACTGAAACTACCACTTATTCGGTAGTGGTAACAGATGCTAATGATTGCAAGAACACTTCTGCTGCATCTAAACAAGTTGTTGTAAATGCTAAACCTTCTGTTATTGTTACACCATCATCTACAGATGTTTGTACAGGACAGTCGACAGTTCTTACTGCTAACGTAACAGGCGGAACCGCTCCATACAATAATTACCAGTGGACAAATGTAGTAGGTACTACAGCAAGTGTAACGGTTGCTCCAACTACTGAAACAACTTACTCTGTAGTTGTGACAGATTCTAAAAACTGTCAGAGTACGTCTGCAACTTCTTTAGTAAAAGTAAGTTCATCCGTAGTAGCTGCAGTATCAATTGTAAGTTCGATTGAAGACAAAGCTTGCGATGCAGGAACAAATGCTACATTTACTTTAACATCTGAAGGTGAAGGAAGCAACCCAGTTTATTCTTGGTTAGTAAACAATATCAATGTAGGTATTAGTGCCAAAACATACTCTGCTTCAGTGAAACCTGGTGATGTTGTAAAAGTAGTAATGACTTCAAGCCTTGCTTGTGCAACAGGTTCTCCTGTAACTTCAAATGTTATAACAATTAAGAATGCTGGTAGTAATTTCTGTGTGGTTCCTGCTAAGAAAACTGTCAATGGACCTGTATCAGTAACTGCTGGTGATGAAGCTACTTATATGACAGATGATGCGCCTGAAGGATCTGTATATACATGGTCACTTCCTGAAGGTGCTACGATTGTATCTGCCAACGCAGACAATTCTGTTATTACGGTTAAATTTGGATCTACTAGTGGAAGTGTTGTTCTTCATGAAACTAATCCTGCAGGAACCACTGATTCTGATCCAATAAATGTAACTGTTACACCTGCTGGAATATCTGCTATATTGAGTAGTTCAGTTAATGTAATGCCAAACCCTGGAGTTGACTTCGTGGTTACTTTAGGTGATGCATTTGCAGGAAATGTTAATATTGTTGTGAAAAATGCTCTTGGTACTTCAGTACTAGAAGAAAATGTATTTAAAGGTTCTTCTTCTGCTGATTACAATTTTAACTTGACTGGTTTTGCTTCAGGAGTTTACTTCCTGGAAATCAGAACTGAGCAAGGTATTGCAGTTAAGAGATTGATAAAACAATAACATTATTGCTCTTAAAATAAAGAGAAGCGGCTACCTCATAAGGGTAGCCGCTTTTGTTTTGTGATGTCAAGAAAATGAAATTTAAATGGAAAGTTTTTCAAAGGAATTTGATCCTATGTAGATACCCACTTTTAAATTATCAGAATAGATTTTGAAGAACTGAAATTTTATTAAAGTGTCAGCACTTAAATGCTATATAGATAATATAACTTTCTCGTTTTTAAGTTTCTTAATCTATTTGTTTAAAACAGACTATAAGTAATATAGGGTTGGATCTTACAACAGATTTATTGATCAAAAAAAAGAGTGTGAAAAAGCGATTGCTTTGATTCACACTCTTGCATTTTGCAGAGAGAGAGGGATTCGAACCCCCGGACCTGTTACAGTCAACGGTTTTCAAGACCGCCGCATTCGACCGCTCTGCCATCTCTCTGTGATTTGGACTGCAAATATAGGTAAAATGATTTTTTGTCCAAATAATTTTAATGTTTTTTTATTGAATTTTTTCCTTTTTAAAGTAACTGCCTGTGTTTCTTTCAAATTCCTCTGGAGCTAAACATGGTTTTCCTGTTTCAGAATTTACAAATACCAATGTTGTTTCTCCTATATTGAGTAGGATATTCTGTTCATTATAAGTTTCGTATTCAAATTTTATTCTGACCTTCGGAACCTCTTTGATAAAGACTTTAATCCTGAGCAAATCATCATAGAGTGCAGGTTTAATAAACTTAGTTTTGTATTCCAGCACCGGCATCATTATTCCACTTTCTTCTAATTTTTTATAGCTTAATCCCAAATGACGCATCATTTCAACTCGGGCCACTTCATAGAAAGCTGCATAATTGCCATAATAGACATAACCCATTTTGTCAGTTTCAGCATATCTGACTCTTACCTGAACCTCAAATTCAATCATTATTTAATGTTCAGTTTATTTAAAGCTCTCCGATATTTTTCAGCATTTTTCTGATGTTGCTCATAAGTCTCGGCAAAATTATGATGCCCTGTTAGATCATCACTAGCGCAAAAGTACACATACTTATGGATGGCTGTATTTAAAACGGCATCAATACATTTGGTTGAAGGAAGGTTTATCGGGCCAGGTGGTAGTCCTGTATACTTGTAAGTATTATAGGGAGAATCAATAGCAAGGTGTCCATCATATATTCTCTTAATTGAGAAATCTCCCACTGCAAATTTAACAGTAGGGTCTGCTTGTAATGGCATCCCTTGTCTTAGTCTATTAATATATACTCCAGAAATGATGGATCTTTCATCTTGTTTATTAGTTTCAGCCTCTACGATAGATGCCAGAATTGTAATCTCTACTGGAGTAAATCCAAGACTTTTAGCTTGAGACTTCCTTTCATCATTCCAGAAAATATCATATTCCTTTTTCATTCTATCAAACAGATCCTTTCCTTTAATATTCCAGTATACTTCATATGTATTGGGAATAAACATGGTAAGGATTGTGGTTGTATCAAAGCCATATTGGGAGACAAATTTCGGATCACCTAATAATTTTAAAATATCCTCTTTGGAAAGAGATAATTGGTTATCAAGTTTTTCAGCTAAATCTTGTTTCAGCCTGATAGTATTAAAAACCAGTTTGGTAGGTTCCTGTCTTCCTCTTTTTAACATCCTTACCGCATATAAATTTGACATATTTGCAGATATACGATACATGCCTGGCTTTACCGCATCTTGATAGCCTAGTAATCTGGATATAAATGCAAAAGATAAATAGTCTGTAACTATATTATTCTTTTTTAAACTGTCAGAAACGGTCTGAAAGTTAGCACCTTCCGGAATAAACAAATATGTATCTCCTTTTTTAAATTGCAGATTAGGAGTAAAGAAAATCTGGTATGCATAAAATGAAAAGCATACAAATGAAATTGCAAAAACAACTGCAAAGACTTTAAATTTGTACTTTCTATCTCTCATAAGTCTTCAAAAATAATCAATTCATTTGGAAACAAGAAAAGGGAGCAAACAGGTTCTACTTAAAAAGTGAATTTTTAATAAATAAAAAAAGGTTAATACTAAAACTGAAACGATGAAAGCTAAATTAGTAAAAATAAATTCTACAAATCCACAAATGAATAAAATCTTGGAGGTAGTAGAAGTTTTGCGAAGGGGTGGTATTATAATTTATCCAACGGACACTGTTTATGGTATTGGCTGTGATATACATAACCAAAAGGCAGTTGAAAGGCTATGTCAAATAAAAAACATTAATCCTCAGAAAATTAACCTATCTTTTATATGCTATGATTTAAGTCATATTTCCGAATACACAAGAAATTTACCAACACACATTTTTAAAATTATGAAAAAGGCCTTACCAGGTCCTTTCACATTTATTTTAAACGCTAGCGGAAAAGTTCCTAAAATTCTTCATACAAAAAAGAATACAGTTGGAATAAGAGTTCCAGATAATGCTATTCCGAGGCTTATTGTTAAGGAATTAGGTAATCCAATTATAACGACTTCAATAAAAGATGAAGATGCAATATTAGAATATTCAACAGATCCGGAATTGATTTATGAAAAATATAAAGGACTTGTAGATATTGTTATTGATGGAGGTTTAGGGAATTTGGAGGCTTCTACAATTGTAGACTGCACAAATGATGATCCAGAGATTATTCGGGAAGGATTGGGGAAAATAGAAGAAGTGTTATAGTCGGAAGAACCATTAAGAGTCCTTTAGTCTGGTGTTTTTCCACCTTTTATGTGACCAAAGCCAGTCTGAAGGAGATTCTTTAATAGTCTTTTCCAAAGCATTGCTGTATTTTTCTACCAGTGAAAACTTTTCCTCTGGAAATGGAGGCTCAGACAAAAGTTCATATGTAGTCTCATAATATCCTCTTTTGCTTCTTTTCATGCTAAGGTAAAATACGGGAAAGGAAGTATTACGTGCTATTTTGTCAGCTCCTACAAAAAAAGGAGTATCTTGATTCAGAAATTTTGTCCAATATTGAATTTCTCCTCCCGGTGGTGTTTGATCAGCAACCATAGCAATACCTCTGGTTATGTCTTTTCTCTTAATTATACTCCTTAGGGTATCTTTCATTGGAATTAAATTAGCTCCGAACTTGGACCTGATTTTTAAGAAAAAACAATCTGATTGTTTACTTTTTAAAGGGCGATAGATTGCATCTACACTATATTCCGAAAGCATTGAGGAACTTAATAGGAGCCATTCCCAGTTACATTGATGGCCTGTCAGAACCAGGATAGATTGACCTTTTCTGAGGTATTCGAGAGGAAGTTCAATGTTTTTTTGAATGACTTGTTTCTTTAATTGTTCTTTGGTAAGAGATGGAATTAATAGAGTCTCTAGGATCGTATCAGTAAGGTTAGTATAAAATTTTCTGGAAATTTTATTTATTTCATGAACCGACTTTTCAGGAAATGAATTTTGAAGGTTTTGAAACACAACTTTCCTTCTGTATTTAATTACGTGATAGAGTATAAAACTTAAAAAATCTGAGAACCAATAAAGCAATGTATTTGGGATAAAATAAAATGCAATTTTTAAAATTGAATACATTAAAGGAGATAATTAATACGAATGGATAAAATTATTAAAATCATTTCTAAAATTGTACTAAATTTTTAGAACATTGATGCAACAAGAATCAGAAAGAATAGTATTAGACTTACAATACCTTCCCTGTATCGAATATTTTTTAAATATAATGAATGCGAAGGAAGTTGTTTTTGAAAATTCGGAAAATTATCTTAGGCATACATACAGAAATCGTTGTAAAATATTAACGGCAGACAAGGTTTTGGAATTGTCTGTACCTGTAAAGCATGAAGGTAAAAAGCTATATACTGAAGTAGAAATCGATTATTCCCAGAAATGGCTTCAGGTTCATCAAAGGGCAATTGCATCTGCTTATAGAAATGCTCCTTATTTTGAGTATTATTGGCCGTTTTTTGAAGGTATTTATTCCAAAAATCATACATCTTTATTTGATATGAATTTTGATTTTCTGACACTTTGTCTGAAATTATTTCAAATTGAAAAGAATATTTCCTTTACAAACAGTTATATAAAAGAGTACGAGGGTGTTTTTGATATGAGAAATCGTATTATCCCTAAAAAAAGTCAGATAGACAACCCCAAACTTGGCAGAATAACGTATAAACAAGTGTTTGGCAGGAATTTTGTAAACAATATGAGCATAATTGATTTACTATTTTGTGAAGGAAATAATGCAAAAAATGTTATAAATATGTAAGGGATTGGAATGGAAAAGTGAGGTGGATCGAACAAAGGGAAAAATCAATTTGTTCTCTAATCAGGAGAAAGAAGAATAAAATATATTAAATAGTTGGTTATTTATAGTAAAAATAATTTAGATTTACGCTATTACTAAATAGCTCCTTTATAATATGGAAGCAAAATTTTCAAACCGAGTTAAAGAAGTAATTTCCCTCAGCAGGGAAGAGGCGCTTCGTTTAGGCCATGATTATATTGGAGCAGAACATCTTTTGCTTGGAATGATCAGGGAAGGGGAAGGAGTTGCAATCAGCCTGTTAAAAAAACTGGGTGTTTCTCTTGAAGAGTTGAGACTTGCGGTGGAGCAAGCTACAAAAGGTACTGCTACAGGCAATGTTAAAAACCTGGCCAACATTCCCCTTACAAGGCAATCCGAGAAAGTATTAAAGATTACTTATCTGGAAGCCAAAATTTTTAAAAGTGAATTAATAGGAACAGAGCATCTGCTTCTGTCAATATTAAGAGATGAAGACAACATTGCAACTCAGATTCTGGAAAAATTTGAAGTGAGTTATGATGTAATCAAAGAATTATTAGAATATCATCAGCAAAATCCTATGGCATCAGGCGATACAGACGACTCTGACGAAGATAGCTCAAGAATCTTCGGAGGAAGTGGTTCAGGTGCTGGCAAAGAGCCGGCCAAGGGAACCACAGAAAAATCCAGAACACCTGTTTTGGATAATTTCGGCAGAGACCTTACAAAACTTGCAGAAGAAAATAAACTCGACCCTATAGTGGGAAGAGAAAAAGAAATTGAGAGAGTAGCACAGGTTCTTAGCCGTAGAAAAAAGAACAACCCAATTCTTATTGGAGAACCAGGTGTGGGTAAAACCGCAATTGCTGAAGGTCTGGCATTGAGGATTATTCAAAAGAAAGTTTCAAGGGTACTTTTCGGTAAAAGAGTTGTAACTCTGGATCTTGCATCTTTAGTTGCAGGAACGAAATACAGAGGACAATTCGAAGAAAGAATGAAAGCCGTAATGAACGAGCTGGAAAAATCTCCCGAAGTAATCCTGTTCATTGATGAAATTCATACTATTGTAGGAGCAGGTGGGGCTTCAGGATCGCTTGATGCGTCCAATATGTTTAAACCAGCTCTTGCCAGAGGAGATATACAATGTATTGGTGCTACTACTTTGGATGAATATAGACAATATATTGAAAAAGATGGAGCTCTTGCAAGAAGGTTCCAGATTGTTATGGTTGATGCAACTACTCCGGAAGAGACAATAGAGATATTGACTAACATTAAGGATAAGTATGAAGATCATCACCATGTTAATTATTCTGACGAAGCAATTGCTGCTTGTGTAAAATTATCAGACAGATATATCAGTGATAGATTTTTACCCGATAAAGCAATAGATGTTCTTGATGAAGCAGGAGCAAGAGTGCATATAAATAATATACACGTTCCGGCTGATATCGTGAAGCTTGAAGAGCAGATCGAAAACATCAAGAAGGAAAAAAATAAGGTTGTAAAAAGCCAGAAATACGAAGAAGCTGCTCAACTTCGTGATAAGGAGAAAAAATTCCTTGAACAGCTTGATGCTGCTAAAGTTAGATGGGAAGAAGAAACCCGTAAAAAGAGATACTCTGTTACTGAAGAAAATGTAGCTGAAGTAATTGCTATGATGACAGGAATTCCTGTAAACAGAGTAGCTCAAAATGAAGGTAATAAATTGCTTGGAATGGGTAACGAGCTTAAAGGCAAAGTTATCGGTCAGGATCAGGCAATTGAAAAGCTTGTGAAAGCAATTCAGAGAACAAGAGTAGGATTAAAAGATCCTAAAAAGCCAATAGGATCATTCATTTTCCTGGGCCCTACAGGGGTTGGTAAAACAGAGCTTGCTAAAGTACTAGCAACATATTTGTTCGACAAAGAAGATTCTCTTGTTAGAATAGATATGAGTGAATATATGGAGAAATTCTCCGTAAGCAGACTTGTTGGAGCACCTCCAGGATACGTTGGTTACGAAGAAGGTGGGCAGCTTACTGAAAAAATCAGAAGAAAGCCATATAGTGTTGTTCTTTTGGATGAAATTGAGAAAGCGCACCCTGACGTATTCAACCTATTGCTTCAGGTACTTGATGATGGTATTCTGACAGACGGTTTAGGAAGAAGAGTTGATTTCAGAAATACAATTATAATCATGACATCTAACATTGGTGCAAGAGATCTAAAAGATTTTGGTGCCGGTATCGGTTTCGCTACAAAAGCAAAACAGGATAATATAGATGAATTGATGAGAGGAACCATTCAAAATGCTCTTAGAAAGGCATTTTCTCCCGAGTTTCTGAACAGATTGGATGATGTTATTGTGTTCAACTCTTTAGGCAGAGAAGATCTTCACAAAATTATTGATATTACTTTGAATAATGTTTTCAAAAGAATCAATACTCTTGGCTATTCTGTTGAATTGACTGAAAAAGCAAAAGATTTTCTTGCAGAAAAAGGATACGATCCACAATATGGAGCTCGTCCTTTGAACAGGGCGATTCAGAAATATCTTGAAGATCCTGTAGCTGAGGAGATCCTTAAAGGGGAAGTTCAGGAAGGCGATACTCTTACAGCCGATTATGATGGAAAGAGCGAGACTCTTACTTTCAAAGTAAAAAAGAAAAAAGTTGAGAAAACTGATGAATAGCAAAAAGGCCCGTTATGGGCCTTTTTTAGTTTCAGCTTAAATATTTTTTAACACCTGATAAGTTACTCCTCAAGTATGTGATCCACGTATATTCCTGAGTTTTTCATATGGTGAAGCAAGGTTATTTTCCATCCACCTTTAGGTTTAAATTCTTCATAAGCTATACCCTGAAAATTTAAGCCAGTTTCAATAAATTTATCACTTGGATAAAAGGCTATCAGATTTTTTAGAGATGATTGTCCGATAAAATATCCCAGTTCAAGCATTACATTGGAATTAGTCTGAAATTTACCTGTAGTTCCAATTTCCTGATCTGCAGAAAATAAGAAGATTCCATATTCACAATCTTTAGCATATTTCACGAATGTTTCAGGAGAATAAGGAGTATCTTCTTCATCAATAACCACGAAATCCATTTTAGTTTTACCAAGAAAAGTACATACCTTATCTTTCATTCTAGATTCTCTGCCAAAACTTACAAAGATCTTTTTATTCTCTTCTTTTATTTGATAAAGTAAGTCAATAATATGCTTTTGGTTTCTTCTGAATGTCAGCTTCTCTTCATGACCAAGACTATGGGGAAGATCCATCATGATGCCATTGAATTCATCAAGAGATTTTATATAGATATTTCTTTTGGGATAAAGAGAATTGTTTAACAGTTCGTAGGACTTTTCATACAAATGATAATATTGCTCTTTCCACTCTCCCTTATACCCAAAATCCTGGAATCGTTTTAGTAAAAAATTAACCTCTTTCATCAATGTAAATTTAAAGAATAGATAAGGACTATAGCGAATTAGCGGCTAAAATGTTATAGTCTTAATTAAAGATTAACTTACGTTTAGTAGCTTCCTTTAAATTTTCTGAAAAACCATTCTAAAGTAATAAGGCTGATTAACAGGAAGAATACCCACTTTAAATTAATAATTTCAGTTAGTTCTTCATTACTGTGAATAATATTTTGCGGAGCTGCATTTTTTAGTATTTCAGGTAAAGTAGAAAGCTTGGCAACAGGAAGAAATAAGCCATTATTCTTTTCTGAAATTGACCTTAATAAATCGAAATCAGAAGTTCCGTTAATTAGCTCAATGTTTAACTCTTTAATTAAAAATTCACCTTCAGAAGTTTCCTTTTTGCCATTAAGAACTGTATTAGCAATATATTTATAAATTCCCTGACTTAATCCTTTAATTTCAAATCGTGAATTTTCATTATTCACATATGAATAATGTTTCTTTTCATTTTTTTCTGATATAATTGTCAAATCAATGTTTTGTCCATAAATTTTTTCATAGATATCATTGTAAACTTCTGTTTCAAAAAGTACAGGATCACTGGAATAAAATTCAGAATTAATAGGGTAAACTTTAAATTTTCTTTTTTCTTCCCTAGAAGATAATAACTGTATTAAATTACCTACCAGTTTGTCAAAAACTTTTGTAGTGCCAGTTTCTTTAAATTCAAGCAATCTCCATTCCCATAGTCCTTCACCACAGAATACTGCTACTTTTTTATCGTTTGAGTTGGAAAAAAGAAGGAGTGGCTTTACGGTTTGAATATTACCCAATCTTTGATAAATAATTACATCAGCGTTATTCATTGGTTTGAATTCACCAAACGGGACAGATACTGGGGGATATTTGGAAATAACAGCGGCCTCTTCAGAAGAAAGTGAAAATTTGTTGAAGTCAGGATTGAACACTGCTGTGACCTGATCAAGTTGTTGTCCTCTTTGGTTAATCTTCAAAGCATTGTTAATTTGATTAAAATTGGTATAGTTTACTTTATTACCTGTGATGTACCAGACTGAACTATTGTCTTTACCAAATTTACTCAGAATATCAGCCGCTGTATTTTGAATATCAGGAATTTGATGAAAAATGATAAGATCATATTTCTCGTTTTTAAATTCAGTAATTCCTGGAATATAAATATTCAGACTAAAGTTTTCTTTTTGATCGGTTACACTTTTAATTGCTTTGATATCTGGATGAGGAGAGGAGGCTACTAAAAGAATTTTTTCTTTACCCTCAATCACATCGATATAAACATGTCCTGTATTGTTTTTATCGGTAAACTCACCTTCTTGAGGGGGTACCTCAATTTCATAATGCTGAAGGCCTTTCTCGTCAGATGTCAATCGAAATTCTATTTCTTTTAAATCATAGTTTTTGGAAAAGTTAATGACTTTTTTGTCAAGAACTTTCCCTTTGTTTTTTACAATAACTGTAATATCCTTCCCTTCAAAGCCTTGATTTTGAATTTCTACGACAATTGGAAAAGAATTTCCCTGATAAGTAAGCTTGTTGTATAGTGTATTTTTAAGGATAATATCTTTTTTGGCAGTCGTGTCTCCCAAGCCTACAGTATATAAAGGATAAGTCAGTTCTTTATAGGCAGGAGATAAACCTTGATTATAAATACCATCAGAAAATAGGATAGTGCCGGCAAGATTTCTATTTTCATAGTTGGATTCAATCTTGTCGAGCAAATAGTCAAGGTTGGTTGATTGATTTTTAAAGATAATATCGTTGATTGTTTGTTTACCTGATAAAGTAATTATATCAACAGTATAATCTTCTTGTTGAATGATTTTTTTAGTTTGCTCAATTTCATTTTTTAGAGCGTTTAATTTGGAAGGTCCGGTTGATATAGCATTTGATTCAGAATCGTCAATTGCAAATACAAAAATTGGTTTTTCAATTTCATTTTTGATGTATTGGAGCAATGGTCCGATAAGCAGAAAACAAAGTAGAAAAATCAGTATGAACCTTATGGAAAAAAGTATTTTGTTTAACTGAGGAGACCAAGGGCCTTTTTTTGAATAAAGAAGCCAGGAATAAGCACCAGCAACGCAAATCGCAGGTATTATAAACCAAAGAGAATGTTCTGTTATTAGTTTAAAGCTTGACATTGAGGATATAAATGAAACAGCCTTTCAAAGAACGTGAAAGGCTGTATTTTTATTTTTATACTTTATAAAACTAGGTAAGCATACCACCATCAACCTGAAGGACCTGGCCGCTTATATATTTTGATAAATCAGAACCCAGGAATACAGCACAATCAGCTACTTCTTCAGGTAGACCTGCTCTCTTCATCGGAATTGAATCTTTCCAGCCTTGAACTACTTTCTCATCAAGTTCTCCTGTCATTTCTGTTTCAATAAATCCGGGAGCAATGGAATTACAACGAATATTTCTTGAACCTAATTCAAGAGCGACAGATTTGGAGAAGCCAATGATTCCCGCTTTTGATGCTGCATAATTTGCCTGACCCGCGTTACCTCTGATTCCGACAACTGAAGTTATATTAATGATAGAACCGTATTTTTGTTTCATAAGCTGTTTTGTAGCAGCTTTAGTAAGGTTAAAAACAGATTTTAGATTGGTATTAATAACATCATCCCAATGTTGTTCTGTCATTCTCATTAAAAGGGTATCGCGCGTGATACCTGCATTATTTATTAATACATCTAATGTTCCGAACTCTGTAATGAAGCTGTTGACTAATTCTTCTGCAGCAACAAAATTGGACGCATCGGATCTGAATCCTTTAGCTTTAATACCTTTAGATTGTAATTCTGCTTCTAAAGCCTGACCTTTTTCTATACTTGAAAGAAAAGTAAAGCCTACATTAGCTCCTTCCTGAGCATATCTTAGAGCTATTGCTCTACCTATTCCTTTTGAAGCACCTGTAACTAGTACATTTTTTCCGGATAATAGTCCCATTTAAATTTTACGTTTTGAGTCCAAAAATAACTATATAATCCGAAAATCCTAAAATGATGGTTCGAATTCAGACCTATTTAATTGAAATCTTGTCAGATTGATAATATTTAGTGCACTAAATTTCCCTGAATTTTTTTATAATCCTAAATAATTTAAATTTGCCCCTTATAAACTAAAAGTACTTTATGTCTGCAAAATATGATTTAATTGTGATAGGAAGCGGTCCTGGTGGATATGTTGCTGCTATCAGAGCTTCTCAACTTGGAATGAAAGTAGGAGTGGTAGAAAAGGCAGAGTTGGGCGGTATTTGCCTTAACTGGGGATGTATTCCTACAAAAGCTTTGTTGAAAAGCGCTCAGGTATTTGAGTAT
This sequence comes from Sporocytophaga myxococcoides, assembly GCF_000775915.1. Classification (NCBI taxonomy): domain Bacteria; kingdom Pseudomonadati; phylum Bacteroidota; class Cytophagia; order Cytophagales; family Cytophagaceae; genus Sporocytophaga; species Sporocytophaga myxococcoides. The sequence continues at coordinate 68,767 of NZ_BBLT01000001.1, forward strand.
GTAAAGCATGCTAAAGAATATGGTATCAATGTCGGCGAAAGTCAGGCTGATTTCTCAGCTGTTGTAAAGAGGAGCCGTGACGTTGCCAGTGGAATGAGTAAAGGTATCCAATTCCTTTTCCGTAAAAATAAGATCGATCATATTTCAGGTTTTGGTAAAATACTTCCAGGTAAAAAAGTGGAAGTAACTGATGCTTCAGGAAAAAAAGAAGTTTACAATGCAGATCACATTATCCTTGCAACTGGTGGTAGATCCAGAGAGTTACCTAATGTGAAGATTGATAACGAAAAGATCATTGGATACAGAACAGCCATGGTTTTGGAGAAGAAACCTGAATCTATGGTTATAATGGGATCGGGAGCGATAGGTGTTGAGTTTGCCTATTTCTACAATTCAATGGGCACTAAAGTTACGATAGTTGAGTTTATGCCTAATATAGTTCCTGTTGAAGACGAAGATGTATCTAAGCAGCTTGAAAAAGAATTTAAAAAGGCAGGTATAGCAGTAATGACCAACTCTGCTGTAGAATCTGTGGATACAAGCGGTGCCAAATGCAAAGTTAAAGTTAAGACTGCTTCTGGTGTTGAAACAATTGAGGCTGATATCGTTCTTTCTGCTGTAGGTATTGCTACCAACATTGAAGGTATAGGGCTTGAGGAAGTTGGAGTTGCTACAGATAAAGGAAAAGTTTTGGTAGATGATTATTACAGAACCAATATTCCGGGCATTTATGCAATCGGTGATATTGTAAAAGGGCAGGCCCTTGCTCACGTTGCTTCTGCTGAAGGAATTATTTGTGTTGAAAAGATAGCAGGGCAAAATCCACATCCATTAAATTATAACAATATTCCTGGTTGTACTTATTGCACACCTGAAATTGCATCTGTTGGTCTTACTGAAAAACAAGCTAAAGAAAAAGGGTACGAAATTAAAGTTGGTAAATTCCCATTCACTGCTTCAGGGAAAGCAAAAGCAGCAGGAGCAAGCGAAGGATTTATTAAAGTTATTTTCGATGCGAAATATGGAGAGTGGCTTGGCGCTCATTTTATCGGAGCAAATGTAACCGAGATGATTGCCGAAGTTGTAGTTGCAAGAAATCTTGAAACTACTGGACACGAAATCATAAAATCAGTTCACCCGCATCCTACAATGTCTGAAGCTATTATGGAAGCTGCCGCAGCAGCATATAATGAAGTAATACATTTGTAGACATCTTAATACCAAAATAGATAAGAGGCAGTAAAATCTGCCTCTTTTATTTTTATCACCTCTCTGCTTTTTTAAATATCCGGAAAGCATCCCTTAATACCTTAGCACTTTCCTCCGCAAGTTGAGAGCTTATGTTAGCCCAGGCGCCCATTTCAGACCCACCATGGAATTTTACATTGGAGGCATCTTTGAGTACTGGAGAAAATTCAATATGCAAGCTGTAGTAATTTTTACAATCAGAATATTCTTTCGAATGAATCGGAGCCTGATGAATGGACATTGTATACGGTAAAGGTTTTTTATAAACGGCATCTAAAGCACCAGTAACATCCTTTAAAATCGTCGCCAGATCAGTTATTTCTTCATTAGTGAAGTCGGCCAAAAAATTCTTTTGCCTTCTGGAAGAAATGAATACCCCTAATGGATGTTCCGAAAAATATGGAATGTATGCAAGAAAACTATTGTTAGAAGTAATAATCCTTTTTTGGTCTCTTTCTTCCTGTTCATTTAATTCGAGTATAAGATTCTTGTTGGTTTGTAAAAAATGCTCCTTACAAGAATCCAGCTCTGTTTTAAGTTTCAGAGGAATAAATGGATAGCCATATATCTGACCATGGGGGTGATGTATTGAAGAACCTACTTCCTGACCTCTGTTTTCAAATATATGAATATATCTAATTGAATGATCCTTGCTCATTTCATTACAGCGGTCTCTCCAAAGCTTTATAAGTTTTTCAATATGTTGATTTTCCAAATCATATAGTGTCGCAAAATGATCCGGAGAATATAGAATTACTTCACATTGACCATTACTTGATCCAGATTTAAATAAAGATTCGGTTTCCTGAATGGGGGCATTAAATTTAGGTGATAATACAGGGAATTCATTTGGAAGTGAGAGGACATCATATGTTTCTTTTATTTTTCCACTTCCTGGACAAAATGGACATTCGTCCGGGAATATAGGTCTCTCAGTTCTATTTGTGGCAATTAAAGTATAAGTTTTAAGTAAAGGATTCCACCTTAAATGATTCATGCGGTAAAAATTTAATCAAAATATAATTTCGGATAAATTGTTCCGGAACTTTAATTTTTAACTGGATATAGATTTAAAAGGTTACCAGGATATTAATTTTTCTTTAAAAAGTAATATTAATGATGATTTAAGTTCTTTTTGAGTTAATCTTTTAAAAAATATCAAAATCTCGAAACTTTATAAATTCATTTTAATTAACTTTAAATGAACGGATTTTTATTATAATGGAAGGTAAAACAATATTAGTAACTGGCGGAGCCGGATATATCGGTTCTCATACCGTAAGACTTCTTGCGGAAAAAAAATATAAGGTAATTGTCGTAGATAATCTTGTTTATGGTCATGAAGAGGCAATCCTGGATAAAAATGTAAAGTTAGTAAAAGCCAATATTGCAGATGGAAAGGCTATGACTACTTTGTTTTCCGAAAATAAAATAGATGCAGTTCTCCATTTTGCTGCATATGCTTATGTTGGTGAATCTGTTAAAGACCCTGCAAAGTATTATTTGAATAACGTAGCCGCTCCGCTTAGTTTAATTGAAATAATGCGTGCATATAACTGTAATAATTTTATATTTTCTTCTACATGTGCTTCTTATGGAAATCCTGTCAGGTTGCCGATAGATGAGAATCATCCTCAGGATCCAATAAATCCTTATGGACAAAGCAAATTGATGCTTGAAAAAATTCTTAAGGACTATGGTCCTGCTTATAATTTGAATTACTTTTTTTTAAGATATTTTAATGCCTCAGGTGCATCCAAAGATGGACTTATTGGTGAAGATCATGATCCGGAAACTCACCTAATCCCATTAGTAATTGAAGCTGCTAAAGGTACTAGGGGGCCTGTAACAGTGTTTGGTACAGATTATGATACGCCTGACGGGACATGTATCAGAGATTATATCCATGTTGAAGATCTTGGGAGAGCCCACATACTTGCTCTGGAACATTTATTAAATGGCAAGGGATCCGCAATTTGTAATTTGGGAACAGGAAAAGGATGCTCAGTAAAAGAGGTAATTGAAACGGTGGAAAAAGTTACAGGCTTAAAAGTGCCTGTCAAATTTGGACCAAGAAGGGAAGGAGATCCTGCACTATTGGTTTCAGATCCATCTGCAGCAAAAAATATACTTGGGTGGGTTGCTGAGTATCAAGATCTTTCTGCAATAATTGAAACAGCCTGGAAATGGCATAATGGAAAGAAAAGTGGTAAATATACCCCCAAAAGTAAATCGATAAATGCGATATAATTAATTAAAATAATTTACCTTAAGGAGATCAGTTTGAATAAAGCTGATCTCTTATTTTTTTATGAGGTTGTTTATTTATAAAAAACACTCCTGCTAGTATTAATATGCTATAAGCAATTTTTTCCGGTGTCAATTCATCTTTGTCCAATATTAAAGCAATAACAGCAGCAAATACGGGTTGTAGGTAGATGTAACTTCCTGCTACAGATGGGTTTACCTTTTTTAATACTCCAACATTGAGAATGTAGGAAATGTACGTTGCGAAGATTATTATAAAACCAACAGAAAGATAGGCGGTGGTATCAAAGTTTTGCCATTGGGTTTCCCAAAATGAATTAATACTAAATGGAAAAACTATAAAGAATCCAAGGTTAAACATCCACTTGGAAACTGTAATAAAATGGTATTTTGCTAGCAGTGGCTTTGCAATTACCAGAAATAATGCCCAGCTAACTGCATTTAGAAGGACAAGTATATCACCAATAAAAAGTTCGTGAAACTGATCAGTCCCAGAAAGTAATAAAGCACCAGTACCTACAGTACCCAAAATTAATCCTAAAATCCTGACAGGGGTAATTCTTTCAAAACCATTGATAGCAGAGATAATAAGGACAATAATCGGGCTTATTGTCATCATTAAAGAAGCATTGATCGGAGAAGTCAGGCTTAAGCCTTTATAAAACAGTAACTGATTGCACGCAACACCGAATAGTGCACAAAGGAAAATTCTTTTCCTGTCAGATAAATCTATTTTTTCTTTTACGAATAACCCTAGTGCATTGAAAAGAAGAATTGTTGCAATGATTCTCAGTAAGATAATTGCAGAAGGTGCAATATATTCCGGGGTTGCAAATTTTGAGATTGTATAATTAGCTCCTGCTATAAGGGTTGACAATAATAACAACCCATGAGATTTTAAATCCTGCTTCAAAATTCTGTTTCGTTGATAAACCGGAAATTTTTTTAATTTGTTAAACATAAGAAAATTTTCAAATTTTGATTTCCTAAACTCAGTTTAATCATAGAAAATAAATATACTTCCGGACAACCATTGGCTGAAAGGCTAAGACCTACTAGCCTTGATGATTTTATAGGTCAGAAACATCTTGTAGGGAAAGGTGCTGTATTAAGAAAAATTATAGAGACAGGATCTATTCCATCTATGATTTTTTGGGGACCTCCTGGGGTGGGTAAGACTACACTTGCTAATATTATTGCAGCTCAGTTAAAGACTCCTTTTGTTACACTTAGTGCTATTAGTGCAGGCGTAAAGGATGTAAGAGAAGTAATCGAAAAAGCCAAAGGTACCCGTAAGACAGTCCTCTTTATTGACGAGATTCACAGGTTCAATAAATCCCAGCAAGATGCCCTGTTAAATGCAGTTGAGAAAGGGATAATAACACTGATCGGTGCTACAACAGAAAACCCTTCATTTGAGGTTAATAGTGCTCTATTGTCAAGGTCACAGGTTTATACTCTTAAAACCTTAGAAGAGGAAGAGTTGAAAGGCATGTTATCTCAGGCCATGGAGAAGGATTTCCTTTTGAAACAAAAAAAAATTGAAATAAAGGAATATGCTGCAATGCTCAATCTTTCCGGCGGTGATGGCAGGAAGTTGTTAAATTTGTTTGAACTGGTGGTTGATAATTTAAGTGATAAAGAACCGGTCGAAATTACGGATGAAGTCGTCTTAAAGATAGCGCAGAGGAAAGTTGCTTTATACGACAAACAAGGTGAGATGCATTATGATATTATTTCCGCCTTTATAAAGTCAATAAGAGGGAGTGATCCAAACGCCGCTGTTTACTGGCTCGCAAGAATGATAGAAGGGGGAGAGGATGTAAAATTCATAGCGAGAAGATTGGTTATACTTGCTTCAGAAGATATAGGAAATGCTAACCCTACTGCTCTTGTGATGGCTACTACCTGCTTTCAGGCTGTTCAGGTTATTGGATACCCCGAGTCTGATATTATCCTTTCTCAATGTGTTACTTATCTTGCATCTTCACCCAAGAGCAATGCCTCTTATGCTGCCATCAAAGGAGCTCATGAATTGGTAAGACAAACAGGAGATTTGCCAGTGCCCATTCATTTGAGGAATGCCCCAACCAAATTGATGAAAGAACAAGGTTATGGGAAAGAGTATAAATACGCACATGATTATGATAATAACTTTGTAGAGCAGGAGTTTTTACCAGATAAAATTAAGGGACGAAAATTATTTGAGCCTGGAAACAATGCCAGAGAAAATGAACTCCGCACCAGGCTGAAAAAACTGTGGAAAACCAAGTATGGTTATTAAACCATTCCTGCTAATTTTTAGCATTAAAGGTTAAAAGAATTATCTGTCTGCACTAAAGAATCTTCAATATTTGTTAATTTATTAAGAGTAAAATATTCAAGATTATGAAGGTAAGAAGTTTTGACGATCTCTATATAGACCTCTTTCGAGATCTATATAGTGCAGAAACCCAATTGGCAGAAGCTTTGCCGGAGATTATAGATTGCAGTTCTAATCCAGACTTAAAAAAGGCTTTTGAAAAAAGTTTGAAAACCACGTTAAAGGACAAGGAAAGACTGGAGATGATTGCAAAAGAAATAGACGTTGATCCATTGGGACAAACTTGTCCTGTGATGGGAGGCTTATTAAGCGAGATAAAAGAATACTTTAAGGATATTGAAGATGACAATGTGATGGATGCTGCTCTGATTGTTGGCCTTCAAAAGGCAAGACATTACGAAATTGCAAGTTATGGCACTGTTGCAACATTTGCCCATATCCTGGATTATGGCAATATTGGAAATGTCTTTCATGAAATAAAGGATGAAAAACAAGAAGATGATGCAGAGTTGACCAATCTTGCAAAAGGTATGATTAATCAAAAAGCATTATTGCATTATTAATCAATAGAATGAAAAGGTTGAATTTATAAGGATATGATTTCAACCTTTTTAAGATTATTTTTTATTTTTTGCAATAAATTCTGTTTACTTAAATGCGAATTTCTATATTAAGGTAATGAGCGTTAAAAACGTCTAGTTTCAGTTAAATTCGTGAGAAACTTTTTATACATTTTTTTGTCGTTGTTCTTTATTGCTATCCAATCAGTGAGAGCACAACCTTATAATTACAGATGTAAATATCATTCGATTGTCATAGGAGGAGCTGGGAGTTATGCTAACGGAGATATTAAATCTACTTTGAGTACCATTAGACCAGGTTTATCCTTTGGCTTTAACAAAAGAATTTATCCAAGACTTTCTTATGAATTCGACTTCCTATGGTTTAGGCTTTTAGGAGATGATTTTTTAGCTTCAGATAAAAAACTTGAATCTGCTGATTATCTTAGAAATCTTCATTTTAGAAATGATATAAAAGAATTGTCATTTACTTTAAGATATGATTTGCTGCCAAATACGGATCACTACAGAAAACGTCCAATTTACAATGCTTATGTTTTACTGGGAGGTGGTGTTTTCTATCATAATCCAAAGGCAAAAAATGACAGGGATCATTGGGTAAGTCTAAGAAAACTTCAAACTGAAGGAAAGTCATATTCAAATATCCAATTCTCTGTTCCTGCTGGTTTTGGCTTCCGATATAAGCTTGCAATTCAATGGGATCTTGAACTGGAATTTACATATCGTTATACTTCTACTGATTACCTGGATGATGTAAGTCGAAACTATATTAATCCTGATCAGTTAAAAAGTGATCAGTCCAGACAAATGTCGAACCGCTCAGCATCTCTATTCGGATCATACAACGGAGCCAAAAGAGATATTGATTTTATTAATAATACACTGGAAGAGCAATTTTTTTATTCAGGCTCCGGATATTCTTATTCAACTTCCAAAGCCCCAGGAAGCAAAAGGGGCAGTAAAATAGGGCCTGATAGTTATGTCTTGGTTTCTCTGAGGCTAATTTATATTATTCCTGGTAAGATATATTGCCCAAAATTCAGATAGTTAGCCTAAAAAGAATATAGGAAATTTCATTTTTTAAAGATTTAAGTATTTTATGCTTAGGATTTTTTTATAAGAACCAAAAACTTTTATTTTTGTGGGGTATAATCTAACTAAAGATTCATGAGCGTACTAGTCAATAAACAGTCCAAAGTGATAGTGCAGGGTTTTACAGGCTCTGAAGGAACATTCCATGCCGGTCAAATGATCGAATACGGAACAAACGTTGTTGGAGGAGTAACTCCTGGTAAAGGCGGCACTAAACATCTTGATAAACCAGTCTTCAATACCGTTGAAGACGCCGTTAAAGAAACAGGTGCTAATGTTTCTATAATTTTTGTACCTCCGGCTTTCGCTGCTGATGCTATTATGGAAGCTGCTGATGCAGGTATAAAAGTAATCATATGTATTACAGAAGGAATTCCTGTAAAAGATATGATTAAAGCAAAAGAATATATCAAAGGAAAAAATTTAACGCTTATTGGACCTAACTGTCCTGGAGTAATGACTCCTGGAGAAGCTAAGGTTGGTATAATGCCTGCATTTATTCATAAGCCAGGTAAAATAGGTATAGTATCTCGTTCTGGGACATTGACTTATGAAGCTGTGGATCAACTATCTAAAGTTGGTTTGGGACAATCAACTTGTATTGGTATCGGTGGAGATCCAGTAATCGGTACTACTACCAAAGAAGCTGTTAAGCTATTGATGGACGATCCTCATACAGAAGGCATCATCATGATCGGTGAAATTGGTGGAAGCATGGAGTCTGAGGCGGCTAAATGGATCAAAGAAAATGGTACTAAACCAGTGGTTGGTTTCATTGCTGGTCAAACTGCTCCTGCAGGAAGAAGAATGGGACATGCCGGTGCTATCGTTGGTGGTGCAGATGATACTGCTGCTGCAAAAATGAAAATCATGAAAGATTGCGGCTTGTTTGTAGTTGAATCTCCTGCTGATATTGGAGAGACTATGCTTAAGGCGCTTCAAAAAAGCAAAGCAACTGCTTAAAACATAAAGAGGCTGTTTTATTAAAACAGCCTCTCTTTTTATTTTCCCAACATCCTGTTTTTAAGATCCTCATCTGCCGGTTCATCTCCAAGCCAGATTGTGAATAATAATTTTTTAAAATCCAGACCTTCAACCTGCGTTTTTAATTTCCCGTTTTTATAAAGTTTTACCCCAGAACCAGGCAAATAGATGATATCAATTACGTCTTTATTGTGGATTTCCTCCTTAAATGCCACCATTAACTGGTCAATTTTAGATTTATAAGGTGCAGTATTACCCTTTGTAGCTTTTTCAAAACCCTCTTTAATGGTTTCTTCCATTTTTTTATTCGTGATCTTATCCGAAATAATATACATTCTGATAGCTTGAGGGGAATCTTGGTTGATAACAGCTTTGGGATCCTTAGTTTTTTCCTTTAGATAGAGAGCACCAACATAAAGGTCAAATATATATTTGGTTCTAATTCCGGCTCCGTTTAACAGAAGTTTGCCCTTTTCTGTCTCAATGGTACCTGGAACATCCACTCCTTTAATTTTTGTCTGAGCATGGCTTTTAAAGGAAGTCAGTATTAAAATGCCAATGAAAAAAAGGATCTGAAGTTTTTTCATATTATTAAGTCAGTTTTAGTAAATAATTGCAGTAGTGATATTTTGTTTATTCCTTTGATTTTTAAGGAAAATTCTGATTTAATTTGAATTATGAAAGCAGAGGAACTGATAAACCAACTTGAACTGGAAAAACATCCGGAAGGAGGATATTTTAGAGAAATTTACAGAAGTGAATCAGAAATTCCAGAATCGGTCTTACCAGGAGATTATTCAGGGAACAGAAATTATGCCACAAGCATTTATTTTTTACTTACAGACAAAGAGTTTTCGGCCTTCCACAAAATCAAATCAGATGAAATTTGGTATTACCACCAGGGTAATTCTATAGAAATTTATATGTTATCCGGGAAAGGGCTGGAGGTTCATAAGCTAGGCGCACAAAATGGAGAGCATTTTCAATTGCTTATACCCCAAAATACCTGGTTTGGTGCAAAAGTAGTTGGAGAAGGATATACTCTTGTTAGTTGTATGGTAGCTCCAGGATTTTCGTTTGATGATTTTGAGATTGCCAAAAGAGAAGATTTATTGAAACTTTTTCCTGAGCAGACTACAATCATTAGGGAACTTTCAAGGTAAGTTGCAAACAAAGCTTTTCTGAATTTCTTCAAAACCGGTATTATTTTTCTCCTCATCTTCCTGAGCAGTTTGAAAAATAAGGCCTAGCGTTCTGCCTTTACAATTAAAACAAACAATTTTTCCGGAATGCTTTAGTCCTGATAATTGGGTTACAAATCCAGTACTTGAAACCTGAAAATGGCCAAGGTTTTTGATGGGTTGAATTTCATTAAACAGAATTCCTGTGTTTTTATAAAAAGAATTTTGGGACAATTGTTTCTTTAAAAGCAGTAAAAATTCCTCTTTGCTCACCTCCTGATTAATCCAGCTAAGAGTAAACATTCCACTCTCATTCATCCCTTTCTTTTCACAAGTAAGGAAAAATCCTAATGTGTCATTAATATTTTCAGATTGTGTAATTACCCAGCCCTCAGGAATGGTAAAAGAAACCCCATGCTCAGAAAAAGTGTTCTTCTGTGGTTTTTTACATGAGAAAAGTGCTACAAAGAAAAAAGCCCAAATTAAGGAATTTTTCATTTTTGGCATCTGTTGGATAATTGACATAAATATTAATTGGTCTTTATTTCTATAAAATGAAACTGCTGAAACTACTTTTGGTTTTTTCCCTCTTTGTCGGAATTAGCTATTTCTCTAAACTTAAAAGTTCCTCACCGCAAGATTCATTATCTAAAAATCGAACTGTGTCCAGCTATTCGTTTTTAAAACAAATCAGCAGATTTTCTGTCCTGACCTTTCAATAGTGATTTTCCGGTAATACCTTTGGGTCCAAACTTATCTTGAAAGATGATAACCATCAGATTAGGCGGAGTACCCGAGCATTTTAATTTACCTATACATTTAGCTAAGCAAAGTGGAAAATTTGAAGAAGCTGGCATTGATCTTTTATGGACAGATTTTCCTGGAGGAACCGGAGCAATGTGTTCAGCTCTGAAAGAAGATCAGATTGATTGTGCAATATTACTTACTGAAGGAATCACAGCGGATATTGTGAAAGGAAGTCCTCTTAAGATTCTGAAAGTATACGTAGAGAGCCCATTAATCTGGGGAATTCATGTTTTCGCAAATTCACCCTACGTCGATGTGGATCAGTTGGAAGGCAAAAGGTATGCGATAAGCAAGCAAGGCTCAGGTTCTCATCTTATGTCTTATGTAGATGCAGCTCAAAGAGGTTGGCAGTTATCCGAAAGTCAAATGGTTGCTGTTGGCAATCTCGAGGGGGCAAGAACTTTTTTATCTGAAGAAAAAGCAGATATTTTTTTATGGGAAAAATATATGACTAAACCTTTAGTTGATTCAGGTGAATTCAGGAGACTTGGGGAACGACTCACTCCGTGGCCCTGCTTTGTATTTGCCGCATCAGAAAACTTTCTTGAAAAACACGGTTCCATATTGGTTACGTTTTTTAAAATTGTTAATAAATCTGTAGAAGCTTTCATGCAAAATCCTGAAGCTCCTGATTTAGTCTCTGAGCGATATTCATTGAAGAGAGAAGATTCAAAGGCGTGGTTTGAAAGTACAAAGTGGAATACTGAAAATGGTATTGACGAAAAAATTCTTGATCATATTCAGGAATGGTTGTATAGACTTCATATAATTCCTCATAAAAAACAATTCAGTCAATTAGTTTATAAATATTGACTTTACAGCTAAAACAGGTTGTATTTTTATTAATGAATGATCTGATTTTATTAATTTTGCCGGTAACTTTTAAGTTTAAATAATTCAAATTTTTAACAAACAAAACTGATTTTTAATTCATGAAACAAAATTTTAGGAAGTTGTTTATTGATGGGGCTTTGGCTTTACTTCTAGGAATGACGATGATGGGATGTAAAAAGGATGATAATAATGGACCTGTTGTTTCAAATGGAAGGGCTACTATTATTGGATATCTGAAGGCACAATTAAATACTAACACTGCTGATTATGAACCAGCGGCAAATGTTAAAGTTCAAGCTATTATTAATTCAGGAGATTTATTAGCGAATCCGGATCCCAATAAAAATTATCCTAATATCGTCTACAATACAATAACGGATGTTAATGGAAAGTATACTTTCAATGTCGACGCAAATGGAAGACCTGTAAAAGTAACAATTTACCCTCAGGACTTTGAAGCAAAGCAAAACTATAATGGAGACGAAAGAGCAATGATTTATAAATACCCTGGATCATTTGTGGTATCTAAACTTGTTTATGCTGGATCCATAGTTTATCAGGATTCCGAGTTTTATGATTCTTATGTAAAGGCTGATTTTTAATCTGATTTTTTTAAGTGAAAATGATGAAAAAAATAATCCTAGTTGCATTGTTGACTATTTCAGCATGCAAGCTCACGACAGCGCAGGAAACAGGGGGAGGCCAGGAAAATGTTGAATTAAGATCTAAAAGAGGCGTTTTGATTTTACCTAAAAAAGGAGAGTATGCTATTGGATTTTCAGCTGATCCAGTTTTATTTTACTTGGGTAATTTCTTCCATGGAGATAATCAGTCTCCTGCTCCGTCAGTTCAATATCCGAATGGATTCAGTAATACAGTTTTAGGAGGAAGAATTGCTAATGCTTTTACCGGTAAATATCTTCTTGATGATCATACTGCTGTGAGAGCCAGATTTCAGTTTAACTTTACCAAAGCAACTAATAAATATATTGTTGCAGCAAATAATGATGGAGCAGGAAATAATCTTTCTCCTCAGTTTGCTGAAGATAAAGTAACAATAAGAAATAACTCTGTATTACTGGCTTTAGGACTTGAAAAAAGAAGAGGAAGCAGCAGAGTCCAGGGAGTGTATGGAGCAGAGGTTCTTTTAGGTTTTAACAAAGTAAAGGAAAAAGCTGATTATGGAAATGGAATGGGGGTAAATTTTCCCACACCGGTTTCTTATGAAAATGCTTACAATAGAATTCCAGGAGCAGATTCTACTATCTCAAGATGGACTGAATATAATCACGGCACTACATTATTTGCTGGAGTCAGAGGTTTTGCCGGAATAGAATATTTCTTCGCTCCAAAGCTTTCTATTGGTGCTGAATTTGGTTACACAATAGGAATTGCAAACAAAAAAAGTGATTCTGTAAAGCTGCAGGCGATGAATAATGCTACAGGAAATGCTGTTGTATATGAAGCGAAACCAACTCCCAATAATTCAACTGGAATTAATAACTTCGGGTTAGGCTTGGATAATCTGAATGCCAATCTGAATCTACATTTCTATTTTTAAGAAGAAAAAGTTTTATTGTTATAAAAAGCTGTCCCTAAAAAGGGCAGCTTTTTTTATAATGTATCACTTTATCCGCAAATGATAGAAGCTGCTGCTGGAAGGGCAGTTGGAAAGTCCAGACGATATTTTACTCTGCATTTGGTGCCATTGTCAAAGAGTTGAACACTATTCGTGTAGAATACTGCATCCCCTACATGAGGATTATTAGGAATTGACCACTCCATCATCCAAACTGTTATACATTTTGTCCCAAATGGCAGACTATGAATGATGACTTCATTATCTCCCGGTTGTGCATCAAGGGAAATTCTTGCGAAAAATCCGAAAAAAGTTCCTGCCATTCTTGTTTCTGAAGAGGCAATATCCATTGTTGTGGTTGAAGAAAGTATAGTTCTCATTTCCAATTCCTTTATAGGAAAACAGGCAGGGAATTAAAAAAGTTAAAAGTATTGCTGATGCTAATGAAAAAGGCTGACCATTAACCGGTCAGCCTTTGCTATAAATGAATGATTTTATTATTTCGCGTAGCTGACAGCTCTCATTTCTCTGATAACCGTTACTTTGATCTGACCAGGGTACTGCATATCTGTTTCAATCTTTTTAGATATATCGAAAGATAATGTTCCTGCTTTTTCGTCAGAGACATTTTCAGCATCAACCATTATTCTTAGCTCTCTACCTGCTTGTATAGCATAACATTTTGTAACTCCATCAAAAGACAATGCAAGTTCTTCCAGTTCTTTAAGTCTCTTAATGTAAGACTCCATAACTTCTCTTCTTGCTCCTGGCCTTGATCCGCTAACCGCATCACATACCTGAATAATAGGAGAAAGAAGTGAGGTCATTTCTATTTCATCATGGTGCGCTCCAATAGCATTGCACACTTCAGGACTTTCTTTGTATTTTTTAGCGAGTTCCATTCCTAGAATCGCATGGGGTAATTCAGGCTCTTCAGGAGAAACTTTACCGATATCATGAAGAAGTCCTGCTCTTTTTGCAAGTTTGGCGTTAAGTCCAAGTTCTGCAGCCATAGTAGCAGCAAGTTTAGCAACTTCTCTGGAATGCTGGAGCAGGTTTTGTCCGTATGAAGACCTGAAACGCATTCTTCCTACCATCTTGATTAATTCAGGGTGTAAACCATGAATACCAAGATCAATAACTGTGCGCTCTCCAATTTCAATAATCTCTTCCTCTATATTTTTGAAAGTTTTGGCAACAACTTCCTCAATTCTGGCAGGGTGAATTCTTCCATCCTGAACAAGTCTGTGCAATGAAAGTCTTGCGACTTCTCTTCTTACAGGATCAAAACCGCTGATAATAATGGCCTCTGGGGTATCATCTACAATAATTTCCACTCCAGTTGCTGCTTCTAGAGCTCTGATGTTTCTACCTTCACGACCAATGATTTTACCTTTGATATCATCACTTTCAATATTGAAAATGGAAACACAGTTTTCAATTGCATTTTCTGTCGCAGTTCTTTGAATTGTTTCAATGACTACTTTTTTGGCTTCTTTTGTAGCAGTAAGCTTAGCCTCGTCAACAATGTCTTTAATGTAGGAAGATGCTTTGGAACGAGCCTCATCTTTCAAAGCTTCTACCAGACTTTGTTTTGCTTCTTCAGCAGTAAGATTGGCAATTTTTTCCAATTTTGTCACTTGAGAAGCTTTCATTTTTTCAAGCTCATCCTTTCTTTTGTTGATGATCTCCATCTGAGCTGCAAGGTTTTCTTTCATGCTTTCCAACTCTGCTTCCTTTCTTGAATTGGTTTCCAGCAACTTTGAAAGATTACCTTCTCTTTGTTTCAGCTTGTTCTCATTTTGAATAATGATGTTTTTTTTCTTGTTAGCTTCCTCTTCAAATTCCGCTTTGATTTTCAAATAGTTTTCCTTAGCCTGTAGAATTTTTTCTTTCTTAATGCTTTCTCCTTGAATTTCAGCTTCCTTAATGATTAATTGAGACTTGGCCAGCGCTTCTTCCTCGTGTTTTTTGAAAACCTTCATAAGAAGGTATCTGCCAATTGCAAACCCGATTCCCAGGAATACAATTGCAGTTATGATATAAAATAGAACATCTACCATTTTTTTGGTTTTAGGGGTTAATTAAAAAAGGCAGAAGGGGAAATGAAAAAGTTTTCTAACTTTTAAGCAAAAACAATAGATCAGAAACAGGGATTCTAAATCAGATACCGGAATTTGAAATCAGGTGATCCAAATGGGTTATTTTGGACTCTAATTCATTTATATACTTTTGGTTTTCAGCATCTGTCCGCAGTCCTTCAGCAAAGCAGTCAAACGCGACCATTGCCAGAAGATCCTGCTTGTCATCTATTCCAAACTGATCCCTATACATTTTTATTCTTTCATTAATCAATCTGCCAGCGATCCTAAGTCGCTCTTCTTCAGCAGCATCTACACGCATGGGGTATTCCCTTTCTGCGATTCTGATTTTTATAGAAAGTTCTCCCATTCAGGGAATTATGATCTTAAATTATTCACTTAAATGTGCTATACACTTATCAATTTCTCTAATATACTCGTTAATTTTCAGCTTTAATTCTGAAGGATTATGAGCATCCTCTGCTATTGACGATACAATTTTACTAATTTTCTCTTGATTTTGAAAGTTTTTTATCTCTTGATTTTGGCGTTCGATTACCGCTTTTAAGTCTTGATTTTCTTCTTTAATCTTAATCAATTCAGCCTTGGCCGAATGCAATTCATTCAGTATGCTTTTGATTTTAGCCTCAAAAAAATCAAGTTTTACTAATAACTCACGCTTATCCTTCATTAATTACTTTCTGATAATAGCTCCAAGATCTTTTTCAAAGGAATCCATGAGTTTTTGCATGGTTTGATCAATAACTTTATCTGTTAAAGTTTTCTCATTGTCCTGAAGATAGAAACTTACAGAGTAAGATTTTTTGTTGTCTCCCAAATTTGAGCCTTCATATACATCAAAGACATTAACTTCCTGTAATAGCTTTCTTTCCTTGCTCTGAGCCAATTGTTTAATCTGTTCAAAAGTAACTCCTTTGTCAATCACTAATGATAGATCTCTTCTTACTTCAGGGAATTTTGAAATTTCCTGATATACAGTGTTTTCTGATAAAAGGTCTAAAAGTAAGGCTGCATTAAAGTCTGCAAAGTAAACAGCTTGTTTTAAATCTGTAGCCTTTAAAATTTTATCAGCTATTTTTCCGAACTGAACTAAAGTTTTACCTTTTATTTGGTAGTCAAGGCCTTCGGAGAAATAATTATTCGAAATTGTCTTAATTGCTAAACCTTTAATATTAAGTTTTTCAATAATTCTCTGAATGAAGTTTTTCAGTGTAAAGAAATCAGACGGTGTATCTTTTGTTATCCAGGATTCATCATGTTGATTTCCTGTAATAAATAATGCAAGACGATCTTTTTCGGTATAACCTTTCTCAGTTTTGAAATATGTTTTCCCAAACTCATAGAATTTCAGGTCTTTTTGTCTTCGATTTACATTGTAAGCAATGACTTCAAGGCCTGAGAAGAGCAATGTTTGGCGCATTACCCCCAAATCTTCACTAAGTTTATTTAAAATCAATACAGGATTTTCACTATTTTCAATTAGTTTCTGATAGCTTTCTTTTGTAAGAGAATTTGTCACAATTTCTGAAAATCCCGCTCCCGCAAGCAAATTTCCAAGTTTGTTGTGAAGTTTTGCTTTATCTTTTTTAGGGAAGTCAGCGATGTATTCTGTTCTGATTTTAGTATTGATTTCAATATTATCGTATCCGTAAATCCTTAAAACTTCCTCAACAATATCTGCCTCTCTCTGGACATCAACTTTAAAAGGCGGGACTGAAACTTTAAGATTATCATCTTTTGCTTCTAATATACTGATCCCAAGATTGGAAAGAATATCTATAATGGTTTCAGAAGGAATCTTTTTACCAATCAGTTTATGGATATAGGAAAATGAAGTTTCTATTTCAAAGTTTTGAATAGGAGTAGGGTAAATATCAATAAGGTCTGAAGCAATTTCTCCTCCAGCAATTTCAAGGATCAGATTTGCAGCTTTTTTAAGAGCATTAACGGTAATATTCGGATCTGTGCCCCTTTCAAATCTAAAAGAGGAATCTGTTTTGATTCCATGATGCTGAGCAGTTTTTCGAACAAAGTCGGGAGAAAAATAAGCACTTTCAAGAAAGATGGCAGTCGTATCAGCTTTTACACCTGAATCCAGTCCACCAAAAACACCTGCAATACACATAGGTTTTTCAGCATTGCAAATTATAAGATCTTTGGCAGTCAATCTTCTTTTATTTCCATCTAAAGTAACAAATTCAGTCCCCTCTGCCACTGTTTTTACTTTAACTGTATTTCCAACATTGGCAAGGTCAAATGCATGGAGTGGTTGGCCAAGGTCGTGCAGAATAAAATTGGTGACGTCTACAATATTGTTAATAGGGGAGAGGCCGATAGATTTCAATCTGTTTTTAAGCCATTCAGGAGATTCTTTTACTGAAATACCTTTAATGACTAAGCCAGAATATCTAGGGCATGCTTCTGAATTTTCTACTGAAACATTAAAATTAAGTTTTTCCTTTGGAGCTGGTAGAGATTTTTCCTCTCCTTTGCAAATTTCTCTTTTCAAAAGCGCTCTCAAATCTCTGGCCACACCAAGGTGAGAGGCAGCATCAGCACGGTTAGGAGTAAGGCCTATTTCAAAAGTATAATCATTTTCTACTTTAAAATATTCGGCAGCTGAAGTCCCTACAGGTAATTCGGTTTGAAGTACCATAATACCATCGTGAGATTTGCCTAAACCGATTTCATCTTCCGCACAAATCATTCCTTCAGAAACTTCTCCTCTTATTTTCGCTTTGCTGATTTTAAAAGGTTCGCCATCTGTAGGATATAAGGTGGCACCAACAGTTGCAACAACTACCTTTTGTCCTTCGGCAACATTAGCAGCTCCGCAAACAATAGGAAGAATGGTTCCATTGCCAATATCAACAGTCGTTTTTTTAAGTTTATCGGCACCAGGGTGTTTTTCAGAGGTTAAAACTTTCCCTATTACAATGCCGCTTAAGCCTCCCTGAATGCTTTCAAATTTCTCAATTCCTTCAACCTCCAGACCTGATTTTGTAAGCAGAGCACCTATTTCTTCAGCAGGTTCTGAAAGTTGGATATACTGCTGTAGCCAATTATATGAAATTTTCATTTGTAAATTTTAACCTTGATATGTGTAATTTGTAAAATTACTTAAAACGCTTATTTCTCCTGAGGCTTTTCCCATATTTTTTCTCCCGCAGGAATTTCTATATCCAGATGATTTTCTGGTGGAGGTAAAGGACAGCTGTATTTATAACTATACACACAAAATGGGTTATAAGCAAAGTTAAAGTCAATTACAGCATGTTTTTTATCAGTTATTTTTAAATCGAGGTATCTGCCTCCGCTATAAGTTTCGCCTCCGTTGGTTTTATCAGAAAAAGGAATAAAAGCATTTAGTTCATTGTTGGATGAATCTTTTGAAATGAGAAGGGTCAGTTGTAAAGGCTTTTTTTCTAATGTAAATGAAGCAGTCGCAAATTTTTTATAAGTGTCTTTTCTGCCATCATTCCTTGTGATTGTGATTTCTGAAGAATCAGAAAGGGGGTAGAGTTCTGCCTCCACTTTATATTTAGGATTTGGTATGAAGTAATTTAGTGTGGTGAATGCTTCCTTATCTTCTATGGGAGACAGTGGAGAATGTCTGAAAAAGTCATTTCTCTGTCTTCTGTAATCTTCCACGTTTTGTTTGTAGCTTGTTTTGATATTGCTAAACACAAAAGAGAGGATTACCAATACGAAAGCAACACCCATACCAGTCCAAAGGATGTGCTTGGTTTTTATTGTATCAAAGTTTGTCTTCATCTGCAAAACTATAATATCCATGATCAGTAAAGATCAGGTGGTCCAGTACAGGTATTTCCAGAAAGGATCCTGCTTGTTTTAATTTACGGGTTAACGAAATATCTGCCTCGCTAGGTTTCAGGTTGCCACTTGGATGATTGTGGACGAGGATTATTGCACTAGCAAGATGTTCAAGTGCATGTTTGTATATCAATTTAGGATCTGCCACAGTTCCGGCAATGCCACCTGAACTTATAAAGACTTTTTTAATAACAGCATTGGATCTGTTGAGCAAAATAATCCAAAACTCCTCGTGCTGAAGATCCAGCAGATTAGGTTTCATTATATCAAATGCATCAGAGGCGCAGGTAATTTTTTCCCTCTTATTCTGTAAAGCTTCTTTACGCCTTCTGCCAAGCTCGAGGGCGCTTATGATTGTAATGGCTTTAGCTTCGCCAATTCCCTTGAATTTTTGTAAGTCTTTGACACTCAGTTTTGCAAGATCGTTCAGATTGTTGTTACATTCCTTCAAAATGAGCTTTGCGACATCGACAGCACTTAAAGATACCGTTCCCGACCCTAATAATATTGCCATTAATTCGGCATCTGAAAGAGATTCTTTCCCTTTCAGAATAAGTTTTTCCCTGGGTCTGTCTTCTTCAGCCCAGCTTAAAATTTTTAAGTATTTAACATCTTCCATAGCTATTGAAAAAAAATATTGGGATAAATATAAAAATAAAAAAGTCTGACTCAATAGGAGATAAACTTTTTTAGGATTATATCAGCTGATTTTTTAATGTGATGGAGTATTGGAAAAAAAATATAAAGGAAATGTTTATAAGGGCTTGAGCATTAAAGAGATGAATGTGAGTACTATAAAAATAAAAACCTTGTACATTATTCAGTACAAGGTTTTTTATAACAAATTTATTCTTTGATACTTGTTATTAAGCTAAAGCAGCAACATGTTTTGCAAGAGCTGACTTTTTGTGAGCTGCATTATTTTTATGAATAATGTTTTTCTTTGCAAGTTTATCGATCATTCCAGATACTTCTTTTAAAAGTTCCTGAGCTTCAGTTTTATCTGTAGTGTTTTTTAATCTTTTGATAAAAGTACGAGTTGTTTTAGCCTGATATTTGTTTCTTAAAGCTCTAGCCTCGTTAGCTCTTATTCTTTTTAAAGCGGATTTATGATTAGCCATCTTATTATTAATTCTTATATTAGACTTTTCCTAAATAGGATTGCAAATATACGACTATTTTGAAAAAAACAAAAACTTTGTAAATATTTCCTTTATTTTACTGCACCAATATACAGCTATGAGATTTTTACTAATTATTACCGGATTTCTGATTCCAAACTATTTGAATGCCTGGGGCTTTTATGCTCATAAAGAAATTAATCGTCTGGCAATATTTGCTTTGCCATCGGAATTAATGGCCTTTTATAAACCACATCTTGCTTACCTGCAAAATCAGGCTGTTTTGCCGGATAAAAGGAGATATATTGTAAAGGAGGAAGCCTGCAGGCATTATATTGATATAGATATTTATGAAAGTTACACTAAAGATATTCCTGAAGGATGGGAGCAGGCAAAAGAAGTTTTTACTGAAGATACTCTTTTAAAGCATGGCATTGTGCCCTGGCAGATTTACAAAATGACATTTCAGCTTAAAAATGCTTTTCAGGAAAAGGACATTGAAAAAATTCTTAAAGTTTCTGCAGAACTAGGTCATTATATAGCAGATTCAAATGTACCACTTCATACAACAAGCAATTACAATGGACAAAAGACCAATCAGCATGGTATTCATGGCCTTTGGGAAAGCAGAATTCCTGAACTGTTTTCTGAAAAGTATGACTTTTTTGTAGGGCGGGCATTATATATAAATGATTTAAGAGCTGAGATTTGGAATAATGTCTGGAAAGCTCATTCGGCGGTGGATTCAGTTCTTTTTTATGAAAAGCAGGCAAGTCTTGAAATTCCGGAAGATCAGAAGTATGCATTTGAAGAACGAGGGGCAGCAACTGTTAAAGTTTATTCAAGAAGATATTCATCCTATTATGACAATCTCCTTAATGGGATGGTGGAACGGCAAATGAGGAATTCAATATTAATGGTAGCATCTGTTTGGTATACTTGTTGGAAAAATGCAGGGATGCCGGATCTGAAAAATGAACAAAATATACCTGAATTACCAATTAGAAAAGATAAGGAAGAGATAGCTGATGTATCTTCTGATTGTAATCATTAATTCAGCAAAAAGGCCGCAGTGCGCGGCCTTTTTGGAAATTACTTAACAAGCTTTTTATACTTAATCCTTTTCGGAGCAGTATCTCCAAGTCTTTTTTTCTTATTCTCTTCGTAATCTGAGTAGTTGCCTTCAAACCACTGTACATGTGAATCACCTTCAAATGCCAGAATGTGGGTTGCAATTCTGTCAAGGAACCATCTATCGTGAGAAATAATAACGGCGCAGCCTCCGAAGTTTTCAAGTGCTTCTTCAAGAGCCCTGATCGCATTAACGTCTAAATCGTTGGTAGGCTCATCGAGTAAAAGAAGGTTTGCTCCTGTTTTGAGTGTTAAAGCGAGATGAAGCCTGTTTCTCTCACCACCTGAAAGTATGCCAGCTTTTTTCTCCTGATCCGACCCTGTAAAATTAAATTTGCTAACATAAGCCCTTCCATTGATTTGTTTGCCACCAAGGTTAATAAATTCAGTTCCTCCTGTGATGGTTTCAAACACAGATTTGTTAGGGTCAATGTTTGTGTGTTCCTGATCAAGATAACCGATATCAACAGTTTCACCTACATCAAATGTTCCTGCGTCAGGTGTTTCAGCACCGGTGATAAGCTTAAACAGAGTTGTTTTACCAGCCCCGTTAGGTCCGATAATTCCAACGATACCACCTTGAGGAAGTGAGAAAGACAGATTTTCGAAAAGAATTTTATCTCCAAATGCTTTAGAAACATTATTCACTTCTATAACCTTACTACCAAGTCTCTGTCCTGGTGGGATGAAAAGCTCCAGTTTATCTTCTTTCTGTTTTGCTTCTTCTCCCAATAATTTTTCATATGAACTGATACGGGCTTTAGATTTTGCCTGCCTTGCTTTCGGAGCCATACGAACCCATTCAAGCTCGCGCTCCAAAGTTTTCTGTCTTTTAGATTCGGACTTTTCTTCCTGAGCTAAGCGACTTTTCTTTTGCTCCAGCCATGAAGTATAATTACCTTTCCATGGAATACCTTCACCACGGTCTAGTTCAAGTATCCAACCTGCAACATTGTCAAGGAAATATCTGTCGTGGGTTACAGCAATAACAGTACCTTTATATTGTTGTAAGTGCTGCTCAAGCCATTGAACAGATTCTGCATCAAGGTGGTTAGTCGGCTCATCAAGCAGCAATATATCAGGCTCCTTAAGAAGGAGTCTGCAAAGTGCCACTCTTCTTTTTTCTCCACCTGACAAATTACCTATTTTAGCTTCTCCAGGAGGACATCTCAAAGCGTCCATAGCCCTTTCAAGTTTGCTATCCAAATCCCAAGCATTAAATTGATCCAGCTTTTCTTGCACCCCCCCTTGCTTCTCAATAAGCTTAGTCATTTCATCATCGCTTAAAGGTTCTCCGAATTTAAGATTGATTTCTTCAAATTCTTTTAACAGATCCACAACTTCTTGCACACCTTCTTCGACAATTTCTTTTACTGTTTTTTCAGGGTCAAGCTTAGGCTCTTGTTCTAGAAATCCTACAGAATATCCAGGAGAAAAAGCGAGATCCCCCTGAAAGTCTTTATCAATACCTGCTATAATTTTAAGGAGTGTTGATTTCCCAGAACCGTTAAGTCCGAGCACGCCTATCTTTGCTCCATAAAAAAAAGAAAGATATATATCTTTAATAATCTGTCTCTTTGGCGGAATGATTTTGCTCACTCCTGCCATTGAAAAAATAATGGTTTCGCTCATTAAACTCAGTTTAAACTTGTTGTGAAAAACAAATATCAGAAAATTTTATTGAAAACGGATATTGTGCAAGGAGAAACAATCTATGATATATAAGGTTTAAAGAATAAAATGAATAGACAATTAATTTATAAATCTGCGAATTAACAAGAATGGGTTAGACGGCAAATTTTTTATAAGACAACTTTTTCAAAAGTCACACGTAGGACGAAAGAAATATAATTACCTCATAATCTTATAGAAAATTTGTTTATTATAATAAAATAAATTTTATTTTTGCGAAAACAAAATTAGGAATAGACTATGTACTGGACATTAGAATTGGCTTCTTACCTGGAAGATGCTCCCTGGCCTGCTACCAAGGATGAATTGATAGACTTTTCAATTCGTTCTGGCGCTCCAATGGAAGTTGTTGAAAACCTTCAGGAACTGGAAGATGATGGTCAGCCTTATGAAAGTATTGAGGAAATCTGGCCGGATTATCCGACCAAAGATGATTTCTTCTTCAATGAAGACGAGTATTAAAAATTGCCTGTACTTGAAGTTAAAGACCTTTCACTAGGCTTTGAAGGAAAGTTAATAATAGAAGGTGTTTCTTTTGCTATCGAAAAGCCTTCTTTTGTGGCAATTATCGGTCATAATGGTTGCGGTAAAACGACATTTTTCAAGTCTTTGATACAATCTCACCCTTATAAGGGTGAGATTTTTCTTTTTGATCAAAAGGTCAACAAAAGCCAAACAAGTCCACGTGAGATTGCAATACTGGAGCAAAGAAATCTGGTTAATTTTCAGATTAAAGTGAAGGATATTGTGGTGATGGGACTTTTTAGACGGAAAAGTTTTTTTGAAAATTATACAAATGAGGACTTTGACCGGGTTCGGGAGATATTGGAATTTTTGGAAAGACCGGACCTTTATGAAAAGGATTTTAATCATTTGTCAGGAGGGGAGCAGCAGCTTGTCTGGCTTGCTCAGATGATGATTCAGGAAGCAGAGATTTACCTGTTGGATGAGCCCACTCAGTATCTTGATCTATATTATAAGAAAGTGCTTTTCGATTTGATGGAGGCTTGGGTAAAACGGTTTAACAAGACAGTTTTCTGCATCACACATGATCTGTATTATCTTGAAACAATGGATGGATATCTGTTAAACTTTTCAGAGAAAGATCCCAGACCTCAGGTTTTGAATAGAGAATGTCTGAAAAAAAATATAAATTTAATTTTACAGCGTAAGCCTAACAAAAATTTTTAAGCAAAGCCTCTGCAATAATCAAATCTTCTGGGGTAGTTATTTTAATGTTTTCATAACCGCCTTCTACTAGTGAAATCTTATGACCCGCATGTTCAAATACTGTAGCGTCATCTGTGAAAGTAGGTAATTCTTCAGTGTCAAAAGCTTTTTTCAGTAAATTGAGGTCAAAGCATTGAGGAGTCTGAATGCATTTGTAAAGGCTCCTGTCAACAGCTTCAGATTCATTTCCTTTAAGTACTCTCAGAGAATCTTTAGAGTTGACAGCAACAATACCACTTCCATAAATTTCAGCTGATTTGAAGGCATTTTGAATAATATTCTTACGTATCAAAGGTCTTACTCCATCGTGAATGGCCACCAATCCGCGTTCTTCCTTGATGTGAGCTAAACCATTTTTTACAGACTGAAATCTTGTATTTCCTCCATGTACGATCTCTAAAGGAAAATTAAAATGGTGCTCTTGGCATAGGTGGTTCCATGCAGAAATCTGCGATGATGGTAGGACCAGTATGATTGTGATTTTAGAATCGTAGAAAAAAAAGTTTTTGACTGTATGCATCAAAATAGGAAGACCATTTAGCAGAATAAATTGCTTGGGCACCTCGCTGTTCATTCTGGTACCACTCCCTCCGGCAACAATGATGGCATATTTTGGCAGAGCTTCCATAAGAAAAAACATCCGGCATTGCTGCCGGATGTGTATTTAAGAGTTTTTACTTACAAGATAAGCATTGCATCACCATAGCTAAAGAATCTGTAGCGTTCTTTGATGGCTGTTTTATAAGCTTTCATTACCAGGTCATACCCTCCAAATGCGCATGTAAGCATAAGCAGAGTTGACTCAGGCATGTGGAAGTTAGTAAGCAAAGCATTGGCAATTTTGAAATCGTAAGGAGGGAAGATGAATTTGTCTGTCCATCCTTGGTTTGGTTTTAGTCTGTTGTTTGCTGAAGTAGAAGACTCCAGCGACCTGACAGATGTTGTTCCAATTGCACAAACTCGTTTTTTATTATCAAGTGCGGTATTCACTAATTTTGCAGTTTCATCACTAACTACAAAATTTTCAGAGTCCATCTTGTGTTTTGTAAGATCTTCGACATCTACAGGTCTGAAAGTACCTAATCCAACATGCAATGTTATCGGAGCAAAGTTAACGCCTTCGATTTCCAGACGTTTCATTACCTGTTTAGTAAAATGAAGGCCGGCAGTCGGAGCAGCTACAGCACCAGTATGTTCAGCATAGATGGTTTGATATCTGTCGCGGTCTGCAGGTTCCGCTTTCCTTTTTATGTATTTCGGAAGAGGAGTTTCTCCAAGGCTATCAATGGTTTTGTAAAATTCCTCATCAGTGCCGTCAAACAGGAATCTGATAGTTCTACCTCTTGATGTAGTATTATCGATAACTTCGGCGACCAGATCTCCATCTCCGAAGTAAAGTTTGTTTCCAACTCTGATCTTACGTGCCGGGTCAACAAGTACATCCCAGAGATGTGCTTCCTGATTTAATTCTCTAAGAAGGAAGACTTCAATTTTTGCACCGGTTTTTTCTTTATTTCCATAAAGACGTGCAGGAAATACTTTAGTGTTATTGATGACCATTACATCGCCTTCGCCGAAGTAATCAACAATGTCTTTGAAGATTCTATGCTCAATGGTTCCGTCAGCACGATTTACAACCATTAGTCGTGATTCGTCTCTGTTTTCTGCAGGATAAAGAGCAAGTAATTCTGAAGGTAGGGTAAACTTAAATTCTGAGAGTTTCATTCGTTAATATTACGGTATTAAATTTAAAATAGGGCTTGCAAAGATAATAATTGTTTTGATTTTCGATTCAGCCTTAATTTTTTTTTGTGTAATTAACTTTACCTGCGTGAAAATTCTGGCCTAATAATTTTAAATTTTAAGTTGAAATTTAATGGAAGAGAGCAGTTTAGCTGAGTCTCTCTAAAAGCAAAAAGCTGAACGCGATGGGGCTCAGCTTTTTGATTATGAATATATAAATAGGATGTCTGTTTATTTAACCTTTTCGGCTTTCTCAGCTTTTTCTGCCTTTTCAGCTTTTGCTGGTTTGGAAGGTGCAGGAGTTGGTTCTTCTTCTTTTTTTTCTTTATCGTCAAGAGCGTCAGAGGATTGCATGATCTTAGCTCTGATTTTAGCATCTATTTCCTCCATAAGTTCAGGATTGTCAGAAAGAATTTCTTTCACAGCATCTCTACCCTGACCTAGTTTGTTTCCTGAGTAGGAGAACCATGATCCGGATTTCTGAATAATTTCAAGCTCAACTCCAAGGTCAATTATTTCACCCACTTTAGAAATACCTTCTCCATACATGATATCAAACTCAACAACTTTGAAAGGAGGTGCAAGCTTATTTTTTACAACTTTTACTTTGGTTCTGTTACCGATAATATTCTCAGCACCTTCTTTAATCTGGCCTATACGACGGATATCCAGTCTTACGGAAGCATAGAATTTAAGTGCATTTCCGCCGGTTGTAGTCTCAGGGTTACCGAACATAACACCGATCTTATCTCTTAGCTGGTTGATGAATATACAGCAGCAGCCAGTTTTGTTAATAGCTCCTGTAAGCTTTCTAAGTGCCTGCGACATTAATCTTGCTTGTAAGCCCATCTTGCTGTCTCCCATTTCACCTTCAATCTCGCCTTTGGGAACCAAAGCCGCTACAGAGTCAATTACAATGATATCAATAGCTCCAGATCTGATAAGATGCTCTGCAATTTCAAGCGCTTGCTCACCATTGTCAGGTTGTGAAATAAGAAGGTTTTCAGTATCTATTCCCAACTTCTCTGCGTAAACTTTGTCAAACGCGTGCTCTGCATCTATAAATGCAGCAAGACCGCCTTGTCTTTGAGCTTCGGCAATGCAGTGCATCGTCAGAGTTGTTTTTCCTGAAGATTCAGGACCATATATCTCAACTATCCTTCCACGTGGCAAACCTCCAATACCTAAAGCAAGATCAAGTCCAAGTGAACCGGTTCCGATTGCAGGAACATCTGTAACTTTTTCATCACTTAACTTCATTACGGTACCTTTTCCGTATGTTTTTTCCAGCTTATCTATTGTCAGCTGAAGGGCTTTTAGTTTTTCGGCTTTGCTCATGTGAGATGATTAATATTTATGCAATATTACAAGTTGCTAAAATAATTAGCAAGAAATATTTTAAATTTTATTTTTTGTTTTAAAGTTGCTGGTATTTAATTAGATGTGTATGTTAAAATTTTTAACAAAGTAGATAAATGTAAAAGTTCGCCTTGGGAGAATTTTCATTTATAGTTGAAAATTAAAAATTTTAGTTCGGATCTCTAAAATTTGACTTGAAAAGTTATTAACAAGGGAGAAATGTAAAATATCCGGTTCAATGAAACTATTAAACGATTTTTTAGATTTACATCGAAAATGAATAAGAGCTCAATAAAAGTTAAAAAAGTCCTCAGATACTTTTTTTTAACATTAATCAGTTTGTTGATACTGTTTCTTGGATTTTATCATAAAGAACTAATTTATGGTCTTGGTCAGGCGAAAGGTCAAATTTCAATTATACGGAATACCAGACCTGTGAGTGAGGTTTTGGAGGATGTTCATGTTGCAGATTCTATCAAGCAGAAGATCAGACTTATAGATGAGATTAAGGCTTTTGCAAAAGATTCTCTTGGATTAGATGTTAAAGATCAGTATACATCATTTTATGATCAAAAAGGAAAGCCTATTTTGTGGGTTGTAACTGCCTCTGAACCATTTGAGTTAAAAGCATTTGAGTGGTCATTTCCTATCGCCGGAAGTTTTTCCTACAAAGGCTTCTTTGATTATGAAAAGGCTGTGGAAGAAGAAAGAAAAATGAGTCAAAGGGGATTTGACACATCAATAGATGAAGTAGGAGCATGGTCTACTTTAGGTTTTTTTAATGATCCTATTTTATCGAGTATGCTGGATAAAAGTCCTGGAGCGTTGGCCGATCTTTTTATTCATGAACTTACTCATAGCACATTGTATGCAAAAGATAATGTGGAATTCAATGAAAATCTGGCTAGTTTCGTTGGTTATGAGGGAGCTTTGCTATTCCTGAAATCCAAATATGGACCTGACTCTCCTGAATTGAAAGATTTTCAAAAATCAGAGGAAGTTTCGGATAAGTTTGCCGACCTGGTCCTTGCTCATTCAGATTCTCTGAAAATATTTTATAAAACATTAGGATCGGCAATGTCTTTGCAGGAAAAATTAAAAAGGAAAGAAATCTATCTGTCAAGAGTAACAACTATTTTCAGGGACTTTTTAATTTCTAACGGGAAAAAAGTTCGGAAGAATAAAAATGTCAACAATACTTTCTTTTTGGATTATCAAAGATATTTATCCAAACAGGATGAATTTAAAATTGAGTTGAATACCAAATTTAATGGTAATTTTAAAAGGTATTTGGATCATTTGAAAAAGAGATATCCTTTACTATAAATTTTGGAGTAATAATGGAGATCTCGTAGGTTCTTTTACCATAGTAAGTAGCATGAAAAATAAATTACTTTTTTTAATTGGCCTTATTCCTTTCCTGTTCGGATTTGTAGGACCTTCTTTGCCTATTTCCAGAGAGATGCCTTATGGTCCCAATGAAGTGCTGGAGTACAGAATTCATTATGGTTTTATGAATGCAGGTGAGGCGAGGATCGAGGTTCACCCTAAGCTTTATCTGGTTAATAATAAGGTTTGCTATAAGGCCACGGTAACGGGACGATCAACCGGCGCATTTGATTTTGCATTAAGAATCAGAGACCAATGGGGAACCTATATTGACACTTCCTCAAAAAATCCTCAGAGAGCGTTTCGTACAATTGAAGAAGGTAAGTACCGATTAAAGGAATATGCTTACTTTGATTACAAAAGTAATCAGGTGAATCTTGAAAGAGAGACAAAGGGGAATAAAAAAGAGACAAGAATATATTCTATTACAGATGATGTGCAGGATATTATAAGTGGTTATTATTTTCTCCGAACAATAAATTACAATGCCCTCCATTTAAATGATACACTTAAGGTAAATGCTTTTTTTGAGGATAAACTTTATGATTTTTCAGTAAAGTATCTAGGAAAGGGGCAGGTGAAAACAAAATTCGGTTCTATTACTGCAATTAAATTGTCACCTATAATGCCTGATAACGAATTGTTTAAAGGTGGAAGCTCCATCAGGTTGTGGCTTTCAGATGATAAAAATAAAATACCTCTGAAGGTAGAAGCAGATATGGTAGTTGGAGCTGTAGAGATTGATTTAAAAGGTTATGAGGGACTTAAGCACCCTATTTGTTTTAAGTAACACTGATTTCTCCAGTCAATTGCTTAAATTTATGCAAAAGTTTTACTGAGAACTTCCATGAATTTCACTAAATATTACAAGAGTTTATTCCTGTTTTTCCTATTTATAAGCCATTTATCTATTGGGAAAGGTGTAACTGTCACCGGAGAATTTAAAAATTCTGGTAAAAATCCATATGTATATCTTTACAGGATTTTTGGTCCTGAAATAACAAAATCGGATTCGGTCAAATTAAACAATGGCTTATTTTCTTTTAAGTTTAAAAATGCCCTTCCCCGCGGATTTTATAGAATAGGGGTATCTGAGGAGAATTCCTTTGTATGTATTTTAGGAGAAGAGAATCTTTCTGTATCAGCAGATTTGAATAATATCCCAGCGGGACTGCATATAGATAAAAGCAAAGAGAATGAAGGATATATTTTGTTTCTGAAACGCAATAACGAATATCAGCAACACCTGGCTAAACTTGACAAAGAAGCTCAGCATATCATGGCCCAAAATGCTTATAATTCTGAAAATTATTCAGTAGAGATTAAGAAATTACAGGTAAAGCTAGATTCTTTAAACAGAGATCTTAATAATTTTTATAAAGAAATCTCAAAGAATTATGATGGGTATTTTATAGGAAAGTTAGGGAACGTCTTCCATACTGATGATTCTACTACGAGGGAAAATTTCTTTAAGCCTTCTGATTTCAAAGATGATGAATTATCAAGAGGAGATATGCTCTCTTCAAAGATTTCCATGTATTTACAGCGTTTTGTTGAGCCAAACATTGAAGAATATAAGCTTGCAGCTAATAGGATCATGTCTCTAACTCTTCCAGGCTCACTGCAGCGGGAAATTGTTTATAGTACATTCATAAAGATATTTTTACCACACGATCAGTCCACTGCGAGGTCGCTTGCTGTTGCTTATGAAAAAGAATATCCAAAATCTCCTTTTGCAATAAAATTTATCAAAACCATTCCCAAAGGAGCTCCAGCGGTGGGTGAAGAAGCTCCGGATATTAAACTTACGGATCCTTCAGGAAAAGTAATTACTCTCTCATCCCTGAAGGGCAAGATTGTATTACTTGATTTCTGGGCTTCCTGGTGCGGCCCATGCAGAAAGGAAAATCCGAATGTAGTCAGGGCTTATGATATGTTTAAAGATAAAGGATTCACTGTCTACAGCGTATCTCTGGATAATAATAAAGATAATTGGACCCAGGCAATTCTAAAAGATGGATTAAAATGGGAGTCTCATGTATCTGATTTAAAGGGCTGGCAGTCATCTGCTGCCCAGCTATATGGGGTAAGGGGCATTCCAGCTACTTTTCTTTTAGATAAAGATGGCAAGGTCGTAGCAACTAATTTAAGAGGGGAAAGCCTCGTAAATATGCTGGAGTCACTTTGTAAATGATCTTATTGAATTGATATGAGTAAGAATAATAAAGTACTGATAGTAGACGATGAACCTGATATCCTGGAACTTCTTCAATATAACCTTGAAAAGGAAGGATATGAAGTTCGTACTGCTACCAGTGGTGTGAAGGGGATAGAAGTGGCAAAGGAATTTCTTCCTCAATTAATTCTTTTGGATATTATGATGCCAAAAATGGATGGCGTTGAAACATGCAGAAGGATAAAAGAAATCACTAAGCTAAAAGATGTCTTTATAATTTTTCTTACCGCCAGATCCGAAGAATATTCTGAAGTAGCTGCATTTGATGCAGGAGCTGATGATTATCTTACAAAGCCTATAAAGCCCAGGGCATTAATGAGCAGAGTATCAGCTTTTTTTAGGAGAGATTCAAAGAATAAAATTGAACATGAATCTGTTAAGATAGGCAGACTCATTATTGACAGATCAAGTTATGTGGTAAAGAAGGATGATGAGGAAATTGTCCTTCCGAAAAAAGAATTCGAATTGCTTTATTTTCTGACACAGCATCCTAATACGGTATTTAGCAGAGATGACCTGTTGAAAAAAATATGGGGTACGGATGTCTTTGTTGTTCCTCGGACAGTCGATGTACATATCAGAAAAGTACGAGAGAAAATAGGGGAGGATTATATCAAAACCGTCAAAGGTATCGGATATAAATTTGAGAACATTGATTAGTGATGTTATCTAATTCTAAAATTCTTCCTGTCCTATTGGCTTTGTGGACCGGAGTAATAACTGCCTGCTTCTTTTCATTATACACTGATATTAGCCAGCTTTATATTTTGGGAGCCACGGTGATAGTGTTTGTATTAACTTATCTTTTATACTATCTGGTGTTTGAGCATTTGATTTTTACAGAAATTCATAAGCTCTATACACTCCTTACCAAAGTAAAAAAGAAGGATT
Source organism: Sporocytophaga myxococcoides (assembly GCF_000775915.1). Lineage (NCBI taxonomy): Bacteria > Pseudomonadati > Bacteroidota > Cytophagia > Cytophagales > Cytophagaceae > Sporocytophaga > Sporocytophaga myxococcoides. Next base: position 100,392 of record NZ_BBLT01000001.1, read on the forward strand.
ATGAGCTGACCAAAGGGGAACTTGTGAAAGTGGAAGACCCTCTTTCTAGACTGCATGAAGAGATTGTTGATTTTGCCTCGAGGAAAGAGCAGGAAATTACAGAATTAAAGAAGCTGGAAACCTTTCGCAGAGAGTTTCTGGCTGATGTTTCCCACGAATTAAAAACCCCTATCTTTGCAGCCCAGGGTTTTATTCATACTTTAATTGATGGGGCTATTGAAGACGAAGGAGTAAGGGATAAATTTCTTACTAAAGCTGCAAATAATCTCGATAGTCTTAATGTTCTGGTTGAAGATCTTCTAACTATTTCTCAATTAGAAATAGGGGAAATAAAAATGCAATGTCAGAATTTTGATATTCACAGACTTGCAGAGGATATATTTGAGCAGCTGGAGGAAACTGCAGGAAGAAGAGGCGTGAAGCTCAGATTTCACAAACATACACCCAGGTCATGTTATATTTATGCAGATAAATACAGAATAGGCCAGGTACTCACAAACCTCATAGTAAATGGGATAAAGTATGGAAAGGAGAGAGGCAACATTACTGTTTCCTTTAATTATCAGAATGATTATGTGTTCGTTTCTGTTCAGGATGATGGACCGGGAATAGAATCAAGGCATTTAAACAGAATTTTTGAGAGGTTTTACAGAGTTGAGAAAAGCAGATCAAAAGACAAAGGTGGGACAGGGCTGGGGCTGGCCATTGTAAAGCATATTTTGGAAGCTCATGACTCAAAGATTTATGTGTCAAGTATAATGGGAGAAGGAACTATATTCTCTTTTAAACTAAGGAAAGGTAAAGTAATTAATGAAAAGGGCTAGTTTTAAAGACCTGATAATTTTTGAAGATGAGGAATATTTATTGATAAATAAACCTCCTTATATATCTACACTGGAAGATAGAGATGCTACCAAGACCAACATTCTTGAAATGGCAAGAGAAATCTATCCGGATATTAAGGTTTGTCATAGGCTTGACAAAGAAACATCTGGTGTTTTGGCATTGGCAAAAACACCGGAAGCTTACCGTCACTTGTCTATTCAGTTTGAGGACAGAAATGTTACCAAACAATATCATGCTGTTGTTGATGGAGTTCATGAATTTGAGGGTGTGGATGTTTATTTGCCTATTTATGCCAGCTCAGATGGAATAGTGAAAATTGATAAACAAAAAGGAAAAATTGCGGAAACAATTTTTAATACGATAGAAGTATTTAAAAAGCATACATTAGTGGCCTGTTATCCTATTACAGGGAGGATGCACCAGATCAGGATACATCTGACATGTTTAAAAGCACCGATAACCTGTGATGGGCAATATGGTGGTAAACCTTTATATTTATCTTCATTAAAGAAAAATTTTAATTTGAAGCAGGATACAGAAGAAATGCCCCTTATTCAGAGAGTAGCCCTCCATGCCAGATCTTTGGAGTTTAAAAATAGCGAAGAAAAGACTATCTTTGCAGAAGCCCCTTATCCTAAGGATTTTGAAGTTTTGGTAAAACAATTAAAAAAATACTCCTAAATTGTTGATCCTTAGTTCTTTTAATGAATGTGGATAAAGAATTGCAAATTTTTTCGGTAAAGTTGTTTTTGAAAATATAAAGTTATATCTTTGTGTCCCTTTTTAAGGGGAAGTATGCTTTATATAGTAAACAGAATAAAAATTAAAAATGGATAGCATAAGTTATAGAACCAGTTTTGCGACTAATGAGACAGTTAAGAAAGACTGGGTTATCGTAGATGCAGAGAATCTGATTGTAGGTAGAGTTGCGAGTGAGATTGCAAAAATTATCAGGGGAAAACATAAAGCTAGTTTCACTCCCAATGTGGATTGTGGAGATAACGTTATCGTTATTAATGCTGATAAAGTTCGCTTTACCGGGAAGAAATTTGAAGATAAAGTTTACACAAGACACACTGGTCATCCAGGTGGACAAAGATTCACAACACCTCGTGAATTGAAAAACAAGTCTTCTAGATATATTATTGAAAATGCTGTAAGAGGAATGTTACCTAAAAACAGAATCGGAAGAGCTATTTTCAAAAATCTGTATGTATATGAAGGTGCAGAGCATCCGCATGCAGCTCAACAACCAAAAGTCATCAATCTATAATTAAGAAATATAGTTAATGGAAACTATTAACGCAATAGGCAGAAGAAAAACATCCGTAGCAAGAATATATTTAACTTCAGGCAAAGGAAACGTTACTGTAAACGACAGAGATTTAAAAGAGTATTTTCCGAATGAAATACTTCAGACTACAGTAAATCAACCATTTGCACTAACCAATGCTCTTGGTAAATATGATGTGAATGTAAATGTTCAGGGTGGAGGTATAAGAGGTCAGGCAGAAGCTGTTAGACTTGCAATCTCCAGAGCATTGATCGAAATTAGCTCGGATAGTCGTCTGCCACTGAAGAAGGAAGGTCTTACAACCAGGGATCCAAGAATGGTTGAGAGAAAGAAATATGGTAGAAGAAAAGCTAGAAGAAGATTCCAGTTCAGTAAACGTTAATATTATAGAAATTCAGATCTCGATTTGACGATGGCAAAGAAAATAGAATATAAAGACTTATTAGAGGCAGGTGTTCACTTCGGTCACTTAACCAGAAAGTGGGATCCTAAAATGGCTCCATACATCTTCATGGAGAAAAATGGAATCCACTTGATCGATTTAAATAAAACGCTTGCTTGTCTTGACGATGCTTGTGCTGCTATTAAAGGTGTTGTAAGATCAGGAAGAAAAGTCCTTTTCGTAGCAACTAAAAAGCAGGCAAAAGAAGTTGTAGCCGAAGAGGCGAAAAGACTTAAAATGCCTTATGCAACTGAAAGATGGTTAGGTGGAATGCTGACCAATTTTGTTACAGTAAGAAAATCTCTTAAGAAGATGTCTTCTATCGATAAGTTGATGAAAGATGAATCTTATACAGCACTTGCAAAAAGAGAAAAACTTACAATTACAAGAGAAAGAGAAAAATTGGAGAAAGTACTTGGAGGTATTTCTGAGTTAACTCGTCTTCCTGCAGCTCTTTTTGTTGTAGATGCTAAAAAGGAGCATATCGCAATCAAAGAAGCGAAAAAATTAAATATACCAGTGTTTGCGATGGTTGATACAAACTCAGATCCAAATACGGTTGAATTCCCAATCCCTGCTAATGATGATGCATACAAATCAATTGCAATTATCACACAGGCGATCGGTCAGGCTATCGAGGAGGGTTTGGTTGAGAGAAAGAAAGATAAAGATGATGCCAAACTGAAAGAGGAAGAAGAAACTAAGAGATCCGCAGATATCGAAGAATAATTAAAAATTCTTATCAATTATAAAGTTGAACATTGGACTTCCTTCAATGTTCAATTTTTTTTAGGGTGTTCACAATCAAAACTAAATAAAAACTTTAAACATACTTAAAGCGATGTCTATATCAGCAACAGATGTTAATAAGCTAAGACAAATGACAGGTGCCGGAATGATGGATTGCAAAAAGGCACTTACAGAAGCAAATGGAGATTTCGAAACTGCCATTGATATTCTTAGAAAAAAAGGTCAAAAAGTATCAGCTTCAAGATCTGATAAAGAAGCTAAAGAAGGTTCCGTATTTGTGAAAACAAATGACAAAGGCAATGAAGGTATTATTGTTGCATTGAACTGCGAAACAGATTTTGTAGCGAAAAATGAAGAGTTCCAGAAACTAGGATCAATGATCCTTGAGGTTGCTGACAAAAATAAACCAGCATCAATTGATGAGTTACTTAGCCTGAAATCTGGAAACCTTTCAATTCAGGAACATATCACAGATCTAGTTGGTAAAATTGGCGAAAAGGTAGAAGTAAGTTCTTACGAGAGAGTTACTGGTGATCAGGTTGTTCCTTATATCCATGGTGGTGCTAAACTTGGAGTATTGGTTGCTCTTAAAGGTGTAGCTGGCGGTAACTTTACTGAAGTTGGTAAAGATGTAGCAATGCAAATCGCTGCTATGAAGCCAATTGCTCTTGATAAAGGTGATGTAGATCCAAGTGTTGTTCAAAGAGAGATTGAGATTGGAAAAGAGCAGGCAAGAGCTGAAGGAAAAGCAGAAGCTATGCTTGAGAAAATCGCTCTTGGTAAATTGAATAAATTCTATAAAGACAATACATTGTTGAACCAAGAATTCGTAAAAGATAATTCTAAAACTATCAGCCAGATGCTTGATAGTGTTCAGAAAGGCTTGACAGTTTCTGCTTTCAGAAGAATTTCTGTAAACTAATTAAAAACATAAATTTTAATAAATAAAAAAGTCCCGAATTCCGGGACTTTTTTATTTATATACTTCTTCTTTTTATTCGAAGTGAATGGTAGTGTTTGGTAATAAGGCTTTTACCTTATCTTGTTCTTTTTTACTTAACTCATTTCCAACCAGAACAAGAGTTTTAAGATTTTTTAAGTTTGCTATTTCTATTGGCAAACTGGTTAGTTTGTTTAGCGCCAGGTCAAGAGTTTCAAGAGAGGATAAAGTTGCGACAGATTTGGGTAACTCTGCTAATGCGTTTTGTCTTAGATTTAATATCTTAAGATTTTTCAGATTCCCGAATTCATAAGGAAGCGTCGTAATTTTATTTTTGTTAAGACTTAATTCCTTGAGATGTACTAATTTTCCTATAGAAGGAGAAACAGTTGTTATCTGGTTACTATTAAGATCTAATGATAACAGAGCAGTTAGTTTCCCGAATTTATCAGAGATTGTAGTTGCTTTGTTATTAAAGAAATTAAGTTTTACCAGGTAAATCAGGTGGTCACTATTTGCCGGTAAATCGGTCAGAATTTTAGAGCTAAAATCCGCACAATAAACTACTTCCGGTTCAAAAAAAGCACCATCCAGGTCAAAACATTCGCCCATGCAGCTCTTTTCAAGTTTTGCAGCGGCATCTTCTTTCCCCAATTTCATTGCACTTACAAAATCAGTACATAGCTCTGAGCTGAAGAATCCCATTTTCTTGCCTAAAAGATCCTTAGCATATGCTCGATGGTAATAAGCATCTGCAAAATCAGGTTTTAAGCTAATTGCGTTGGTAAATTCCCCAATGGCCTGAATATATTCTTTTCTATTAAGACTAGCTAAACCATTTTCATAATAAGTCTTGGCATCAGGCTGATTAAAACTGGAAAGCGTTATGAAAATGAAAATAAGGCCTACGGTAAAAAACTGTTTCATAGGAGTAGTATTATTCCTTTTTGATTTGTACTTGAGCTTTTAAACAAAGGTTACAATAAGTTTTTCACAAATAATGCTTCCTCCTCATATTCAGAGGAAGATTTTTTTGAGAGTTGCCAAAGGTACAAAAATTATTTGCCTGAATTCATTAGTTCTTCAATTTCGTCAGCTTCAATTGGAATATTTTCCATTAAATCGATTGGTCCTTTTTCTGAAAGAAGTATATTATTTTCAATTCGTATGCCTAATCCTTCTTCTTTAATATAAATGCCTGGCTCGACGGTAAAAACCATTCCGTTTTCAAATATGGCATTTCTGCTGCCTACATCGTGTACGTCCAGACCTAGGTAGTGACTGACTCCATGCATAAAATATTTTCTGTATAATGGATTGGCTGGGTCTTGGTTTTTAACTTCCTTATTGTCAAGTAGTTTTAGTTTTATTAATTCTTCTTCCACAATTTTACCTACGGTTTCATTGTAGGTTTTAAAATTATTTCCTGCCACCAAGAGTTTTTTAGCTTCTTTCATGACTTTAAGGACGGCATTGTAAACATCTTTCTGTCTTGAGGTGTATTTTCCATTTACTGGTATACTTCTGGTGAGGTCTGCAGCATAGTTGGCATATTCCGCTCCAAAGTCCAGGAGCAGTATATCCCCATCTTTACACCTTTGGTCATTTACTACATAATGTAGAATACAACTGTTTGCTCCAGAAGCGATTATGGATTGATAAGCAGGTCCGCGTGAACGGTTTTTAAGAAATTCGTAAGCTATTTCTGCCTCAATTTCGTATTCCATTACTCCAGGTTTTACGAAGTTTAGTACTCTCCTGAAAGCTTTTTCTGTGATATTCACAGCTGTTTTCATCTGTTCTATTTCTATTTCTGATTTTATTGACCGGAGTTTATGAAGAATGGGAGCAGATCGTTCATAGGTATGTAAGGGGTAATTTTTCTTACACCATTTTGCAAATCTTTCTTCCTTTGACAATACTTGTTTATCTGCTCTGGTATGCTCATTGTAGTTTAAGTAAATCGAAGAGCAGTCGAATATTAAAGAGTTTAATACAGATTTAAACTGAGAAGACCAGTATATAGTGGGAATCCCTGATGCCGCTGAAGCTTCGGTTTTAGTAAGTTTGTTTCCTTCCCAGGTTGCGATATGTTCATTCGTTTCTCTGATAAAAAGAATTTCCCTTAGAGACTCACTTTTTGCATCAGGAAATAAAACAAGAATAGTCTCTTCCTGGTCTATACCTGAGAGGTAAAATAGATCGTTATTTTGTCGGAAGGGCAGAGTGCCGTCAGCATTGGTGGGATATATATCATTGGAAACAAATATTGCAATGGACCCGGGTTTAAGTTGACTAACAAAATTTGATCTGTTTTTTACAAAAAGGCCCTTATCAATAGGTAGGTATTTCATTTTAAAGTAATTTTATAAATCGTTTTGAAAATTGATATTTATGAATAAAATAATAAAAACCATATTCTTTTGTTTCATTTCAGTTTATTCGTTCGGCCAGAATAAATACTGGGTTAATTTTAAAGATAAAGATATTCAGAATTATGATTACGAAAAGTATTTAAGTTCCGAAACGATCAAAAACAGAAAACGATTTAATCTGGCACTATATCAATACTCAGATGTGCCTGTTAATCCGCTATATATTAAGACGCTCACTAATTCCGGTATTGACATTCAAAGTAAATCACGATGGTTTAATTCCGTCTCTGTATTTCTTAATCAAGACCAGTTGAAGCAAATATCCGAAATGCCTTTTGTTGCATCAGTGGAACCGGTTAACAGGGATATTATCATTACTGGTAGCGAAACTAATTTGAAACCGGAAAACTATCATATCGCAATGATACAGATGCAGTCGAATGCAATGCTGGCTAAAAACCTTACAGGGGAAGGTGTTACCATAGGTGTAATAGATGCAGGTTTTCTTCAGGCTAATTCAGATAGATATCTTGTTCATTTATTTGAAGAAGAAAGGATTAAAGGCCAGAGAGATTTTCAGGATCCTTCCAGAAAGGACATAATGAGTGAATCTGCTACTGATGCTGATTCTCATGGAACAACCGTACTTCAGATGATAAGTGGATATTACCCCCAGCAGAAAACTCAGACAGGTTTGGCAGTAAACAGTAATTTTTACCTGGCAAGAACTGAAAATGGTGCAAGAGAATACAGAGGAGAAGAAGATAAGTGGATTGAAGCCATAGAATGGTTGGATAGTTTAGGAGTAAGGCTGGTGAATACTTCTCTGGGATATGCGATAAATATGGATGATCCTAAAGAAAATTATAAACCGGAAGAAATGAACGGAAAAACAACCAGAATAAGTAAAGCAGCTCAGACTGCAGTGGCAGATAAAGGAATATTTGTTGTTGTATCTGCAGGAAACGAAGGTAGTAATCCTGGTTGGAGAATTATTTCTTCTCCTGCTGATGCAGAAGGTGTATTATCTGTGGGAGCAACCAGAGACAGATATTGGGATAAAATTTCATACAGTAGCATTGGTCCTGAGTTTTTAAATTACATGAAACCTAATGTTAGCTGTTTTTCACCAAATGGTACTTCATTTTCTGCTCCCGCTGTTGCAGGATTTGTCGCTTGTCTGATGCAAATGGATCCTAATAAATCTAATAAGGAATTAAAAGCCATTATGGAAAAAAGCGGACATTTATATCCTTATGGGAATAACTTTATCGGATATGGAGTTCCTCTTGCTTCAAGAGCCATAGCGCTAATGGAAAATCCAGATTTCAAGTTAACTCATTCTGATGAAAAACATGTTTCAGGCTCCAAGGTTCAGATAAAGATTGATAAAAATCTCAATGCAGATGTAGTTCTGTTTCACAAAAAGAATGAAACAATAGTAAAATACCAGGAAATCGGTACGGTACACAAAGGCAGACTGAAAATCAAGAGAATACCAGGAATCGCCAGAACTACTGTAGCTTTTGGTCAGGAAGTACTGGAGATCATCTGGGACTAGTTGATTTCGATTTGTCAGTACTTATGAGTTAATTTGTTTAATGAAAGATTATGAAATTTTTACCCTGAGCAATGGGCTCAGGGTTGTTCATAGATTTGTATCCCATACTAAAATAGCCCATTGCGGATTTGTACTGGATGTTGGCAGCAGGGACGAGCATCCGGAGGAACATGGCATTGCCCACTTTTGGGAGCATATGGCTTTCAAGGGCACACAAAAACGTAAATCTTTTCATATCATCAACAGACTTGAGGTATTCGGAGGCGAGTTGAATGCATATACTACAAAAGAAAAAATCTGCTTTTATGCCTCAATCCTTGATGACCATTATGAAAAAGCAGTAGATCTGCTGGCTGACATAACTTTTAATTCTACATTTCCTGAGAAAGAAATAGAAAAAGAAAAAACTGTTATACTTGAAGAAATGTCAATGTATGAAGATTCTCCAGAAGAGTCCGTGCATGAAGATTTTGAAGAGCTCATTTATGGCAAGCATTCTTTAGCCCACACCATTCTGGGAAAAAATAATACGGTTAAATCATTTCAGAAAAAACATTTTATTGATTTTCTAAAAGAAAATCTTGATACCAGAAAAATCATATTTTCTTCTGTCGGCAATATTCCTGTGAGTAAAGTAAAGAAACTTGCAGAAAAGTATTTTTCAGAAATTCCACTTAGAGCAGTTAAGAAAAAAAGGAGTCCATTTAATGCTTATAAGCCCAGAATCCTTGTGGTTAATAAGAAAATTCAACAAGCGCATTGTATATTGGGCAATAAAGCATATTCCATAAAAGATGAAAAGAGATTACCATTTTTTATGCTGATAAATCTACTGGGAGGGCCGAGCATGAACTCAAGGTTAAATATGTCTCTGAGAGAAAAACATGGTCTTGTATACAATGTGGAAGCCAATTATAATTCATTTGTAGACACGGGTAACCTTTCAATATATTTCGGTACTGAAAAGAAGCAGGTTGAAAAAAGTCTTAACCTCGTTAAAAAAGAACTGCGGAAACTCAAAGACAATCCTCTTGGAAGTCTTCAATTGCATACCTGCAAGGAACAACTTATAGGACAATTAGCGATGGCAGAAGAAAGTAATATTTCCTTCATGCAAATGATGGGAAAGAGCTTACTTGACCTTGGTCAGATTGAAGACCTGAATGAGATATTCAAAAAGATCCGAAAAACTTCTGCACTGGAGTTGCAGGAGATTGCGGAAGAAATCTTTGATGAAGATCAGTTTAGTTACCTCACTTACCTTCCTGAATAAAATAATGGAATTCATATCAAAAGATCTGGAACAATATGTAGAACAACATTCTACTCCTGAGTCAGACCTGCTAAAGAGACTTGACAGGGAAACACATGCCAAGATTTTAATGCCGAGAATGGTTTCCGGGCATATACAGGGAAGATTTCTTTCAATGATTTCTCATATGATTAAACCTCAAATTGTGCTTGAAATAGGTACTTTTACGGGGTATTCTGCTATTTGCCTAGCTGAAGGGTTACCTCCTGAAGGAAAACTCATTACAATTGATGTTAATGAAGAAATAGAGTCTTTTGCACGTAGCTTTATTGAAAAGTCAGATAAGGGAAAGCAGATTGAACAAAAAATAGGAAATGCTCTTGATATAATTCCAGAGCTGGATATGCAATTTGATCTTGTGTTCATAGATGCGGATAAAATCAATTATCAGAAATATTATGATCTGGTGTTTGACAAAGTTAAGCAAGGGGGATATATACTTGCTGATAACGTGCTTTGGAGCGGTAAGGTATTTAAAGATATTCCCAGGATGGATAAAGATACCAAAGCACTTATGGATTTTAATGACATGGTTCAGAATGATGAAAGGGTTGAAAATGTGATGTTACCTGTCAGAGACGGGCTTTTACTGATAAGAAAAAAATGATGAGAAAAGGATTGTTTGTTTGGTTATTATTCATTCATCAGCTTGTACTTGGCCAGATCCCGGAAGTACCGGAAAAAATATATTTTGTCGATATGGAGCTGAGGTTTACGGATAAAGCCAGAAAGACTATACAAGCAGAAGTAGATGCGCTCTATCGTAACCCAAAATATTTAGATTTAAAAGTTGAAAAAGCAGATTTATACTTTCCACTTGTAGAAAAAGTATTTAGAGAAGAGGATTTCCCGGATGAGTTTAAATACCTGGCTATCCAGGAAAGCAGCCTTGTTCCTGATGCTGTCTCTTCTTCAAAGGCTGTAGGATATTGGCAGTTTAAGAAGGAAAGTGCCATTGAAGTCGGACTGCGTGTGGATCATGATATCGATGAGCGAATGAATATAGTCTCTGCTTCCAGAGGTGCCGCAAAATATCTTAAGAGAAACAATGCAACTTTGAACAACTGGATCTACGCTCTATTGTCCTACAACCTTGGTCTTGGTGGAGTTCAGCCACATGTTGAAAAAAAATATGTTGGTAGTAAGAAGATGGAAATTGATGGCGGAATGCATTGGTATGTTATCAAGTTTCTGGCACATAAAATAGCTTACCAGGACAAAGTAGGTAAAAATCCCAAGCCAAATTTTAAACTTGTAGAATATACAAATTGTCATCATAAATCTCTTGAAGAAATAGCTGATGAAACCCGTGTAGCAAAAGAAGATGTGTTGAGCTATAACAAATGGGTATTGAGCAGAAAGATTCCTAATGATAAAACATATGTAGTTGTCTTGCTTTCAAAAGCAGATCAGCAGATAGTGATGGCAAGTCAGAATGAATCTGAAAAAGTGGTTAATTCAGAGAGAAAAGGGGGATGGCATTTATTCAGAAGGAAACAGGAAATTGTACCCGATATTCCTGTGGGTGAAATTCCTATTTTGTCAGAGATAAATGGATTAAAGGTAATTAAAGCAAAAGAAGGAGATTCATTCGCTAAGCTGGCCTATCAGGGGGGAATTACAACAACTCAGCTTTTAGCTTATAATGATCTTAATACTTTCGATAAAGTGAAGCCAGGTAAGATCTATTATCTGGAACCTAAAAGAAGCAGAGCTATTGTAATGTTTCATACAGTAAAGCCCGGAGAAACCCTCCAAGACGTTTCCGATCAATACGGAATTAGAGTTAATGATATTAAGAGGAAAAACAGGATGAAGCTGTCTGAAAAGGCTCTTAAACCTGGACGAGTATTATGGCTGAAGAAAAGACGTCCAAAGGATACGCCAATTGAAATTAAGCCTGTCATTATTGATAAGATTCCTGAGACAGTAAAGACTCCGGTTGAGAATAATGAGGTCATCAAAGATCTAAAAACTGAAGAAAAGCCGGAGGCAAAGGTTGTAGAAGCAAAGCCAGAGGTTAAAAATAAGGCGGCTGAACCAAAAGATGAGTCTATATTTATGGACAGCTATATCAGGACAACCGATCCGGATATTGAGAAAAATTATCAGATTCACATTGTGGAAACAGGTCAGACTTTATACGGTATCTCAAAAATGTATTCAACTACTGTTGATTCTCTTAAATATTTTAATTACCTGGAAGGTGGCTTGAAACCAGGATATCAGTTAAAAATCAGAGAGATCAATACTACTCGCAAAACAGGAAGCACAGAAATTAAAGGTTCTGGATCAGGTAATTTTTTCATTCATAAAGTAGAGAAAGGAGAAACGCTTTACAGTATTTCAAGAAAATATAGTGTTTCGGTAAAGGAAATTCAGGAGTGGAATAGTAAAAATGATAATGCGGTTTCAATTGGTGAAGAACTGAAAATTTTGAAGGTTAAGTAATATTTTGGCTTAACTTCAACAGAAGGTTTACTACAAATTATCTAGATTTAAGATTAAAGAAGCTTGAATATCAAAAATCTAGATAAAAAAGGTTTAAACTCAATCCTTGAATCTGCTCCTGTTCCATTAGTTATTACAGACAGGACTTTTTCAGTACTCTACCTTAACAGAAAGGCAAAAGATCTGTTAGGTGAAAAGTACCTTGCGCGCAAGGAAGACAGTTTTCTTGAAATTTTTTCTCAGGATCTAAATTCAATTCCTTCTAATGCTTTGCCGGACAGTCCATCCCGAGTGCTTCTAGCACCATTTGGGAAAGAAGGAAAGTTTTATGAGTGTGAACTCAATTATGACAAATCCAGTGATGATCAGATACTACACTTCTGGTTGAATGAAAAACAGGGCGGCTTCCTAAAAGGGGATTTTGCCAAACTCTTTGATTCAGTTTTGGAAGGAATTTTTTTAATAGGTAATAATGGTATCATTCTCGAAGCAAATCCTGCAGCAGCAAGAATCTATAATTTATCTATAGAAACAATTAGGAATAGTAATATCAAAGATCTCTTCCCTCACCAGCCTGTAGAAGATCAAAACAGCTACTGGAATGGATTTATGAAGAATAAATTCATTGATGGTTTTTATAAATATAAAATCAGCCAAGAGGAAATCAGATATATACAGTTCAGAGGAGTAGCAGACTTTCTCCCAGGTATTCATCTCGCTGTATTTGAAGATGCCACTGAAAGAACAAATGCAGGAAAAGCTTATAGGTCTTCAGCTGCAAGTCTTAATGCAATTTTTGAAAATAGTAATCAGTTTATATTTCTTTTCGACCTTCATGCTAAAATAGTAACTGCTAATACCAAAGCTTTTGAATGGATAGCAGATTTATTCACTACTAAAATTGTACTAGGTACACCTCTCTCAGGCCTTGAAAAGAAAGGGCTATCGTTTTTTTCGGTCTCTTTTTTTGAAGAGGTAAAAAAAGGATTATCGTTGGTAAAGGAATATAAACTTTCTTTAGCCAGGAAGGAACTAAGCTGGATAGAAGTAGATTATTTTCCAGTTTTTGAAAATGAAATAGTGGTGGGAGTCTGTATCAAAATTACAGACATTACAGAAAGAAAAAGAACTCAGGCTGTTCTTGAAGAAAAAGAAGCACGCTTTCGTTCTTTATTTCTTAATTCTTCAGATCTTATAATGGTTCTGGATGATTCTGGTACTATAAAGTACTCAAGTTCTTCCAGCAACAGGATCATTCAGATGAATGCAGAGGAACTGAGTGGTAAAAAGTATGTGTCATTTGTTCATTCTGAAGAGAAAGAAAGCTTTAATAACAAGTTTGAAAATATTTTACAGAATAAACTTCAGGTTTCTATAGAGCACCGCTTTGTTTCAGAGAGCGGTAAAACAGTATATGTAGATTGCATCTTCAATAATTTGACTGGAGACCCCTATGTCCAGGGAATTGTAGTGAATATGCGGGATATTTCAGAATCAAAGAGCAGAGAGGAATATTTACTGCTATTAGAGAGGGCCATAGACAATAGTAAAAACGGTGTTATCATTACAGATTTTTTGCAGGACTATAATCCTGTTATCTATGCAAATAGAGCTATTGAGACAATTACAGGATACCCGATTCATGAAGTAGTGGGTAAGAACAGCGAATTTCTGCTGGGACCTGAGCCAAATCTGAAAGATCTGAAAAGAATAGCAGAGGTTAAAAACAATACAATACCTGTTAAAACAGTTGTAAAAAGCTATAAGAAAGACGGAACCTTATTTTATAAAGAATTATCAATTTCTCCCGTTTTTAACAAAGAGGGGTTATTAACAAATTTAATCGGAATATTAAATGATGATTCGGAAAGGATAATTGCGGAAAAGTCATTACTAGAAGTTTCTAAAGGAATTGATGATAATAACTCCAACGCATTTTATGCTTCACTTGCAGAACATTTAGGAAAGCATTTTGCTGCTGATCATATACTTTTCATTGAGAAAGAAGAAGACGGAAGAATTTTAATTAAAGGACAATGGAGTTCACAGTTTGATGAGTTCACAGTTTCAAATGATCAAAAGAATCCTTTCTGGTCAAGAGTATTCAGCGAAACCTCATTTTTTCATTATGAAGAGGAATTAAAAGAATTTCCGGAAATCTATAACAAGGGCATTCGAAACCTTTGTGCCTTACCTCTAACAGGCAATTCAGGTAATTCAATTGGAGTTATTTTATTATTGAGAAAAGGGAAATTTTTAAATCACGCCTTTCTTGAAATAATATTAAATCTACTTTCATTACGTCTGCTTGCTGAATTTGAAAGAGACAGGAATATTTCTGCATTGCTGTCAAGTGAGGGAAAATTCAGGAGCCTTGCAGAAAATTCTCCGGATATCATTTACATTATAAATCTTGAAGAAAGAAAGATTAAATATTTTAACAGAGATAAAATTCTGGGATTTCCCTCGACTGACCTTATTTATTCAGATGCCTGGGAAAAAATAGTCCATCAGGATGATGTAAATAAGGTTGCAAGGCATTGGAATAAATATTTAAAATCCAAAGGAGTGGACAGTGCTTCCATTGAGTACAGGCTGAAGCATAAAAATGGTTATTATGAATGGGTAAACAATCGTCATGTAATAATAGAAAGGGATCCGGGAGGAAAGCCCTTGAATGTGCTTCTGAATATTACTGTTATAACTAATAGGAAAAGAGCTGAAGATGCTTTAAGAGAAAACCAGGCAAGGCTTACGGCACTGATAGAGAATACAAACGATATTGTCTGGTCAATCAATACACAATATCATTTCACAACAATGAACAATGCTTTTCAGGCATTTGCAAGAAAATATTTTCATTATGAGGCAAGGGTTGGGGATAAATTAACAGATATCTTTCCTTCACAAGTCAGAGATTATTGGAAAGAACAGCATACAAGAGCATTGAAAGGAGAACGATTTGCGGTTGAATTACAGATCCCTGATGATTTTCTATCCTTTGAAATCAATTTTAACCCGATTTATTCAGATAAGGAAGAGATAAGTGGTGCCAGCGTATTTGCAAGAGATATTACTCAAAGAAAAAAAACTGAAAATGAGATTATTCAGGCCAATTTTGAACTGGATAGCTTCGTTTACAGAGCATCTCATGATCTCAGAGCTCCGCTTCGGTCAGTATTAGGTCTTATTTCTCTTGTGAAATTAGAGGAGAATGAAGATCAAAGAAATTATTATCTTAAATTGGTTGAAAAAAGCATAGATAAACTGGATTACTTTATTTCCGATTTAACAGATTTTTCCCGAAACAGCAGGACGGAAATTGAAATTGAAAAAATAGACTTTAACGCTACAATAGCAGATTGTATTGATAATCTGAAATATATGGAAAAGGCAGAGGAGATAGAAATGAGGAAAAATTTTATGACAAATGTTCCTTTTTATTCAGATTCAAGAAGAATCACTATTATTTTTCAAAATCTGTTAAGTAATGCAATTAAGTATCAAAATCATAAGAGTGTTAAACCTTTTGTTGAATTATCAGTAACAACCTTTCCGGATAGAGCCGAGATATCAATCACAGATAATGGAAGAGGTATTCGAGAAGAATATTTGAATAAAGTATTTAATATGTTTTTTAGAGCATCTCAAGATTCTTATGGCTCAGGATTAGGTCTTTATATTACCAAACAGGTCGTTGAAAAGTTAAATGGGAAAATTGAAGTTTTTTCCCAATTTGGAAAAGGCACAACATTCCGCCTAAATCTTCCTAATTTGGAAAATAATAATTATTATTAGTATTATTTTAAGTTTGTAGAATAGGATGGAAATTGCAGATCTGATATTAACTGCAAAAGATGAACGAAATATAAAAAGCAGGAAATCGGATATTTCTGTTTACAGGATTATTTTATTCCTAACAACAGCTTTTACTTTACTGCTCAGGTATTTATTTGTAAAGGAAAATCCAGAGGCATTTGATCCGCTTTCTATACGGCTTGTGCTTTCATCAGGGTTAATTCTCATTCTGGTGTTATCTTTTATCTGGAAATACAGGGATAGGATGGCATACCTGAATTACTCGGTTATTTTTTCTTATTCCATATATATACTTTTTCTTATCAGGAGGAATGATTTTGCGACTAATTACCTGTTAGAATTTATATTACTGATAGTAATCATCTGTCTGGCTTTTCAGAACCGTCTTCACCTTAAGATTTATCTGGCATGTATCTTTATTGCTTTCTTTATATCCGCTTTTCTGTATCTGGATTCTTATCTGGATATATTTGTTAAAACAAGCCTGATTGGAATTTTTTGCATTGCTATTGTCACTTTTTTTAGTAGCAGGTTTGAAATTGAAAAGCGCTTAGAAATTCGGGAAAATCTGTTGAATACCATTTTCAATGAATCACCTGATGCTATGTTAATAGCGGATCCTTCAAGTTCTATTATTTTGAATTGTAATGAAAGGGCTATTTCAATCTTTAAGATTCAGGACAGAAGAGATCTGATAGGCAATAACCTTAATTTTCTTCTGAAGTATCCCAACAGCACAGGAGCATGGAATAATTTAAAAAAGAAGGTTGATAAAAGCCGTTTTCTTGTTCAGGAGCTTGAGTTTAAAACAGTGCATGGACAAGCTTTCTGGGGAAGTGAAGCTATTACTGAAATCCAGGTTGGCTCTAAAGCTTATTGGCTGGTAAGAATTTCGGATATCACAGAAAGGGTAAAAGACAAAAAGACGATAGAAGAAAGTCGTAAAATCCTCAATCAGATTATAGATTTGGTGCCACACCCGATATTCCTGAAGGATAATGAAGGAAGGTTTGTTATTGTCAACAAAACGGTGGCTGACAGATATGAGGTAGTTCCTGAAGAAATGGTAGGTAAAAAAGACAGTGATTTTATAGATCCTGTATTATCTGTGGAACTGCTTAAAGATGACAGAGAGGTAATAGAGAATGCTAGAGAAAAATTTATTCCTGAAGAATCTCTGACTTTTTTTGATAGAAATTATACATATCAGACAATCAAAATTCCTTTTTATTTTGAAGATGCTACAAAGCCAGGAGTACTTAGTATTTCCATAGATATTACGGAGCTTAAAGAAGCGGAAAAGGTTATAAGAGAAAGCGAAAGTAAGTATAAGATGCTCATGGAGCAGGCTTCAGACGGTATTTATCTTACTGATAAATTCGGTAATATTCTAAGCGTTAATGCCAAAGCCTGTGAGATGTTTGGCTATACAGATCAGGAGTTTAAAAAACTGAATGTTCGAAGCCTGGTAGATCTGAAAAGCGTAAAAGAAGAACTCATTTTTGCGTTGTTCAATAATGAGCCTGTCATAACAGAACTTGTATGCAAAAGAAAAGACAATTCAGAATTTACAGTAGAGCTTAGTGCTACCAGACTTGATGACGGATTATTGCAAGGAATTATAAGAGATATTACAGCAAGAAAGAAGCTTGAAAAAATTCTTCAGGATAATGAAAAAAAGTTCAGAGCGTTAATAGAGAACTCATCAGATATTATTATGATCCTTAATGAGGATTTTAAAATATCTTATGTGAGTGTTTCTGTGGCTCGTATACTGGGGCACACCTACATTAGTCTTGTAGGTAAAACTATCTTTGAGCTTTTTGATCACGAAGGAATAGACAAGATTTCTAAATTCTTATCAGATACCATTGCTTGTCCAGGCCAGAACCAAACAGTAGAAGAGCTTAAGATTCTTACGCTTAACGGATCTTCTAAGATTGTTGAAATAGTAGCGGTTAATTTACTTAGTGATCCGGTAATTCAAGGTATAGTTCTGAACTGTCATGATATTACCAAGAGAAAGAATACTGAAAATGAATTAATAAATACAAATTTTGAGCTGGATAGCTTTGTTTATAAAGCCTCACATGACCTGAAGGCTCCATTGAGATCAGTGATGGGGCTAATAAAGCTGGCTAAACTTGAAAGCAAAGATTCTACTCAGCATATGTATCTGGATATGATGAGTAAAAGCGTAAATAGCCTTGATACATTTATTAAAGACCTCACCACTTTTTCACGTAATACCAGACTTGATATTGAAGCAAATATTATAGATTTCAGCGTTGTATTGGAAGAGTCTCTCAACAACCTTAAGTACATGGAACATGCTGAAAAGATCAGAATAAATAAGAGTGTTAATATAAATGTAAATTTCTACTCAGATCTTACACGCTTAAGTACCATTGTAAACAATTTAATTTCAAACGCTATAAAATACCATAGATTTGAAAATAATATTCCCTATATTAACATTTCAATTAAGACGGACTACGAGAAGGCAGAGATAGTTGTGGAAGACAATGGGAGCGGGATAGATCCCCTTCATATCAACAAAATTTTTGATATGTTTTACAGAGCTTCAGAAAATTCGTATGGTTCCGGATTGGGATTGTATATTGTAAAGAATGCGGTGAAAAAACTCGGAGGATCTATTAACGTATCTTCAGAGCTTGATGAAGGAAGCTCATTTAAAGTTGTTATCCCCAATCTGGTAAATGATATAAACTAAAAGTAAAAGTATATTTAGATTTTATGAAAGAGGTACAGGTAAATTCTGTAATGCTGGTAGATGATAATGATACAGATAATTTTATCCATAAAAGAGTAATCGAGCTAACCGGATTTGCAAAAAATATAATTGTTAAAAATTCAGGTAAGAGTGCATTGGAATTTTTGGAATCCAACAAGTCTAACCTGGATGCCTTGCCTGATCTGATTTTTCTTGATATTAACATGCCGATAGTTGATGGTTTTGTATTCCTTTTTGAATATGAAAACTTCCCTGATCCGGTTAAAGATAAATGTAAAATAGTTATTCTTTCGAGTTCTGACAGTAAGAGGGATATCGATAGAATCGTTGATAATGAGTATGTGATCAACTTTATCACCAAGCCGCTCTCTGAAGAAGCTCTGGATGATTTAAAAACGATATTGTAATATTCTAAGAAAGTTTATTGTAAAAGCCTCTCGTCAGAGGCTTTTTTATTTCTTCTTTTTTTCTTAAAAACATACATAAAAAAAGGGGCTGCTTAGTGGCAGCCCCTTTGTATTTTATTTTTAGTAAATATAATATTATTTAGAAAGCTTAGCTTTAAGATTGGTATCGATTGCAGAAAGGAATTCCTCTGTGTAAAGGAAATGTTCTCCATGTTTAACATTGCTTCCGTAAACAGATACAGCAAGATCTTTTGTCATTTTGCCGCTTTCTACTGTTTCAACGCAAACTTGCTCCAAAGCTTCGCAAAATTTGATTAGCTCTTGGTTGTTATCTAATTTTCCTCTGAAGGCAAGGCCTCTTGTCCAAGCGAAGATAGAAGCTATTGGGTTTGTAGAAGTTGGTCTGCCTTTCTGATGCTCTCTGTAGTGACGAGTTACTGTTCCGTGAGCAGCTTCTGCTTCAAGTACTTTTCCATCCGGAGTAATAAGTACAGAAGTCATAAGACCTAAAGAACCGAATCCCTGAGCTACGATATCTGACTGAACGTCTCCATCATAGTTTTTACAAGCCCATACAAATTTACCATTCATTTTAAGTGCAGAAGCAACCATATCATCGATCAAACGGTGCTCATAAGTTAAACCTGCAGCTTCGAATTTAGCTTTAAATTCTTTCTCGTAAGTCTCTTCGAAAATATCTTTGAAACGACCGTCGTATTTCTTAAGAATGGTATTTTTAGTTGAGAAATAAAGAGGCCATTTTTTCTGAAGCGCAAGGTTAAAGCAAGATTGTGCAAAACCTCTGATAGACTCATCTGTATTGTACATTGCAAGAGCAACGCCATCACCTTTAAAGTTATATACTTCAAATGTCTGAGCAGCTCCACCATCTTCAGGAGTGAAAGTCAGAGTTAATTTACCTTTTCCTTTGATTACAGTATCAGTAGCACGATACTGATCACCGAAAGCATGACGACCGATACAGATAGGAGCAGTCCAGTTTGGAACAAGTCTTGGAACGTTGTTGGTTACAATTGGCTCACGGAAAACGGTACCATCAAGGATATTTCTGATTGTTCCGTTAGGAGATTTCCACATTTGCTTAAGGTTGAACTCTTTTACACGAGCCTCATCAGGAGTGATGGTCGCGCATTTGATACCAACCTGATATTTTTTTATAGCCTCTGCAGCATCAACAGTTACCTGATCGTTGGTCGCATCACGGTGCTCGATACCAAGGTCGTAGTACTTAATATCAACATCAATGTAAGGAGTGATAAGTTTATCTTTGATAAATTTCCAGATAATTCTGGTCATTTCATCTCCATCAAGTTCCACTACTGGATTTGCAACTTTAATTTTGTTCATTTTTGCAAAAATTAAATGGTTATTTTAAGTTGAATAATAGTTCTTTGCAGGAATCCTGCCTTAATATTGCGGTGCAAATATAGCAGGTAAGAGTCAAGAGACAAGATTTTTGGCTGAGAACGTGCAGGAATAGAGTAGAAATACAGACTTCGTCAGGATATTGTGGGGAATAACGCTGATGACAGTGTTATAAGAGAACTATGGTTAAAAGAAAAAACCTGACCATTGGTGATCAGGTTTTCTCTTTTAAAATGAAATAGTTATTGGCATGTATAGTCGTATTTAATGAAGTAAAGTTCACCATCTCGCTCAACGGTTTGTTTGGTTACAAGCCCGTCCGTATTAGTCTCATAGGTGTAATTAACGGAATGTTTATATTGGAATCGACCTTTAAGGGTCTCGACTACACTTTTTACCAGATATTTTCCTGGATTACCGAATTCATACATTAATTCTTTCTGGGCAGGTTTGTCAAGGTAATATTCAAATTCTACATATGTTGTATCCGGAACTTCAACTCCTTCTTTATTCTCAAATTCCCTGGTTAGGTTGCAGTTGCCATTGATATAGGTAAATAATTTCACTCTTTCTGATGGCTCGTCATTGTCGTTTCTTTGAGTGATGGTTTTGGTAAGTAAATCGTTTTCATAATAGTAATCAGTCCTGTCAATAATCATCGTTCCATTATCAAAAGTATGATGCTCTACTGCTTTGAACGGAAGTTTTTTTTCGTTAATCCAGATGGTATCGTTAATACCAAACGGGTTTTTATTTTTATCAAATAAACTTCCTATGATATATTTGTCAGAGAGAACTGCTTTTGCATATTTTATCTGACTGCTGCTTAAATCGCTGTCATCAGAATAGGTAAATTCTGCAATCTGACCATCCTTTGATCTTATCTGAGTTAAATAAAGCTGTTTGATCATCTTCACTGTATGAAACAGACTTTACATAGCATATGGATTCTGCTGAAGGTGCCGGATTGTCTTTATCTTTTTTACATGAAAAAAGTGAAGTGCATAATAATGCACATAGTAAAATTTTATATTTCATCTTATAAAAAAAGTTTGTTATATGAAGATAATAAAAAAATGCTAAGAAAGACAGGGGATATAACAAAAAAGAGGCGCTTATTTCTAAGCAGCCTCTTTTAGTCTTTTTAAAAAAGTTAATGAATTAATGAATTAATACCCAAATAACTCTTCCAGTTTCAGCTCTCTTACTTTGCCGTATTTTGAAAGCTTTTCAAAATCAATTCTGTCCTTAGATCCGATGATAACATAGGCTTTCTTTTGGTTTCTGTAATACTTGTCATGGAAATCTTTAAGATCAGAAAGTGACAGCGTTTTTATCTTTTCGTAAACTTCTTTTCTGATATCATAATTGATCCCCAGTTTTTTCAGTCTTTCATATTCTGATATAACGGAGAATTTGGTAATCCTCTGTGTATTCACATTTTCTATGATTGAAGTCACTGCATTTTTAAACAACACTTCTGATTGAGGCATGTCTTCATAAAGCTCCAGCATTCCGTCAATTGCTTCTTTAATCTTGTCTGCCTGAGTTCCAATATAAGATGATATATAATTGGGATCATCTTTTCTCCATGCATTTTCATATCTTGATTTTACTGCATAAGCTAAAGCTCTTGATTCTCTTAATTCCTGGAATACGATAGAGCTCATACTGCCACCAAAATATTCATTAAACAAAGCTACCCGCGGAAGTATGGTTTTATCATAGGTAATTGACTTTGATAAGAAAATAACTTCACCTTGCACCATTTCATAATTAGCCCATAGTACCTCGTTTTCGTTTATATCCTTGAGTGTGAATTTTTCAGGAGCTGGGGGAGCTTCTAATGTAGTACCGCACTTATGAATAGAGGTTAGACTTTTATTGAGTTTGGTAGCATCAGTTGGTCCATAATATAGAACACGATGTTTTATAGAATTCAGACTTTTTATGATGTCAGTGAGTTCAGACGGATTCATGGAACGGAGTTGTTCTTCTGAAAGGATTGAAGTAAATGGAGAATGAGGACCATACTTGGCATAGCTTACAAGACCTGAACGAAATATGATGTCTTTGTTAAGCTTATTGTCTTTTCTCGCTTTTAGTGACCTTTCTACAAGATCTTTATAAGCACCAGGATCTTCCTGCGGGGTCTTAAGTATTTTTTCAAAAAGCTTTAGTCCCTGGCTAAAATTTTCCTGCAGTCCTGTAAGCGTGAAATACATAGCATCTGCAGACATAGAGAAAGAATAGGAACATCCTATTTTATAAAACTCTTTTTTCAGTTCTTCGCTTGATAAACCTTTTACTCCCAAATAATCAAGGTAACTGACAGCAAGTCCATATTTTGGGGAGTGTTCTCTTCCGATATCCCATACATAGCTAAGCGTAAATATGTCATTTTCGGTGTTCTTTTTATATGTAACAGGTAGTTTAGTCTTAGTTTGGAATTGTAATAATTCTTTATTGAAATCTATCCAGACAGGCTTAATGCTATCACTGGGCTGATTCATTACAAATTCAAAGAAAGGAGAGTGATCTTCTCTGTTTACAGGTACGGGGGATATTTGAGGCTTTGGTACTTTTTTGATAGTGGTATCAGTACCTGTAAATTTATAAACAGCCACATAATTTGAATCAAATCTTTGCTTTACAAATTCTATGATTTGTTCTTTGGTAATAGATGAAAGGATGTCGGTTTCTTCCACACTTCTCTTCCATGGTTCTCCTGTAATAAAGCTCTCTACAAATGCATCAGCTCTGGCTTTATTACTTTCATAAGACTTCATCTGAGACATCTTGATATCATTGATAGAGGCTTTAATTAACCATTCTTCAAATTTTCCTTTCTTTAATGAATCTAATTGGGCGAGTAATAATATCTTAAGATCTTCCAGAGACTGACCTTGTTTCGGTCTTCCTCCCATTACAAAGATAGAATAATCATTTAATGCCATGTCATAAGCAAAAGCCGAAAGTACTTTTTGCCGCTGATTAAGGTTTAAATCTATCAGACCTGCCTGTCCATTGGTAAGGAGCAGGCTTATTAGTTTTAAATAATAAAAATCAGGAATAAAGTTCTGTTTAACTTCTTGTCCTTTTATGCCGTTGAATCTGAAAGCCATAGTAAGGTTTTCTGCATCAGGTCCGTAAACATTAATTTTTTCAGGACTCTTAATCGGGCTTTCTGTAGGAGGGACAAATGGAGAAACTGCTTTTTCCTTTAGCTTACTAAAGCTTTTATCAATGATTCTGATCGCTTTTTCAGGATCGAAATCACCGCTCATGCATATTGCCATGTTATTAGGCACATAATATCTTTCAAAATACCTTTTTATTTCTGTTATAGAAGGATTTTTCAGATGCTCTACTGTTCCTATAGTCGTCTGGGTTCCGTATTGATGTTTTTGGAAAAGTCCTGCCATCATAGCCTCATATACTTTTCTCCTGTCGTTATCCAGCCCTCTGTTTTTTTCTTCATAAACAGCTTCAAGTTCAGTATGGAACAGTCGAGGAACGACGATGCTGAAACGTTCACTTTCAATTTCAGCCCACCTTTCCAGGCTGTTAGAAGGAATATCGTTTACATAAACAGTCTGTTCGAGAAATGTATAAGCATTAGTTCCAGTAGCTCCAATGTTACTTAACATCTTATCATATTCATTGGGAATACTGAAATTAGCTGCAAGTAGAGAAGTGGAGTCTATTTTTTGGTATAGCCTTGTTCTTTGATTCTCATCCCTGGTTGTCCTGTATGCTTCATAAAGGTTTTCTATTTCCTTTAGTAAAGGTTCTTCTTTAGCCCAGTCCTTTGTTCCGATCTTTGAAGTGCCTTTGAAAAGTATATGTTCCAGATAATGTGCGAGACCGGTATTGGTTGCAGGATCATTTTTGCTTCCTGCTCTTACAGCGATGTATGTCTGAATTCTTGGAGCATCTTTGTATACTGTCATATACACTTTCAATCCGTTTTTCAGAGTATATATCCTGGTTTTCAGTGGATCATTTGTAACTGTTTCAAAAGTATATTCACCCGAAGAATGTCTTTCTGTAACATACTTAGAAGGTTGTCCCAATACCCATAACGGGAATAGGAATAAAAGGAAAATTCTCCTGATCATTTGACTAATATGAACTATGGTTTGAAAATTATTGATATTAACTAGGGAAACCCCTTAGTGGTTCTAAAAGTTATTTCCAGCGAAATTTAAAAAATAAAAATGATAGCTTGATTAGAATTCAGATTCAAGACCGAATCTTTTTCTTAATTCATCAATGATGGGATATTTCTGGGTAAGGTAGTTTAGCTTCTCTTTTGGAGTGTAAATTAACTTTACTTCATCCTGAGAGGAGAGTTCAGCTTCAAGCTGGAGGGTTTTATTGCTAATCTTGCTTCTCAGAAAATCAAGCAGAGAAGCTCTCATTTCATTTATTTGATCTTGCTGGATGAAATTATCAAGTTTGATTTTGATAATATTACCATCCACCAAATCATATGCTCTGTCAATAATAAAGTATTCGTTCATTTTTCCTTCATTTCTCAGCATCATGGCATATTCCTGCCAGTATTTCATGAGTTCTTTCGGGTCAATGGGCTTATTTACAGTGATCAGATCTGATGCTGATACTGTTTCGGTTTTCTTTTCAGGTACTTTAGTGTCGGCTCCTTTTTGGAGATCTTTCAGACTGGGAAGCTTAATCGTTGATTTAAGCTCTGATTTTTCAGCAGCGGCGGGTTTGGGAGCTGCTGGACCGATATTGGTTTTGGATTCGGAAAGCGCCTCTGCAGGCGCCCCGGATCCAGTATTATTTACTGTATCAGCTTTTTTTTTTAACTCCTCAGGCATTGCCCGGAGTTCAGCACCAAGATTTATAGCCTGATTTAGAAAGGCCATCTTCATAAGCGCCAATTCTATCAGAAGTCTCGGGTTTTTGCTGTTTTTGAATTGAAGATCACATCCGCTGATAATATTCAGGCATGACATAAGAAATGAAATAGATGTTGCTTCTGCCTGAGAACCATATTTCTGTTTCACCTCATCTGATACTTCAAGAAGTTTGAGTGTTGCAGCGTCTTTGCATACAAGTAAGTTACGCAAATGCTCACCTAGTCCGATAATAAAGTTATGGCCGTCGAACCCATCTCTCAGAATTTCATCATATACAAGCAATGCGCCTGATACATCCTGACGATTCAGTAAGTCTGTCATCTTGAAATAATAATCATAATCAAGAATATGAAGATTGTCTATTGTACACTTGTATGTTACTGTGTTATCGGAAGAGAAGGTAACGATCAGGTCAAACAGAGAAAGCGCATCTCTCAGAGCTCCATCTGCCTTTTGAGCAATCAGGTGTAATGCCTGGGTTTCGGCTTTAATAGATTCTTTCTCAGCTATTCTTTCAAGATGGGATGCAATATCTTTTACGGAGATTCTGCTAAAATCAAATATCTGACAACGTGAAAGAATGGTTGGTATAATCTTGTGCTTTTCAGTCGTTGCAAGGATAAAGATAGCATATTTCGGAGGTTCTTCCAGTGTCTTAAGAAATGCATTGAAAGCCGCATTGGAGAGCATGTGAACCTCGTCTATGATATAGATTTTATATTTTCCGTACTGAGGTGGGTATCTTACCTGGTCTACAAGGTTTCTGATATCATCAACAGAGTTGTTAGAAGCGGCATCGAGCTCGTGTACGTTAAATGACGCATTGTTATTAAAGCTTTTGCATGATTCACATTCATTACATGCTTCAATTTCAGAGGTAATGTTTTCGCAATTGATTGTTTTGGCTAAAATACGGGCATTAGTAGTCTTACCGACTCCTCTTGGTCCACAAAAGAGAAATGCCTGTGCTAAATGCTTATTTTTAATGGCATTTTTTAGCGTTGTAGTTATATGAGACTGACCGACAACTGTTTCAAAAGTAGTCGGACGGTATTTCCTTGCCGAAACAACAAAATTTTCCATCCTCGCAATTTATATAATTTCTGGTATTTTTTAAACGGAAGGAACGCCTAAATTGGATACTTTATGCGGAAAATTTCGATTTTTAATTTTAAAACAGCTTATAAGGCTGAATGTTAAAAGCTTAATGCGAAAGGCTGAAAGCAAAAAGATAAAAGTGCTTTTAAAGTTGTGGTAAGGAAGTTGATTTTGAAAATCTATAAAAATTAAAACTGTTGCCCTTTCGGACAACAGTCTGCTGGTAATTTATTAAAGGTTAGTTTGATAATATTTTAAAAAGTCTTGCAGTTTTTTTTCAGGATTTTCATCAAATAATCTTTCTTCTTCCACATGACCACAATGATTAAGAATAGTCACCTTGCATTTTTGCTCTTTTCTGGCAAATTCAAAAGTTCTGAGTACTATATCCCTTTTAGTTGGGCTTCTGAAAATAACTCTGTCAGAAATGGCTTCTTTTGCTTCCCAGCAAGAGCCAGCCGGCACAATGCTAATTGATCTGTTCATATCTTTAGTGGGTTATTCTGTTTGTGATGATTTTAATTCAAAAACACCTTTTATCAAAAAAGGTTTAATATTTAACATATCAGTAACAAATATTTTTTAAATTTTCAATTCTAAAATACTTACTAATGAAAGCTTTTATTGCTAATCTTTTTATATTATTACTATCTCTTTCATCAATGGTTTTTGCTCAGAACGGACTTTTGCATTCCGGACCTATGCCGGGCTTTTCAGGAAAAAACCATGTGTTAATCTGGCTTCAGACCAAAGAGCCGGCAACTGCATATCTCAAATATTGGATATCTAAAAACACTGCAGGTTACCTGTTGAGTCCCGAAATAGTATCCGATAAAGAAAGTGGAAATACTTTTCATTTTGACATTCGAAATCTTAAATCTGGAGAAAGATATCAGTATGAGGTATATATAAATAATATAAGACAGGAGTTAGAGGAACCCTTATACTTTAGAACACAGTTTGATTCTGCAGTTAGTGAGGAGTTCTCTTTTGCAACTGGGAGTTGTGCATATACAAAAGAACCTGATACTGAAAGTGAAGAATATAGAGGTATTTATAATATTTATAATTCTATTGCGGACCTTAAACCAGACTTTATGCTTTGGTTAGGCGATAATGTATACTTCGAAAATACTGATATTGCAAGTAAACAAGGAATGTTGCATAGATATACATTCTCAAGAGGTAATCCTTACTTGCAAAAACTATTAAGAACTTCTCATCACTATGCCATCTGGGATGACCATGATTTTGGACCCAATGACGCGGACAGCTCTTTTAAGAACAAAGCCATAAGCAATGAGATGTTTAATTTATTCTGGTGCAATAATGATTTAACAAGGTTCAATAGGAATAATAGTATTGCAAATATATTCTCGTGGAATGATGCAGACTTTTTTCTTCTTGATGACAGGACATTCAGGGCCCCTGCAAAGAGTGCAAGAGCAAATAAACAGCTGCTGGGAAAGGAGCAGATAGAATGGCTCATTAAGGAACTTAAAGGAAGTAAAGCATCATTTAAGTTCATCGCCATGGGAGGCCAGATGCTGAATCCTGATAAGGTATTTGAAAATTACTCGAGATATAAAAAGGAATGGAAGTACTTTTTAAGTGAGCTGGATAAAAGCGGAGTAGGAGGGGTAATACTCCTGACAGGTGACAGACATTTTTCTGAAGTTACAATGATGCCCAGGGAAAATAATTATCCCTTATATGAGCTGACAAGTTCTCCTCTTACCTCCAGCATAGCGAAGAGGGAGATGGGACATAATAAATTGAGAATCGAGGGCTCTTTGACTGCTGAAAGGAACTTCAGTATAATTACTATTGGTGGTGAGGGAGAAAAACGATTTGTTAATATGATTAGTTATTCAAATAGCGGAAAACCATTGTGGGAAAGGAAAATTTATAAATCTGAGATTTATTAAGGTAAGAGAAAAATAACCATTCCTTCATCATTATATAGCAAATAAAAGGGTATTATGCTAAAGAAGAGCTGGAATGTTTTTTTAAATTATTATAGCTCTAAACTAGACTTTTTGTCCTAATGATGTAAAAATTTTCTTTATTTGATCAGCTGTGTTGGAACTTTTGATGATAGAATTGTTTACCCCTACGCGTTCAGCTATTTTTTGCTGTTGCCTATCATCAATATTATGAACGAGTAGCAAGTAATCATCTGGAAATTTTTCTTTCAAATGCTGTAATGTTTGCATAGAAAAGTCCGCAACAAGTGAATCAATTACGACAAGATACAGATCTTCTTTTTTCTGAAATGATTCATTGATAAAATCTTTCATTAAATTGTATACACGAAATTCCAGAAAACCTCTCTCTTCAAGTTCTCTGTGCAAGCTGCCAAAGCTTGTCTTGCTGTTTTCCAGAAGAATTAATCTGTTCATATCAATCTATTTATTTTACAGCATAACAATGGTATTCATAGGATAGTTTGTGGATTTTTTTCCATGAATTCCCGAACGTGAGTATATGTGTAAAATGTTAAATGATATAAGGTAAAAACATTGGAGAATATGCAAATTATTAGTCCGGCTTTTAGAAACGGAGAGAGGATTCCTCTTGAGTATACGTGTGAGGGAGCAAGTATCAATCCCGAGTTACAGTTTTTGGATGTTCCAGAAAATGCCCAAAGTCTGGTTTTGTTGTTTGAAGATCCGGATGCCCCGACAAAAATATGGGCTCATTGGGTTGTCTTTAATATGTCAGCTGATTGTAAAGGAATTTCAAAGAATTCAGAGCCTGACGGGATCGAAGGAATATCTTCCGGAGGCACTCTTGGCTATGAAGGGCCATGTCCGCCTGCGGGAGAACATCATTATATCTTCCGTTTATTTGCATTGGATAACAAACCTGCCATTCCTGAAGAGTCAGATAGGAGAATGCTTTTAAATTATATTAAAGGGCATGTGATAGAGGAAGCAACTCTTATTGGAACCTATGAACGGCAAAAGACAAAGGCAGGAGCAGTGAACAGAAACAGCAAACAGTAAAACAATTTATAGAAATAGAAAGGATAAAAAAAACATTTGAAAATCAGGATACACAAGTTATTTTCAGACGCGGGGTAAACGGACAGTTACTCATACATCTCTTATTCTGATTTAACTATCACTCTTTAGTTTAGCTTATTCTTTCGCTTTTTATTCAATTTAAAATTACTTAATGCTTCATGGTAACTATTCGCTATTCGCTGTTACTATTCACTGTTCCTGTTCCTGTTTTTGAACTTTTATGAAAAGATCTCTGTATGATATTTAACCCAATTTAAGAAGAGAATTTTCAAATACTTTTTCAGCAGGGTGCTGAGGGTAAAATTTTATTTTATAGGCGCGATGAGACAGCTTAAAATTACACAATCTTTAACAAACAGAGACAGTTCTACGGTAGAGAAGTATTTCAACGAAGTGTCAAAAGCAGAACTTCTGACACCGGATGAAGAAGCAATTCTTGCAAAGAAAGTAAGAGAAGGAGATGAGGCCGCTTTGGAAAGATTAGTAAAAGCCAATCTTCGTTTCGTTATATCTGTAGCGAAACAATACCACTATGGAGATATACCTCTTAATGATTTGATCAATGAAGGTAATATTGGCCTTATTAAAGCTGCTCAGAAGTTCGATGAAACAAAAGGGTTTAAGTTTATTTCATATGCAGTATGGTGGATCAGACAATCTATTCTGGATGCTTTATCCAAAAATGGAAGATTTGTAAGGTTACCATTGCACAAGATTATGGAACGCTCTAAAATTAAGCAATTCAGTTCAGCATTTGAGCAAAAATTTGAGCGTGAACCAACACCTGAGGAAGTTGCTGAACATGTTGACTGCAAACCTCAGGAAGTGGTGGATTTAAATCCAATAGGAGATAAACCAACATCACTTCAAGCTGAGTTCGATGATGGAGAAGGTTGTATGTTAGATATCCTGAAGCATTCAAATTCATCTAATCCTGATCAGGATCTGATGTTTGATTCTGTAAGAAAAGATATAGATCGTATTTTAAAAAAACTTTCAGAAAGGGAAAGGGAAGTTATACTTAGATTTTTTGGACTTGGCAGGGAATACAGCGAATCATTGGAAGACATCGCAGCATCTATGGGGCTTACCAAAGAGAGAGTGCGACAGTTAAAGGAATGTGCATTACGCAAGCTTAGATCGGGGGTAAAACCGGAATTGTTGACAGCATATTTTTAGATGATTTTTGCAAATCTCCCTAAAAAGTTATTTTTAAGTTGTTTAATGTGTTTATAGCTAGGTGGTTAACAAAATTCATGAATATGGGTTTTTTTAATAAAGGAAGTAGTCATGAATGAAACATACAACGTCTGTTCAGAGAAAATTGAATCCATGAAAAAGTGGATAGTGGATTATTTGGAAGACGAAAGTGCTGTCGTTCTGATTTCTGAAGGACAGTGTGATAAGGATAGTAAGGAAACGAATGTGATGATTTTATACCCAAATCAGGAAACGGTAATAGGGAAATCGGTAGGTTTTTTCAAGATCAAAAAACATTTAACAGAAATTGAGCAGACAGATATTCCTTGTCTGTTTAACGGAAAGCTTTGTAAGGAGATGAAACCTTGGAAGTTAACAATAGACAGTCATGCGGAACACCAGTTTGTATTGAAGCAAAGATTGTAGAATATATTAATGAGTTAATACTAAAAAAAGATGCCTGCGAAGAGTATCTTTTTTTAGTATTTAACCTCATCATTATTAGTTTTTTTAATCATCAGATCTGTCAAAACCTTTGAGATCTGTATTTTCAATTTCATTGTCATCAATTGTTCCTTTTGTGCCTTTATGAATTGATTCAACATTCTTCCTGATTTCTTCATCTGCGATTCCTGCTCCGAAGGGTAAATGCTCTTCTTCATGGTGTTCAAAAGAAGGTGTTTCACTTGAGAATTTTTTAGCTTCTTTTTTCTTCATGTGTTTAGGCATTTTCAGAGAATCTCTGTTGCTTCCGATTTTTCTTGGGCGGACTTTCTTCACAACCATATCCATTTCAAGCGGAGGATTAAAGCTTTCATCTTCCAAGCGCACATTTTTGTCAACGTTTATTCGGGATGTAATTTCCTCCTGGATGGATTGATTATCCTTTAAATCTTCTTCATTAAGGGTAACGTCCGCTAGATCTTTGTCGCCTTCAACTACAGCTGCAAGATCCAGAATCTGGTTCATAATATCCGGAAGATCTTCCTGAGCAATTCTCCATAGAGGATGCAAATCAAGCTCAAGGGTTTCGTCAAAATTCGCATATTGCAAGCCTTTCAGCATATCCCAATCGATCTCTCCATATTTATCTCTGAACTCATCACTCAGCATTGCAGAGGCTCCACCAATCATAACAAGTTGTTCAATTACTGCTTGTCTTTCATTATCTGAAATACTAAACTCCGAGAAATCATCTCTTCCGATATAACTTTGTATTTCTCTTATGGAATCGGCCATATCCAGAAGCCTGATTCTATCTTCACTTACCATTGCCATAATCCATTACTTTTCTATTTCTATTTAACAAGAAAATTCATCCTTTGCGTTTCCTAAAACTGATTGCATTAAGTTTTTTGTTATTGTGGAAGTAAGGGAAATTAAATTTACCAGGAATGCAGTTATCTTTTGAAGAAGATGCATTGATTTTAATTGCCGGAACCGGACAATTACCAGAAAGGGTAAAGCATAAGGTTACTGGTATCGACGATCCTAAACTCTTGCAACGGTTAGAAAAGGGATTGTTGACTTTTCTTCATATTATCAGCCCTGACTTTGATGCGATCTTATATTTAGCAAAGGTTGCAAAAAAGAATTTTGTCCCCTTCCATGTGCTTGGTAAAGTAGATCGCAACAATCCTGATAAAGTAATTAATTTCAAAGTAAGAAAAAAGCTACGAAGGCAGGGAGTAAAGAATGTGTATCTTACTGATGACCTAAAAGAATGGAATGCTCTTTCATTCAGATTAAAAAGGATGCGAACCAGAATGTGTAATGAACATGGCCCTTTTGATTTTATTGGAGACATTCATGGATGTTATGAGGAGCTGAATGCTTTACTTGATAAGCTTGGTTATGTTACTACAGATGCTATAAAAAATAGTACTCTTCAAAAAAAATATTTTCATCCTGATAAAAGAAAATTAGTTTTCCTGGGAGACATGGTGGACAGAGGGCCGGCAAGTGACAAGGTAATGGAACTTATTCTAGAATTGAATGATCAGAATATAGCTTATGCTGTCCTTGGAAACCATGACGAGAAATTTTTACGCTACCTGAAAGGTAATCCTGTCAGGGTAAATAGTGGGCTGGAAAGAACAATAAGACAGTTTGAGAGGAAGTCTGAAGCATTTAAAAATAATGTAATACGTTTTCTGAAAGTCCTGCCTTCTCATTACGTCTTGGATGATGGGCGTATTATTGCTGTTCATGCGGGTATCAGGGAAGATATGCAGGGGAAGGATAAGAGAGAAATAAAAGACTATTGTGTTTTTGGTGAGCCAGGAGAAACGAAAAAAGATGACGGACTACCTGTAAGGCAGGATTGGGGCCGAGATTATAATGGGAAAGCTAAAGTTGTATATGGACATACTCCGGTAAAAGAGCCGTTTTGGATTAATAATTCTATAGATATCGACAGTGGATGTGTCTTTGGGGGAAAGCTTACTGCACTTAGATATCCCGAAATGGAACTTATTTCGGTAAATGCTTTCGATACATATTCTTCGGGAGTTGATTTTGTGGACTTTAGAAAAGAGTGGAATCTGAAGGATTAAAATTTAGTTTGAATTAAAAGAGAAAAGAAAGAGAGTTAGACTGAATCTTATGAAAGATGTATCTCTTGCATTAACTATACTTACAGCCATGATCACACCTGCCGTGCTGATTTTGGCTACCACTTCGCTTATTGTAGCTACCAGTCAGCGCCTGGGCAGGAATATTGATCGTGCCAGAAACCTGTCTGAAAGACTGATCAGAAATTTATTTACCAAAAAAGCACTATCGGAAAAAGAACATGTTTATAATCAGTTAAATAAGGTTACACGAAGAACAAGGTTATTGCAAAGAGCTATGACTATACTCTATGTAGCTTTGAGTGACTTTGTTGCTACCAGTATATGCATCGGCGTTGTGGAAATAGTGAATATCCGTTTTACATGGTTGCCTTTGGTCCTTGGGATAATTGGTTCAGGATTAGTATTCTATGCAACTCTGTTGTTGATTTCAGAATCAGGTATAGCATTGATTGCCGTAAGAGAAGAAATGAATTATGTTTTGGATGTCGGAACTGAAAAGTTCAACTCCAGGCATGAGGAAGATGATATCTGAAATTTATTGAATCCTTTGATTGCTGTAATATCTGTATTCAGAACTAAATTAATTTTATTCCACTTACCGGTATTTTTTTGCAGCTCACCGATTTTAATTTTTATTTTTTTATGCGCTTTCTATTTTTGACATATCAATAAGAAAAAATATGAAAAAAGATAATTGTTCAAATATGCAAAACTCATCTATCGATGCTTTCTGGTCAGCCCTGTTTTTTATTGGTATCGGAGCCGTTCTATTATTTAAGAACCTTGAAATATTAATACTACCTTCTTATGTATACACCTGGAAAATGCTTTTGATTTCTTTTGGTGTTTATAATATCCTGCTCCGAAACTGGATGTTCGGTCTTACTATGGCTGCAATTGGCACTTTCTTTATATTACCCGAAGCGCTGAACATTCCAAAGTTAGAGTTTGGGAAAATATGGCCGGCAATTTTCATATTAATAGGCTTAGGTATTTTCTTCAAAATGATCTTTCCAAAAAAAAAAGTATTAATCGATTTTAAAAGAGATTCAACAATAGATATAACTGAAGAAAATTATATGGAAACTACTGTCATCTTTAGCGGAGCTGAGAAGCAAATTAGCTCGTATGATTTTAAAGGGGGAAAAGTAACAGCAATCTTCGGAGGTGCTGAAATAGACCTTACCAATTGCTACCTTTCCAAAGAAAACAATGTAATTAATATTGTTGCAGTCTGCGGAGGTTTGACACTGGTTGTGCCACATGAGTGGAATGTTCGTTCTGAACTGGTTACAATTATGGGAGGTTTTGAAGATAAAGCAGCACCTAAAGATAAAAATGCTTACATTGATCCTGCTGCAGAGATTGTGCTTAAAGGAACTTTGGTAATGGGAGGCGTTGAAATTAAAAGAGGGTAAGATGATTCACCCTTTTACCGGAAAAATTAAACAACTTTATTTTTATATCACTGTTTGGGTATTGATTTCAATTGCTCATACAGTGATTGTATTTATTTTATATCAACAGGCCCTTCTCCAGGCATTTCTGGATGCAGCGGTTTTTAATTTTTTATTTTCCTTCACTGGACTTAGCCTCTGGTACATGGTCAGGTATCTTAATTTTGCAAATCAGACTTTCTATTTTATCTGTACAAATTACCTGGGAGCGGCAGTGGTATATGTATTATTATCTGTTGGTTCAGGTTATTTGATATTGAATGCAATAAATACTGGTAATTCTGAATACTTAGAGTTTCTTGACGACTCTTTACCTTGGAGATGTATTTCCGGAATCTTTTATTTCCTGGCTTTTATTTTGAGTTATTATTTGATAATGTTTTCCAGGACTATAAAGGAAAAGCAGTTAAAGGAGGCTGAGCTGAAGTCTGCTATTCAGGAAACAGAGCTGTCGATGTTGAAATCTCAGCTCAATCCTCATTTTATATTCAACAGCCTTAATTCAATCAATGCATTGACTATACTTGATCCGAAAGCTGCAGGTGAAATGATTGTCAATCTTTCCACCTTTTTAAGAAAATCCCTTGATCAGGGCAAGATCTCCTTAATCAATATTGAAGAAGAGCTTGAAACCATAAATTTGTATCTTGATATTGAAAAAATACGTTTTGGAGAAAAGTTGCGGATAGGATTAGATATTAATGATTCTGTGATTGGTTCCTTAATACCACCAATGTTGCTCCAGCCATTGGTGGAGAATGCTGTGAAGCACGGAGTTTATGAAAGCCTTGAAAGTATTGTAGTTTCAATCAATGCTCAACTTATAAATGATTTCTTACATATTTCTATTGAGAATTCATTTGACCCTGAAATAAAAAAGGAAAGCCGCAAAGGAATAGGGTTGAGGAATGTTGCGCAAAGATTATTCCTTACTTTTGGAAGATCTGACCTGTTAAAAGTTAAAATAGAACATCATAAATTTCGTGTAGATGTTCTTATTCCTCAAAAACAAATATGACTAAGTATAAGGTAATCATTACGGATGATGAGCCACTGGCAAGAAGTCTTATAAGATCGTATCTGAAAGATGATTTTGAAATGGAAGTAATTGCTGAATGTGGTGATGGTTTTTCTGCATTAAAATCTGTTCAGGAATTGCAACCTGATCTTCTTTTTCTGGATATACAAATGCCTAAGCTGACAGGTTTTGAAATGCTTGAGCTGATGGAAAGTCCTCCTTTGATTATTTTTTCAACAGCTTTTGATGAATATGCACTAAAAGCGTTTGAAATGAATGCTGCAGACTATCTTCTGAAGCCTTACTCCAGAGAGCGGTTTGAACAGGCAATTAAAAAAGCAAAAGTAAGGCTTCAACAAGGTAAATCTGTAATTGAAGCTTCTGGAATCAACAATACCTTAAAACAAAAGGTTGGTACACTAGAAAGGATCGCAGTTAAAACAGGCAATAAAATCAATGTGGTTCAGGTAAATGATGTTTTTTATATTGAAGCACAGGACGATTATGTTATGATTTATTGTGAAGCAGGAAAATTTTTAAAACAGCAAACGATGAAATATTTCGAAGATGCTCTTGATCCTGCAATTTTTATGAGGGTTCACAGATCTTATATTGTTAACCTTAATGAGATTACTCAGATTGAGCCTTATGAAAAGGACAGTCATCTTATTGTCTTACGTAACGGAGCTAAAATACCTGTAAGCAGAAGTAATTATTCCGAATTGAGAAAGACCCTTAATTTTTAATCTTCTATATAAGCCTGTTTTAAACATCAATCAATACAAAGAGTATTCATAGGTGTAATTGTTGCTCTATGACACCAGCAGTTTACATTCTATTGGCTAAAATGTTCCTGTTCTGGATTAATGAATGGTTTATAACATTAGTTGTGCTGCTTATCATGTTTATTGGTTTTGAAACAGGTTTCAGGATGGGAATTAAAAGCCCGGCTGTGAGCGATGAAAAGAGAAGGAGTGTAGTTACAAATTTTCAAGTAGGCTTGATAAGTCTCCTTGGACTAATGATTGCATTTACCTTTGCAATGGCTGTTTCCAGATTTGATGATGGTCGTACTCTTTTATCAGAAGAAACGGATGCGATAGAAACGGCTTATTACAGATGCGACCTTTTACCTGTTTCCACCAGGAGACAGCTGCATAAAGCATTAAGAGAATATATTGATATAAGGCTTTTGTTTTATCAACCCAATCTGGATGAGTCCAAAGTTTTCGGCTGTAAATAATCATACCAGAGAAATCCAGAATAAATTATGATCCTATACTCCTGAAATTACGAAGGAATTACCTGACTATCTGGCAGCGGTTGTAATTGAATCTCTGAATAAACTTATCGATGCGAGTAATAAACGTTATATAGCTATGGAGAATCATGTTCCAGAGCCAATCTTTTTCCTATTGTTTCTGATATCTGTCTTAACCAATGTCGCAGTTGGGTATAGCTGTGGAATTGCTTCAGACAGACATATATTCTTTACCCTCTTGTTTTCATTATGTGTGTGCACTATTTTCTATAGTGATATTATAGATCTGGACAGGCCAAGGAGAGGAATGATACTGGTAAGTCAGGTTAGTTTGATAGAATTGAAAAAAACAATAGAGAAGAAGCATATATAGGCAGAAAAAAATCAAGCTTTCACTATGCTGAAAGCTTGATGTCTTTTTCTGTTATTAGTTCCCATTTTTTTGCGATCAATGCTTCTTTAGTGATGATAAGGCTGATCGGGTTTTCTTCTTCCTGTACTATAGGATAGGGACTTAATCTGAAACTGTTTTTATTTTGATGATAGGAGTTAATTTTGTATATCCTTCCTTTAGGATTTCTTAATATATCTTCAGGTTTCAGTTCAATTGCTTCGGTAATTAAAGTTTTCTCTTCCATTTTAGTATAATCATTTCCATTAGTCTTTATAAAGGCTGAAAAATGTGATTGCTGTAATTTCTTACACGGTGATTAATTCGAATTAATATTCAGTTTCATCAAACTCAGCCTTCGGGTTATAATTAATTAACCATGTGAGTAAATAACCAGCATGAAATACATTTTGTTTGGATTAAACAAAGAAGCGTTTTGGAAAAAATTAGTTTAAGGGCATCAAATCTGTATTTATTTCATATTCATGATCTTTTAAAGGCAGTGGTTAAAATAGAATATAGTTCAGGATGTTTATTTTTAAACTTATCAGGATTTTCAAAAAAGTATTCACAAACAACAGCGAAAAATTCTGCAGAATTGGTAACGCCGTAAGGGTTAATATCAGAATGCCCCTTTTTGATTTTTTCTATTTCCTTATACATCAAGTCTGTCCAAGGCCTAACCAGGTTAGGGGGTAATATTGATTTCGGAATGCCATCAATAGATCCATCAGTTTCGTCAATAAGATGAGCGAATTCATGAAAGCCAAGATTATCCTTACCATTCATATATGCAAATCCACGAATGAGGGATTGCATGGATAGAAGCATAATATGCCTGTTCTGAAAAGGTCTAACCTGTCCGAGTAATGTTCCACCACGCTCAGGATCATTTGGCTGATTAGGATTTACTTCTTCATCGTAAATCAGTATTTCAACAAGATTGAAATAGTCCCATTCATCAAAATAAAATATAGGAATAATAGCACTCGAAGCAGCAAGTAGCCGAAGTTCATCACTTATTTCAATCTCTACTCCGGTGATTCTTATATTATTGAGAAATAATTTGATCTTATTTTCATATCTTATTTTTTGAAGATCATCAAGTTCATGGTAAAAAGATATTGCTTTGTTCAGGAATTCTTTCCAGCTTTCAGGGAATGGTTCATTCAGAATTTTCTCCTTTTTCTTTTTCTCACTTTTTATCCAGAATGAAATAAAAAAAACAATACCTGCAATAGCGATTATCAAAAAAAGGAAGGGGAATAGATAAAAAGATGGAAACATTATTTATTGAGCTGTATAGGGCGAAAATAACTGAGTCTGGGGATTTTCATTTGCATTCATGCAAACATCGCAGGAGCCACAATTTTCAGTGTCATAGGTGTCCCCGAAATACTCCAGCAGATATTTTCTTCTACAGGTATTTATTTCGCAGAATTCAGCCATTCTACCCAGCTTTTTGTACATAAGTGCTGTTTGTTCCGAGTTGTTCTCAACTTCAACATAACGTTTCATTTTGGAGACATCAGCGCTGCTATAGAATAGTATAGCTTCACTAGGATTACCATCCCTTCCTGCTCTCCCTGTTTCCTGATAATATCCTTCAATATTTTTAGGCAAATCCATATGTACCACATATCTGACATCAGGCTTGTCTATTCCCATTCCAAAGGCAATAGTGGCAACAATGATTTTTACTTCCCCTTTGATAAAGGCATCCTGATTCTGGTCTCTTACCCATTTGTCAAGACCGGCGTGATAGGGTCTTGCATTGTATCCTTCAAGACGAAGTTTGGCAGCAAGTTCTTCTGCTGATTTTCTTGAGAATACATAAATGATTCCGCATTCTTGCCTTCTTGGTCTCAGGTAAGAAACCAGCTTAGCATAGCCGTCTTTT
Organism: Sporocytophaga myxococcoides; assembly: GCF_000775915.1. Classification (NCBI taxonomy): domain Bacteria; kingdom Pseudomonadati; phylum Bacteroidota; class Cytophagia; order Cytophagales; family Cytophagaceae; genus Sporocytophaga; species Sporocytophaga myxococcoides. The sequence continues at coordinate 139,549 of NZ_BBLT01000001.1, forward strand.
TTAGCTCTAACGTGGTATTTAATATTAGGTCTGTTAAATCCTGCCACTAATATTTCCGGTTCTTTCAGCTGCAGTTGTTGAATTATATCATTTCTTGTAAGCTCGTCAGCCGTGGCAGTTAAAGCAATTACCGGTACTCCAGGAAATTTATTACGCAGCTCTCCCAGTTGAAGAAACTCAGGCCTGAAGTCGTGCCCCCATTGGGAAATACAGTGAGCTTCATCAACTGCTATAAGAGAAACTTTTACTGATTTTAATAGCTCCATTAGTTCGTTTTCTTCCCCAAAGAACCTTTCAGGAGCCAGATATAAAATTTTTAATTGTTGGTTTTCAATTTTCTCAAGTGTGTCCAGTCGTTCACTTATCCCTATAGTAGAATTGAGGCAGGCGGCTTCTACTCCTTTAGCCCTGAGAGTATTCACCTGATCCTTCATAAGAGCAAGCAGGGGTGATACTACAATCGTTAATCCTTCGAATACAAGGGCCGGAACCTGATAGCAAAGTGATTTGCCCCCACCAGTGGGCATGAGGACAAAAGTGTCTCTTCCTGATAATATACTTCTGATTGCATTTTCCTGCTCAAACCTGAAAGCAGAATAACCAAATACATTCTGAAGAACCTGCAATGAATCCATCTGTGAAGATCAAAAGAAATTTGTAAAAGCCAATTTTAAAAATAAGTGTTTTTTTTATTTGATAACATGGCTAATTTTGAACAACTTATTAACATTTGCTTTCTGAGTTTATTCTTGATTTGCAGTTGTTTATATTTATAATAGTTGAAAAGTAATCAGAAAAGCATTTAATAGCTCTAGTCCTTTTCTGTTTTTCTAGCTCCTCTAACGAACAAGAAATCGATGATCCGAAAAAACGATGCCTCCTTACAATTGGCTGAAATGCTTGCAAGGCATGAGCAACTAGGTTATCTGTTGCTGGATTCCGATTTGAGAATTTTTAACATCAATTCCGAAGCAGAATACATTTTTGGTATTGCAAAAAATGAAGTGTTGGGATGTGTGATTACGGACCTGTTTCCATCTCTGAAGTACTCGGAACACATTACATGTATCAAAGAAGCTTTAAATGGAAATTCTAGAGAATTAAGAGATTTAACCTTAGGTCCATTTTCTGTTTTTTCCAGTGAGTTGTTCAGGTTCTCCTATCTGCCTTTCAAGGAAAATATTGATGAAAATACAAATGTTCTAATGCTTGTCAAGAATTTACCAAAGACTGCGGAAGTATTTAATCCAGGTGGGAAAAAGTTTGAATTTATAATGGACGAGATAGATGTAGGTATTTGGGAAGTTGATATGAAAGGTTATACATTATATCTTAATAAATCTATGTGTTCCATGTTGAACCTTTCGTCTGTTAATGACATAAAGGGAAAAGCTTATACTGAATTTTTTACTCCAAGAAGTATAGAGTCCATGAAGCGTCAACATCGTAAAGGAGTAAAAGATGTAGCTTCTGTTTTTGAAGGAGAATTGATTTCTGGTAATGGGAAAATACTGAATGTGATGATCCATGGTACTCCCTTATTTGATGACTCTGGGAAGGTAAAAGGGTATATCGGAACATTTACTGATATTACTCTTAAGATCAAATATCAGAGAGAATTAAAAAATTCAGAAGAGCGATTCAGAATGTTGTTTGAAAAATCTCAACGAGCAAACCTTATATCAAAAGACTACAAAATTATACTTGTAAATGATGCATTGTTAAAAAAGTTTGGATACAGTTCAGCAGATGAACTTATAGGAAAATCACCAACCGTTCTTTTAGCTTTATCTTCGGTTGAAACCATTAATGAACGGATTAGAAAAATCAATAATAAGGAAGAGGTAGAAAATACATTTGAGCTGTTTTTTTCCGATAAAAATGGAAACGAGTTTCCAGCAGAGGTGGAAATAACCTATTTTGAATTAGCAGATGGAAAATCTACACACATTTCCATTAAAGATATTACTGATCAGAAATTAGCCGAAGAAGAGATTAAGAAGAGTGAGGCAAAGTTTCGTAGTTTGTTTAATACACCGATGATCGGTATTGCCTTTACAGATTCAAGCTATAGAATAGTGGAGGCCAATTCAAAGTTTTTAGATATTATAAAATATACTAAAGAGCAGTTTGAGGAGAAGGAAATATATTGGAAGGATTTAACTCCTGAAGAACATATATGGAGAGATGATATAGCGGTTCAGGAATTTTTAAAGAATGGATTTATAAATCCATACGAGAAGGAATATCTGAGAAGGGATGGGAGTAGGGTACCTGTTTTTGTCGCATCTGCTATTTTAGGAGGGATAAATAACACGGGAGTAGTTTTTGTTATTGATGCTTCTGAATTAAAGAAAAGCAAGGAAGAGGCCAATAAGATTGCAGAAGAGTTGTCGAAGTTTTTGTATATGGCTTCTCATGATCTCAAAGGTCCGCTGGCTTCAGTGATTGGCCTTACCATGGTTGCTAAAAATGAGGTGAAAGATGCAAAAGCAATTGAATATTTTTCACTAATAGAAAAATGTACCAAAAAACTTGATAGCTCGCTGGTTAACCTTATGAAGATAATAAAGATAAAAAGTAATGTATTTGAGTTTGTTGAAATTGACTTCAGAAAACTGGTGCCGGAAGTATTGGATACTCTGATTTATCAGCAGGCATATGATCTTCCTATACTTGAGCTGAATGTAGAGCTTAAAGCACCATTTTTTTCCGAAGAGGAATTGCTAGTTTCTATATTTCAAAACCTTTTTGAGAACTCAATTAAATACAAGTCGCTTTTGAGAAAACTTCTGATTAAGGTAACAGTCAGGGATATTAATGATGCCATTGAAATTATTGTTGAAGACAACGGAAGAGGAATTAATTCAAAAATTATAAATAAAATTTTTGATATGTTTTATCGCGGAGATTATGATTCTAAAGGATCAGGGTTAGGTTTGTACATCGTTCAGAATGGAATTGAGAAGTTTAACGGCAGTATTTCTGTTCGAAATATTGAATCCGGGGGTGCTGAATTTCATATAATTCTTCCACGGGAACTAACCAGGTCCTGATATTCAGGAGGGCTAGCAGTTCATGAAAGTTTTTGGAATAGTTTAAGATTGTATATGATTGGGTAAACCGGTTTTAGGGATAATCGTATAATTTTATAATTAATATATACGATTATGAGAATTTTAAAACTGTTCGTTTTATTTTGTTTTGCGTTTCAATATTCTGATGCACAGGTTTTTAGGACCGGAGATGTTAATTTAGATGCAGCTCTAAGAGATTTTAATATTCATTCAAAGACAGATTTTAGTTTGTTTAAGAAGAAAATCAGTGTTGACTTTGGTTTGTCGGAGGGGAGAATAGATCATCTACTTTTATCATATAAAATGGAACCCGCTGATTTATTATTAGTTCTGGAGACTTCCCGCCATTGCAGTAAACCTGTTGAAAAAGTAATTGAATGTTATGAAGGAAATAAAGGCCACGGGTGGGGACAAATAGCCAAAGACTTAGGAATTAAACCCGGATCTCCTGAATTTCATGCCATGAAAAAAGATCTAAAATATAAATGTAAAGCGGATAAATATTATCATGGAAATGGGACAAATCAAGGGCATAGCAAAGGTAAAGGTAAGGGAAAAGGAAAAAAGATGTAATGTAGAATTGAAATAGTAATTATTAAGCTCAATGCGAAGAATGCATTGAGCTTTTTTTATGTGTTGCATATAAGCTTACTTACTTAACGAATCAATGCCATGCTCTTCTTAAGGCTGGTTTAACATTCCTTTATACTGATGGTTTTACTTATAAGCCACCAAAGGAAAAGCAACATGTTAAATCAAAATGATCTAGCTTTAATAGAAATTTTAAATGATTGCGGTGCAGTCTGCGAAATGTGTGCTACAGCTTGTCTCAGAGAAGACAATGTAAAAGTGCTTGCAAAATGTATTGAGTTTGACAGAGACTGTGCGGATATATGCAGAACTGCTGCAGCGCTTTTAAGAAGAGATTCTACAATAGCACATCAGTACCTTTTATTGTGTGAAGAAATCTGCAGAAAATGTGCCGAGGAATGCAGGAAACACTCTTCCATGCGACATTGTAAGGAATGTGCAGAAAAGTGTCTACGTTGTGCCGATGCCTGTCATGAACTGCATGAACCTATTTTGCAAAAGTAAATGTCATAAGGTTGTTTAATTTTTAAACAGCCTTTATTTATTCATTAATTTTAGAAAGAATTTTGCTTACTACTCCAAGGGTATAATATTTTGCAACATTCTCAATGTATTTTGAGAAATCTATTGGAGCATGATCATTGGCTGAATCGGAAATGGTTCTTACAACTATGTAAGGAATATTGAATTCATAACAGATTTGGCCTACTGCCCCGCCTTCCATTTCAACGCATAAAGCATCAGGCAATTCCTTCTGTATTTTATTCAATTGCTGAGCAGATCCAATAAACTGATCTCCGCAACAAATCTGCCCACTATACACTGCAGGGCTGTTAAGTGAAAATTGCTGAATATATTCCTCGTTAATATATTTTTGGAAATCATCCTGAAGAAACTCTTCGCAACAGGAAACAGCAAAGCAGACAAGAGAATCATGACATGGGAATATAGCTTTGTCTAACAGAGGAGCTTCAAATTGCGGAAACAAAGGGCGAGCGTCAAGATCATGCTGAGTAGCTTCAGTAGCTACAACGATATCTCCGACTTTTAATTTTGTATTCACAGCGCCGGCCACGCCTGCAACAATAAGGCGATCTATCCCAAAACGTTCAATCATTATTGCGGCAGTTACAGAAGAGGCTACTTTACCAATACGAGAAAGGGCTACAACACATTCATTGCCGTTGAGTGTTCCTTTGTAGAAATTTCTTCGGCCCGACTCATATACTGATTCTATATTCATGTTGGAAATGATCAGCTCGATTTCCTCAGGCATCGGTACAAGTATTCCCGTTAGCATAGCTAATTTTATTTTGGTAATTTTTAAAATTAATATTTTAGTTCAACAAACCCTTTGATGATGCTCTCTCCATTGTAGAAAACATAATAATAGGTTCCTGCCTGAAGCTGTTCCCCTTTATCAGAGTTGCCATTCCAGTTGTTTGCATAGCTATTTTTGCTATACCATAACTGGCCGAAACGATCAAAAATTTCCAGCTTATTGTCTTCTTTATTATTGATTCCACGAATAACAAAATAATCATTCATACCATCATTGTTGGGGGTGATAATGCTTGGAGCTTCCAGACGATCATGGCTGGTAAGTTGCACAAGGTAATCTTCTGTTTCTCCTGTTTCTCCCTGAGAGATACAACCTTGTTCAGATGTAAATGCTCCGGTGGTACGCATGCGGACTCTCAGTCTTCTTGCTCCGGCAAAATCAGCATTGCCAGATATGGAGAGGTTTGGGAGAGTAATCACTGAATCTTTGCCGAAAGAAGAAGAAAGGAACTCTCCTGCATCATCAAACTCACCATTATTGTTATAATCAATCCAGATGGCTGTATAATATGTGGGAGAAGATAATTTATAGTTTGATGTATGAATCTCTGCAGTATAGATATCTCCTAGGAAGATTTTCGTACTTATCTCCGACTGTGTATAATCTGAATATCCGGTTGGGTTGCATCCTGAATTTTTGTTTACTATTGATGCAAGACTGAAATAATCTATCTGACCTCCCGAACATGGTTCAAACGCAGTTGAAGCAGGGCAAGATGTGCCGGGAAGAATTACAGTTGATCCCCGGTTGATTTTTACAGCAAAGTCGACAGTGTCATATTGACTTCCTTCAGGTGTGAAAACGAAGCATCGCAGATTACCATTCGCTGCATTTTTATTAAAGCCTATGGCGATTGTTGGACCTGTTTTATTTGGAAATACAACATTTTCGTCCGAGTATTCCCACTCATAGGTGTGTCCGCTTAACTGAGGTACGATCGAATATGCCTGCAAAGTATTTTCTGCTACAATTTCTCTTCCTGAAATAGATAAGATCGGACCTTTCACCTTCAATTGTCTTTCAATAGTAGGAGCAGGAAGATAATTCTGATCCCCTTCCTGATAAGCAATAATAGAAGTATTTCCAATGCCAGTAAGTGTAATTACACTTCCAGATATTGTTGCGACAGTAAGATCAGAACTTTTGAATTGTAAGGGCAAAGCGGAAGATGAAGTTGCATTTATGGTAAAAGGAGGTTCCCCATAGGTTCGCTCAGCCATTGGTTCAAAGGTAATTAGCTGATTAGCCTTGTTTACATTTAAGATTTTATAAACAGGGATTGATGAGTAATAATTTTTGTCTCCTTCACACCAGGCACTGATAGTTACAGTCCCGGCTCCTGTAATTGTAATAGTATCTCCGGAAGTGGTAGCTATACTTTCAATTTCACTATAAAGAGTGATTGGAAGGCCTGAACTTGATCTCATATCTGGTACAAATGGAGCATCGCCATATGTTTTAGTGGGAATATCTTCAAAAGTTAATTCCTGTTGTGCTTTGTTAACTGTTAAATTCCTGGGTGATGATGCACCAGGGTAATAATTTTCGTTTCCCTCAGCATTTGCTATCAATCCTGTAAATCCTGCTCCTGTGATAGTCGCTGTTATTCCTGAAATTTTAACTACAGAGGTATCAGAGCTAATGTAAGTTATAGGTAATCCCGAATTAACAGATGCTTCCAGGGTAAATGGCTTATCTCCATATGTCATTTGGAATGGAGGATTAAAAGTGAAGATAGGTTCTATTCTGGAATCGTATTTTGCAATGAATAAGTCACCCTTATTCGCGGCGAAAAAAGCTTGTTGCTGCTGATCCGGGTCGAAATTACCACTACCGTCCACTGCTCCACCAATAAATACTTTACCTTTGCCGTTAACAGCGATAGCAGAAACAGTATCATTGTGGTTCCCACCGATATTTTCAGCCCAAATAAATTTACCGTCCTGAGAATACTTAGCCATCACTATATCTGTTCCCAGGCCGTTTAATGTACTTGAATTTGATGATTCCGGATCCGGATCTAATCTGTTTTGAAAAACGCCGGCAAGATAAATGGTGCCGGATGGTGAAGCAGCGACATTTAGTCCGCGGGCCACTGCCCCGCTTCCTATGACGAGAGACCATTTATAGTTTCCTAGTTCATCAAATTGAGCAAGCAGAATATTACAGGAAGATTTTGGACTGATATTGTTAGTTGCAGAGGAAGGGTCTATGTCTGTCTGCGTTTCCAATGATCCTGTAATGGTAATATAGCCTGAATTATCAATACAAAGATCATGGATCATGTTTGTTTTGTCCGAAAAATTATTCTGAAAAGTGTTGATCCATTCCAGAGTTCCTGTTTGAGAATACTTTGTCAGAAAGACAGCGCCATAACTGCTTTTTCGCTCATTCACTGGTTCATTAATATCAAAATCTATTGTTTGTGAAAAGTATCCAGCAGTATAAATATTTCCTTTAGGATCTGTTATATGAGCTGTAATTTCACATGTTGCATCAAAGCCAGTCATTATTCCGCCCCATTTAATTTCTCCTGTGGCATTGCTGTATGTAGAAATAAAAGAGGACTTTTTTCCTCTTCCTTGTTTGAAATATCCTTTGCTGTTAAGATCTAAATCAATTTGGTTTAACTGATTTTCAGAAGTCCAGTTTCCGGTTAAAGAAATATATCCGGACTCGTTAGTGGATATACCAATTCCCACATTATCCGAAGAGGATTTTATCATACCAGACCAAATAAGAGAACCATCAGTTCCTTTATATTTTGCAACAAATGTTTGTCTGATGCCGAATGTTCCAAATAGGCTGCGGATTCCATCTCCCGGATCGACATCTAAAGTTCCCTGAAAATATCCGGTGATATAAATATTGCCTTCTTTATCAATACAAATACTTTTACCCTCATCATCCTGTGAGGAACCGATTCCAAAGGCCCACATCAATTTTCCATCCCGACTATATTTGGCAACAAAGAGATCTTTCTCCCCACGTCCTACTAAAAATTTATTGGTATTAGCAGGATCAAAATCCATCCCTGAACCGGTGTAATAACCGGTAGCTATAATACTTCCGTCCGAATCAAGTACAAAGTCATTTGTTTGCTGAAGTTTTCCTTGTCCTTCATAAATGGAGAATCCCCAGTCAAACTTGCTGTATTGAGCTTTTAATCCGGTGATATTAAGCAGTAACAGGATGATTAAGAAAAATTTACTTTTCATTTGTAAAACAATGTCATTTGAAAAATAGACGATTTTTATATATTCAAAAATACGATTTTTAGGCCGCTTGACAATGAGTTTTATAAAGAGTCTTTAAATATAGGTATTTTGAATATTACAGGTTGTAATTGTTGATTTTTAGAGGATTATGATTTGAGGGGTACTGGTTAAAAGATTTAGAGAATTAAAGTAAATGGAAGCAGTTATATTTTGTGGTATTCAGGCTTCTGGAAAATCCACTTTTTTCAAAGAAAAGTTTTTTAAAACGCACGTACGGATTTCAATGGATTTGCTCAGAACAAGAAACAGAGAGAGACTTTTTCTGGAAACATGTTTAAAAACCAAAATGTCTTTTGTGGTTGAGAATACTAATCCTACAAGGGCAGAAAGAGAAAAGTTTATTTCAAAGGCAAGAGAATTTGGCTACAGAATAGTCGGATACTATTTTAAAACAAGCCTGAAAGATGCACTTGAAAGGAACAATAACAGAGATGGGAAGGAGTGTGTTCCTGAAGTTGGTATCAAGGCAACTTTAAAAAAACTGGAACTACCTTCATTTGATGAAGGCTTTGACGAGTTGTATTTTGTTGAAATTAAAGATGGAAAATTTATAATAAAAGATTGGTCTGATGAAGTTTGATGAATTGGATAGTAAGATGAGAGTTTATGAAACGGCTCATGATATTTGTGTATTACCGGGTATCTATATGGTAGCCCGAATTGATGGTAGGGGCTTTACAAGGCTTACCAAAGAAGTGCATCAATTTGAAGCTCCTTTTGAATGTAAAATTCAGAGATTATATGATTGAAACTGTGAAACACCTTATGAATTGTGGCTTTAAGGTCGTTTATGGATATACCGAAAGTGATGAAATATCTCTGCTGTTTGATTTGAATGAATCTTTGTTTTCACGCAAGCATAGGAAATACAACTCTGTACTTGCAGGTGAAGCAAGCGCTAAATTTTCCCTGCTTCTTGGCGGCCTTGCAGCTTTTGATTGCAGGATCTGTGAGTTACCGAATAAACATCTGGTGGTTGATTATTTCAGATGGAGAAATGAAGATGCTTACAGAAACTCTTTGAATGCTCATTGTTATTGGGCGTTGCGTAAGGATAACTTTTCACAAACCAATGCTACTAAGAAGATAGAGGGAATGAGTGTTTCAGAAAAGAATGAATTATTGTTTTCTTATAATATAAACTTTAATGATTTGCCTCTCTGGCAAAAGAGGGGTATTGGGTTTTACTGGACTTTGGTCGATAAAGAAGGATTTAATCCTAGAACAAACGAGCAGGTGATTTCTAAAAGAAGACAGTTAAAGGTAGATATGGACCTTCCAATGAAAGATGAATATTCAAAATTTATTTTGGATATTATTGAAGTGAATTACATTGATTAATATATTAAAGCTTTGGTGAATCAGGGCTTTTGCATAGACTAATTACCAGTTTTTTTGCTATGATATTTAATTTTTACTATAACCTTTATAATATATTCAGTTTCAGGTTTCAAAAATAGCATAGCAAAAATTTGTATCTGTTTTATGAGTTGTAAAAATTATAGTATAGCAAATGATGCCATAAGATCTCCCGGAGTATTAAAATTCTTTACATCATTCTTTTCGCTTTCATCTAGGTGAATATAAAAGCCTCGTCCGAAAGTCATGATATACTTAAGGCTGTTTTTAACCAAAAGTTTTTTTTCAGCCATGAACAAGATTCTTTTCAAAAAGTCTGATTTGTAGATTCCTATAAGCGGTTCTTCCTGCATGTCGTTTTTAAGGATATAATAGTCATAGTCCTCTGAAGAGTTGGAAATGTGCGCATCATATATTTTACATAATAATTCTGAGCTCATATCCCGTACATCGCAGGCAAGAAGGAAAAGATCTTTAGATGGAACATGAGAATGCGCAGAAAGAATTCCATTTAATGGACCTTCTATTATATTTTTATCTGTAATAAGATGTTCCGGATGGAATATGTCGGAGTATGGAAGCGTCTGATTTTCGTTGATAGAGACTATAACTTCCATAGGTAGCCGATTTAATTTTGCAAAGGCGTTTTCAGCCCAGGTCTGTCCGTTTTCAATCAATAGCCCTTTGTCTTGCCCCATTCTAGTGCTAAGGCCACCGGCCATCACTACTCCAATGATGTTTTCTTCCATAGCTAACTCAATTAATGATTGTGTTGATGTTCAAAGCAACTGCAATTATGTCCCCACTCATAGGTACCATCTGAGAAAAACTCCTGCTTCCAGATAGGAGCTTCGTGTTTTACCCTGTCTATAATGTATCTGTTCGCAGCATAAGCCTCTTCTCTGTGAGATGAAGCTGTAATAACGACTACTGCACTTTCGCTGATACCGACTTTACCTATTCTATGGCAGCATAACGCTTTGTGTAGTTTAAATCTGGTATAACTGCTTTCAATAATTTCTCTAATGCTTTTCTCTGCCATTGGAATATAGCATTCGTAAAAGAGATATTCTACATCTCTTTTATGGCTGTGATTTCTGACTTCTCCACTAAATAGCACCACTGCGCCTGCTTTTGGGTCATGCGCTTCAGATAACATCTTTATCAAGTCTATAGGATCTTCGGTAATTAATTGCATATCAGCCCCCGCTTGATGGTGGAATAATTAATAAATGTTCATTGTCTTTCAAGGTATAAGTTCCTTCAACAAAACAATCGTTTACCGCAAGTTTTGATTTGAGGAGAATGTTTTCTGCCTTCGGATGTTCTTTTAATAGTTGGAAACGCACCTCGTTTGCGGTAGTGCCTTCCTGTAACTCTATATAAAACTGCGGATCTAGATAATCTTTCAATGCAGCAAATACCTGTATTTTAATTTTCATTTTTATCCTCCGATATATCTCATAGACATAACACTTCCGGCAAACTGAACTTCTTGTTTTTGAGATAACGCTTGTTTTAGTGAATATTCTAATTTTAATGAATCATCTGAGTGATCCTTTATACTTATGCCATCATCATTGCTCAGGCAGCCATAAATATTTCCATAGCTGTCAAGTCGCAATCTATTGCAATCTCTGCAAAATGGATGACTTTCATTTGCTATAATTCCAAAGACCTGTTTTTTGTCCGTGATCCAGTAAGTGGCAGTGGCGCTATGCTCCCTGTCCATTGGAATAAATTGATGTCGCTCGGCAATTTTTTCAAGGATCTCTTTTTGTGAAAAATAAATTTCCTTGTAACTGTTGTGAAGATGTCCCATTTTCATTACCTCAAGAAAACGAATACTGATTCTTCTTTCTCTTGCAAAATCGAGCAATGGGAGTATCTGATCTGCGTTCATTCCTTTCATCACAACGGTATTAAGTTTTACGGGTAAGCCAATGGCCAATGCATGATCAATGCCCTCAAGAATCTTCTTCAAGTTTCTTCTTTTAGAAATTATAAAGAAAGATTCAGGATCAATGCTGTCCAGTGAAACATTGATATTGGTTATACCAGCATTCTTAAGAGATACAGCTTTTTCTTTCAGGAAAACTGCATTGGTTGTCAGCTTTACCTTTTTGATACCAATCTCTCTGATCCCTTCAATAAGATTGACGATATCTTTATATAATAAAGGTTCTCCACCTGTAAGCCTCACTGTTTCCAGGTTCAGCTTATGGTGCAGGCTTTTGATTATTTTAATATATTCCTTTGTTGTCAGAATATTACTCTCCGGATATACTGTCTTTTCCGTCACAGGTTGATTTGTACAATAGTTACAGAAAAGATTACAGGCATTGGTAAGACTTACCCTCAAAGTTTTAAATGTCCTGCCATATTTATCATTCAGCATAATTGTATTTTTTCAAAGTAATATTTCGGAATTTACTAATATAAATGATTCCTTTTCTGAATCGCAAACCGGGCATCTGTATGAGGAGGGCAATTCTTCAAAGGCCCTTCCTGCAGGTATTTCTCCAATGTCATCTCCATATCTGGAGTCATATATAGTAAGGCAGCTTTGACACTGGAATAATTCTACAGCCTCGTGAGGCCTCTGATTAATTTCAATTTCTTCCTGCAAAGATTCAGATTCAAAATGAGCATCAATAGAGTTAAGCTTTTTGTAAAATACTTCTGTGAGGTACGTTAATACTGTTGGTACATCACGCTTCTTAACATAAGAAGCATAAGATATAGTCTCTCTTGAATTGATGTCAAAATTTTTCTTGTAACTGATGTTATAATAATCCAATAACTTTATCTTCCCTATTTCAATTCTGAATTTTCTTCTTATGATTACAGAACAGGCAAGATCTACATCTGTAGTTCTGATTCCAAAGATCAAACCGTTTGTTCTTAGTCCTTCTTTAATAAAAGATCTGGTGATGAACTTCTTCAGTTTAGTGGCTTCCCTATCAAGATCAGGAATCTGCCAGTTAAGTTCAAGAGAAGAATGACCAGTGTTGATTTTATATTTTCCCAGAAGCTTTTCCCATTCAAATATATCTTTTCTTTCTATGTTTTTAATAATTATAGAGCTATTAGAAGTAAGATATATCGAGTTGTTGTTCGTTTCAGAGCACAAGAGACAAAGGGATTCCAGGAAGTTTACATTATAAGAGTTATCAGAGTTGTAGATCCCCAGCCACCATTTCTGATCTTCCTGCTGATGGAAACCTTCATAATATGGGAGCTGATAAGGTGGATAATCAAGTTGATTAATGATGGGTATGGTATTCCATTTTCTGAAACTGAATACATCATCTTGAAGATATTCAAAAGAAGCAGATGGGATTTTCTCAAATGTTTGTTCTATTGCTTTGCAGAGTGGAGGAATTTCATTTGACTCTACCAGAAAAGGCCAAAGGTCATATCCTTTCTGATTTTTTATTTTAAGATAAAGAAACCAGAACCCTCTGAATTCAGACGCTATAAAATTTAATTGTCCTATAAACAGGGGTGTCAGAGACTGCAGAGGATCTACAAGATTGACTTTTAAAGTTGGTTGGAAGTCAAAGTTGGAAAGTATCTGATGAAAGGTTCCTTCTGAAAGCCAATTGGTAGTTTCCTGGATATGAATAGCCGGATAGGAGGTGACTATATTTTGTTCCTGGGTTTTTTCAGTTTCGAATTTATATTGAAGAAAGCTGAATCTTTGTTCGAGAGATCGTTTATATTGATCTTTACATTTTAAAATTAACTCTTGTCTTGAGCTTATATGAATAGAATTGGTACCAAAGTGGTGTGCTGATGATACCACTTTGCGCAAATCTCCGGGAGATAATATCCCACCAGGAATAAAGAACCTTATGAATATGTCTTTGCTCATTTCTATTCTTCAGATCTTCTGCTTTATCAATAAACATGCTTGAAGCCAAGGGAAGTATGCTGCTCGGGTTCAGCATGCTTGTTTTTATTTGAAAGTAGTAAAGAAACCCTTTTGTCGGCAAGTTCAACTTTGCTTAGTATCAGATTTTTAAACTCAGGAAACTCTGATTTGTCACCAACTAATATTGCCCCAACAAGTCTGTCATTCTGCACTATACATTTTTTGTAATACCTTTTGGATTTATCAATATATACAATTTCTTCAAATTCGTCTTCCTTTTTTCCCGGCACTTCTATCATTCCGATAGAGCAGATATCAAAGTTCGAAACAGTAAGTATATTAACTGGCAATGTTCCGGAATAAGACTTTGTTTCATCGCCATTCAGAAATCCTGCTACTACATCTGCCTGCTCTCCGGCTGCGGTAGAGCTTTCAAATAATGATTTTTCAAATTCTGCTACTTCGCCAATTGCAAATATAAAAGGGTTATTAGTTCTCAAATATTCATTAACTACAATTCCTCTGTTGCAATTTAATCCCGCTGACTGAGCAAGTTCAATATTAGGTTTGGTACCAATGGTATATACGAGAACATCGCAGCTAAGATCTTTTCCTGATTTTAATTTTACTCCCGTTATTTTATCTTTTCCCAAATGAGAAAGAACTTCATCATTGTAGTAAAAGCTAATGTTTCTTTCGGATAGTTCTTCATGCAAAAAACTGCTAGACGTTGAGTCTAACTGTTTGTTCATTAATCTTGATGATCTGTGTACAACAGAGACTTTTATAGATAGCTGAGTTAGCGCATCCGCCAGCTCAAGTCCCAATAAACCTCCACCTGCTATGACCACATTGCTTTCAGGAGAAATAGATCTTTTGAATTTATCTGCATCCTCTTTACTACGCATCGTAAATATTCCCTGGATTTTGGGTACCTCCCTGGGGAGAGCAGGTCTGCTGCCTGTAGCGAGGATTAAAACATCATAAGAGTGAATTTTACCTGTATGATCAATGACCACTTTATCACCAGGATCAATAGAAATGATATTTGTACTTTTATGAAGATATATTTTTGATGTGTTAAGCTCATCCTCATTGATCCTGATAAGATTATTCCATCTCTCTTTCCCGCTTATGTAGCCTGGAAGCATTATTCTGTTGTAAAAGAGATTTTTTTCTTTGCTGAAAATGTGAATTTCATCATCCGGATTCAATGCCCTGTATTTTCGTACAAATTGACTGGAACCTACTCCGGCACCTATAACTATTATCTTTTCTTTTTTCTTATTGTATTTCTTAACCTGAACGACTGAGAACCCTGTTTTAACTCCCATCTGGTCATCTTGAGAATGCATAGGAACAGATATGCTATCTAAATCTTTGATCAGGACTTTTCCCCACTGTAATGGAAGAAAAACAACACCTTTTTTAATATCTAATGAATATTGAGCTGTTACCTTCACTGACCCAGCTTCATTAAATACTTCTACAACATCTCCGTTCTTAATGCCCCTGTTCAAGGCATCTTCTTTATTGATTTCTAAAAGTGGTTTATCAGTATGAAGGTTAACTTTTACTAATTTACCAGTGCTGCTAAATGAGTGCCAATGATCTTGAGTCTGTCCGGATGTAAGGAGTAAAGGATAGTTCTGATTGAGTTCGTAGGGTAAATGGCCTTTTGCTACAGAATGAAAATTGGCTTTGCATGAGGCAGTGTTAAATATATGATCAGAGTATAAAATTTTAGTACTTTTTCCCGATGGTTCAAATGGCCATTGCATTGAACGATTTTGGTGAAGCAATTCAAAATTGATATTGCTGACATCAAAGATTGTTTGCTTTGTTATTCGACTATATTCGAGAAATATATCAGAAGGATTTTCGTACTTGAAAGGATCTGCAAATCCCATTTTTTCTGCAAACCGGGATATGATTGAAATACCTGGTATAGCTTCTCCCGGTGCATTGGTAAGTTTATGAGCCAGACTTATTCTTCTTCCCGGATTTGTTATAGTACCTTCTTTCTCAAGCCATCCTGCTGCTGGCAAAATAAGATCAGCAAATGGTACTGTTTCTGATTTTAAAGAAATGTCCTGTACGATCACAAACTTTGAATTCTTCAATGCGACTTCTATATTTCTTGCAGGGGGCAGGCTTACCAAAGGGTTTGTATTGATTATCCAGATAGCTTTGAGTTTTCCTGATAAAAGGTTGTCAAATAGTTCTGTGTCTGTGTATCCTCTTTTGTCGGAAATTGATGGCACTCCCCAGTATTTTGCAATCTCCTCTCTATGCTCTTGATTAATAATACTTCTATGACCAGGCAGAGAATCTGAGAGTCCTCCAGCTTCCGTACCTGTAATTATATGTGGTTGATCTGAAAGAGGAAACGGTCCACAACCTTCTTTTCCAATCTGGCCTGTTATCAGAGAAAGATTTATTAATGAGAGATTTTTGTTTAAATCCGTTGAATTCTGGTTATTCCCTGCAGGCAACATAGATATAAAGCTTTTGGCCTTACCTATATATTCAGCTGCAAGTATAATATCGATAACAGGAATATCACATATGGCAGAAGCCTCTTCAAGTGACTTCTCCATTGCTTTGTTTTTATACTCATTGAAACCTTCAGTGCGAAATTCTATGAATTCTTTATCTATAAGGTTATTTTCAATAAGGAACCTTCCTATAGCTCTGAATAGAATAATCTCAGTACCTGGTTTAAGCTGAAGGTGAATATCGGCTATAGCACATGACTCCGTTCTTCTGGAATCCGCAATGATTATTTTAACTTCGGGATTGCTGGCCTTGTATCTTTCCAGTCGTTTGAAGAGAATCGGATTTGATCTGAAAGGATTTGCATTGGTAATAAAAAAACAATCTGCAAGTTCAAGATCTTCGATAGAGCCGGGAATGGAATCCATTCCAAATACAAGTTTGTTTGCTGTAAATTCCGATTCCCCGCAGATAAGTGTGTTGGAATCTATATTGTTAGTTCCAAGAAAGCCTTTAACAAGTTTATCAATTAAATAATATTCTTCTGTAAGGCATTGTCCTGAAACATAAAAGCCTACTGAGTCCGGGCCGTATTTGGAGATGAAAGTTTTGAAAACTGCAGCTGCTCTGTTCAGAGCTGTATCCCAGGTTACCCTTTGTCTGGGCATATTCCTGTTCCACCTCATTTCAGGATATAATATTCTGTCACTATGGTCAGATACCTTACTCTGGAGGGTAACTCCTTTAGAGCATAATATTCCTTTGTTTACCGGATGGTCCTGGTCACCTGTAACTGTGATTTTGCCTGGGTTATCTTTTTGAATGATAACTCCACAACCTAAACCACAATAGTTACAGGTTGTTTTTGATATATTTTTTTTGGGAAACATCCGGCTTTTATAATAACAAATAAGACTGCAGACATAATTGCCTGCAGCTTATTTGAACTAACCTTTACATTAACCTTGAACAAGGTTCTATTCTTCAAATTTGACTCCCTCATCTTCAATTGAAAACTTATCTACCAACAAGTTAAGGAGTCGTTCCCTAATGGTTTTATACTCAGGTAAATTTACGATATCTTTTTTGTTTCTTGGTCTTGGCAAATCAACTATTTCAATTTCTTTAATAGTTGCTGCCGGTCCATTATTTAAAACAACAATTCTATCGGACAAGAAGATCGCTTCTTCGATATCGTGAGTAACCATTATAATAGTTTTGTTCCGGTTGTCCAGATTCCATAGTTTTAAAAGCTCTACGTGCATAGTTCCTTTGGTTAGTGCATCCAGAGCGCCAAAGGGCTCATCAAGGAGCAGGACGCTTGGGTTTATGGCAAATGCTCTTGCTATAGCTACTCGTTGTTTCATTCCTCCTGAAAGTTGTTTGGGAAGCTTGTCTTTATGAGGAGTGAGGTTTACCATTTCAAGATGTTTTTCAACAGTCAAGTGTTTTTCATCTGTTGAAATATTTTGTATACAAGAATCAACAGCTTCATATATATTTTGGTAAACGGTAAGCCAGGGTAAAAGAGAATAGTTCTGGAAAACTATTCCTCTGTCAGGGCCTGCACCGGTTACTTTTTTACCATTAACGATAACTTCTCCATTACTTGGCTTTACCATTCCGCTTATAGTGCTCATCAGAGTGGACTTTCCGCAACCTGAATGACCTATGAGTGAGATAATTTCACCTTTTCGGATGTCAAGATTTATATCTTTTACAGCTATGTATTCCCCTTTGGGAGTCGGGAAGCTTACTGTAATATTTTTTATATCAATGCTTACAGGACGAAGCAGAATATTCTCTTTTACTTTATCTTCTGAAAGTATATTTGTATTAGCCATCATAAGAGTATCTGGTTTGGAGTGATTTAAAACTTTTGTCAAGAACGAAGCCCACAAGGCCTATTATTAATATTGCAGAAAAAACTTTTTCAAGACTTAATGCATTCCAGCTATCCCACACAAAGAATCCGATGCCAACTCCCCCTGAAAGCATTTCTGCTGCTACAATTACCATCCAGGCAATACCTACACTTAGTCTTAATCCTGTTATGATGTGAGGAAGTGTAAAAGGAAGTAATACTTTGGTAATATATTTGAAATTGGAAAATCCGAATGCTTTGGCGACGTTTTTATGATCCTGCGGAATTGTTGATACTCCAAAGGCTGTATTAATCAAAGTGGGCCAGAGTGATGTAATGATAATTACGAACACTGTTGATGTCTGAGCAGACTGAAATGCAACAAGTCCAATCGGGAACCAGGCCAGAGGAGATACAGGTCTTAGTACCTGTACCATTGGATTGAGAAGATTCATTCCAATTGTACTTGAACCCATAATAAGTCCTAATGGAATTGCTATAAGAGAACCTATTATAAATCCTTTGGTAACTCTCTCTAATGAGCTCAGTAATTGGTTTCCTATTCCTTTGTCATTTGGTCCATGGTCAAAAAAAGGATGACTTACAAGGTCATAAAATACAGAGAACGTTTGTGTTGGTCCAGGAAGCTCTCCGTCTGTCGAAAGGCTTGAGATGTGCCAGATGATCAACATGAATGACATTCCCAGAAGGAAATATAAAAACCTTCCTGTTCTGTAGGTGACGACTTTCAAAGCCGCTATTCCTAATTGTTGATTGGACTTGTCCATTTTAATGCTATTTAGTAAAGGTTAATGTTGTTTTATTTTTTACATATTTTTAAATACGCTTCCGGATTAGAAGGGTCAAACACTGTTTTATCAAAGGTCATTGAAAAGGGTTTCATATCATCTGAAGGTATTGGAATCTTCATCTCAGAAGCAACTTCCTTATAAAGATCCTGGAGGATAAGCTTGTCAGCTATTGCTTTATAGTCAGGCGCTTCATCAAGCATTCCAAATCTAACATACTGTGCCATAAACCATATGCCATATGCTTTTCTCGGGTAATTTACAAAACCATCTTTGTGGAAAAACATATAGTCTTTATATACTTCCTGGCCCTGATCGCAGCCCAAATCATAGATTCCTGCAAGTCTGTTGTCTATAACATCTGAAGCAGCGTTTACATAACTTGCTTTTCCGATTATTGGCGCAGATTGTTTTCTGTTTCCGGCTTTGTCAAGAAGTTTACAAGCTTCCAAAATTGCCATCATTACTTTTTTCAATTCTTCACGACGCTCTTCGGAAAATTTTTTGTTTACAACAAGTGCTTTTTCAGGATGATCTTTCCACATATCCTGAGTTGCTATCTGAGTGAATCCAACACCTTGCTTTACTGCTACTCCATTCCACGGCTCACCGACACAGAATGCATCCATATTGCCAACTTTCATGTTAGCCACCATTTGTGGAGGAGGGATGGTTATCTGCTTAACCGATTTTTGATTCACTCCTGCCATTGCCAGCCAGTTTCTCATCCAGATGTCGTGTGTTCCGCCAGGGAAGGTAGCTGCTACAATTACTTCTTTATTTTTGGCCTTTTCTGTAATAGCTGGGCTGATTTTGTTTACCTGTTTGAAACCAACCTTTCCACAGAATTCTTTAGAAAGTGTGATAGCCTGACCGTTTACGTTCAGCATCATGGCTATTTTCATTTCAGACCCCGCTTTGCCTCCTATACCGGTATATACAGAGAAGGGCATCCCAAACAGACAATGTGCACCATCCAGCTCTCCTGTTAATATCTTATCTCTCACATTTGCCCAAGAAGCTTCTTTTGAAACTTCTACTTCCACTCCATATTTTTTAAATAGACCGTATTCTTTTGCCATAACAATAGGAGAGCAGTCTGTAAGGGGGATAAAGCCTAATCTGATTACAGAATGTTTTTCTTTTGGCTCAGAAGCAGGGGCATTTGTCACTGAAGGGAGTGTGAACAATACTATAGCAAGAAGGAGTGCTACGCCTAGTTTATTTAGTAGTTTTTTCATAAAGGTCTTTGTTTAGTAAGGTTGGTTATTTCGGTTGGTTCAATGTGTCTACATCTTTTCTAAGTCCATCTACTGATTTTACAAGTGATGCTAATTTGTCATTGATTTGACCTAATAAGTCTGGTCTTATGGTAATCATCAGATATGCCCAGTTGCCGTTGTTTCTTTTGTTGATATAGGGTGCGTTTGCTGTTGCTGCTATTGCGCCCTGGTTTCCGCCTCTCTTTAATCTGTCCAGGGTATTTGTGCCTAACATAAGGCTATAGCCTGCCTCGATTCCGATTTGTTTTGTGAAGTTGTAGTTTATTATAAAGTCAAACTCAGTACCTAACCTAGTGTCAAGGGTTTGTCCTGGTGTGGTTTCGTCAGCTACTTTGTTCCCCGCATAGAATTCGTGAATATCAAGACTTAGAAGTAAATTATCTTTTAGTTTGTATCTGCTTTTCAGATATAGATCTATTAAGCCAGGATTCCGTGTTACATTGCCCTGTACCCCATATGCATCGGCAACATAGAAATAGTCCATGTATCCCCAGAATTTATGAGGTGTGCCATAGAGCGGGTCAAATCTGCGGTTAACTTCTCCGCTTTTGGTAGTGTTATTGCCTGAAAGATAGTCCCCACCAAGTCCTAAGCTTAACTTTCTGTCAATAGCAAACAAGGTGGATAGGGATGCCATATAAGCATCCATTTTATTTCCAAGTTTGTCTTTATTTCCCTGATAAAAGAATGAGCCATCTATTTTGTGTTTTCTCATCAGAGTTCCGAATATATTAGCTCCTACAGTTACACGACTATAAGTGCCTTTCGCAAATTTTCCACCTGCAATAGGTTTTTGAAAATCATCTTTAAATAGGAGGAACGTTGCTTTTGAAAAGCCTATTTCTTTTGATACATACAAGAATTGCATGCTTTTATACATAGTACCTATGAAGTTGGTACCAGCAGGAGCAGCTACGTTTGTGCTGTCTGTTGCAATCTGAGTTCCCGGTACACCATAGTATATGTTTCCTGTATTTTTTAATTCCCTTTGTTGGTTAAATGCCCCTCCAATATCTGCAGACCATGTGCCTTTAGCAAACTTTAATACTGCTGCATCATGTCTTCTGCCTTGCTGAAGCCAGTTTAAGCTCCCTAATAAACGTTCGTCGTCATAAACAAGCTCTTGTCTGCCTAGCTTTAATGATACGTTTTTAAAGCTTTTAAAAAGTGTTGTGTCGTTAAATACAATTTCCCCCCAGGCTTCATGCAGGAAAAGTTTATTTCCGTCAATATTTGAGATTGTAGAAGCGTCTTGTCCCCAAACTCTTATATCCTGGATGGAAGTAAAGAGTCTTAACTTATCCATTCCGTAGCCAATGTTCAGGCGAGTTCTTTGTGATGTAAAAATAGACGGCGTCTGATGCGGAAGTGGTAAGGTGCCCTGCCCGTCCCGAAATTCTGTACGGGTTCTTAATTGAGCATTAATAAGTAACTGAGAAAATCCTTCCTTCTCAAGTGCAAACAGGCATAAAATGAGAAGCAAAAGCGCTTTATGTGTAAATCTTTTTTTCATATTCCAGGGATTTAAAGACATTTTAAGATTAATAATTGCTTGTTTGGGCTTTCTTACGTCAGGTTAGTTTTTTTGGGGTAAAGACTGTGTTTTTTGAGGACCTCCTTTCTGTTTGTTGAAGTACTAGATCAAATGTATGTAATAATATCAATACTAATAAGTAAAAATACGTAAATGTTACGTAAAGTGTGAAAGTTCTTTTTTTAATAAAATGACAGATAAAAAAAGTTATATTTTTATGTGTGTTTGTTGATATAATGTAAAAAATAAAGGTTTGTTTTGGTTATTATGTATATTTTATCGAATTATATGTTTGTAAAAATACCTTGTTTTTATTTTTTATGTAAAAAAAAGGATAAAATAGGTTAAAAATTGAAGTTGCTGTTGTTTAGGCTTTGAAATTGGATTTAACCAAGGGTGCTTTTATGATATTTTAATCGAAAAAATGGACTTAAAAATTGAATTTTTTTTTGTTTATGTATAGTCTGTAAAATAAAAATGCCCCTGAATTTAAGGGGCATTTTTACTATTTGAATATACTTTTTTCTCAGACTATATTGTTTTCTAAAGCGAGTTTTACAAGTTCTGCAGCATTTTTTACCTTTAGTTTTTTCATGATATTGAATCTGTGAGTTTCAATTGTTCTGATGCTTATTGTAAAGCTATCTGCAATTTCTCTATTGCTGTTTCCATTGATTATCATTTTTAAAATACCTTTTTCACGTTTTGTCAGGCCAAAATTGTCAGAATCGTCATCAGGAGCAGATCCCTTTTTGATTTTTTGTAAGTATCCTTCTGCTATAATACTTGAAACAGGGGTGCTAAAATATTTATCTCCTTTATAAATAGTTGTTATCGCTTTTATAAATTCTTCTTTTCCTGTGTCTTTTAAAAGATACCCGAAGGCTCCTGATTCTATGGATTTTAAAATGTAATCCTCATTGTCGTGCATGGAGAGGACAAGAGTTTTAGTATTGGGATAACGATCAGAAATTATACCTGTAGCTTCGATACCATTCATTTCGGGCATTGAAATGTCCATTACTACAACATCTGGTGTTAGTTTTTTTACCTGTTCAATTGCTTCAACTCCGTTTGAAGCTTCTCCGACTATTTTTATATTTTTCTCACTGCTTAGAGTGGCTTTAATGCCGTCTCTTACAATGCCATGGTCATCAACTAATAAAACTTTTATCATATTCCTAAGCGTTTACTATAGGTACTTTTATCATTATTTTAGTGCCTTTGCCAATTCCTGTTTCAATTCTGAATTCGCCATTAATTAGGCTGGTTCTTTCCTGGATGTTTACTATTCCATTTCCGGAGCTTACAGATCTTACTTTAGAGTCAAGATAGGAAGAGTTGAAGCCTTTTCCATTATCTGATATGCAAATGGTGAGGTAAGTGTCTGAATTTGATACGAAAATTATTACTTCATCTGCTTCAGCATATTTAATCGCATTGTTTAATGCTTCCTGTATAATTCTGTAAATATTGATTTCTACTGTTTTATTTAATCTTTGAATATTGGATTTATTTTCGAAAACCACATCTATGTCAGAGCTTTTGGAAACTTGTTCGCTGAGGTTTTTCAGAGCAGGTATTATGCCAAAGTCACTTAGAACGCTGGGCATTAGGTTGAAGGAGATTCTTCTGACTTCGACGATGGTTTCATAAAGCATATTTTTAATTTCGGTTAACCTTGATTTCTCATTTTTGGAAGCTGCGCCTTTTAGGCCTTCTATATTGAACTTTAATGCTGTCAGCTTTTGACCCAGTCCATCGTGTAGTTCTCTGGCTATTTTTTTTCGTTCTTTCTCTTGTCCCTCGATTATTGAAGATGTCCTGATTTTTTGTTCGTTTATGCTTTGTTTGAATTTCTGGGTAATGTCCGTATATATGGCAATATAACTTGAGGGGCTTCCGTCATTGCTTAAAACAGGTACAATAGTAGTGTCCAGCCAGAAATAGCTTCCGTCTTTGGCTTTGTTCTTGATCTCGTCATTCCATAATTTTCCGCTGGATATGGTCTCCCACATTCTGTCAAAAAATTGTTTAGAATGATAATGGCCACTGATCATATGAAATCGGTTTCCTAATAGTTCTTCTCTCTTATATTTTGAAATTTCGCTAAATTTATCATTTACATACGTAATGATACCATATTTATCAGTTTTTGCTACAATTG
Organism: Sporocytophaga myxococcoides; assembly: GCF_000775915.1. NCBI lineage: Bacteria > Pseudomonadati > Bacteroidota > Cytophagia > Cytophagales > Cytophagaceae > Sporocytophaga > Sporocytophaga myxococcoides. Next base: position 163,226 of record NZ_BBLT01000001.1, read on the forward strand.
ATGCATGGTCAAGGGCAAAATGAATGTCTTTTAGGTCTCGGATTGATCTTTCCAGAGATTTATTGGCAATGATGAGTTTATTTGCAAGATCAGATGCTTTTTCTTCGGAGAGGATTAATTCTCTTATGGTTAATTTTATTTTTAGTACTGAAGGTCTGAATATGAATAAGCCTTCAAATATGAGTATAATTAGAGTGATAATAAGTAAGATGTGTTCTATTTTTCTTAAAAGGGCCATTTTTTTTTGAGCTTCGACATCATATTGATGTACAATTTCGTCCATGCCGTTCAAAAATGTTCTTTCGTTGCTCAGTATTCTCTGAATGGCAGCATCTGTTTTGATTTTATTGGCTTCTGTAGGATTTTCCTTTACATTGATTATGGTGAGAGCTCCATTTAATACACTGTAAAAATTCTGGTCGATAGCATCATACATTTCTTCGATTTGAGAGCTGTTGTTTCCCGGTAGATTGAGGTCCTTGTTGCCGTATCGAAGTCCCATATGGTTTTTCTCCCAGTATTCTAAGAGGTCTTTAAGTTCCTTTATTTTGTTTTTATATTCAATATGTTCTAGACCTGCATATAAAATAAGACATAGTTTGACAATTTCCTGACTTTTAAAACGCTGCTTTCCTGCAAGGTTTACAACATGTGAGTCTGAAATCTGGCTATTTATGGATGATTGTATTAGAAATTGGCCGGTAAGGGTTAAAAATGCAACCGCTGTAAGGGCGAAAATATACATTCGGGTTAGATTGTGTCCCGTTTTTTCATCAAGAACCTCTTGTTTGGCTTTCACGCGATTACTTAAAATATAAATTTAATAAGATACTCAGTTAATTCAAAGTATTTAAGATATTATACGTAGATAGATACTTATTTTAGTATAAGTGGTTATTTTTTTATAATATCTTTAAATTTTAACTTACTTTTTTTAGTAAAGTAAATTTTTGTTAAAAACATGTTTGATTTTTATATGTATATAGATAAAAATACTAAAAGTATTTGGAAATGGTATTTAATTGAGTGGTTGTGTTGTTTTAAAAAGAATTTTACGTATTTGTTGTGAATTTGTAAGTAAAAATACTTAGTTGTATTTTTTTTTGTATATATTTGATTTAAGTGAATTACTTCTGGCAACCTTACTAAATAAATTTATGAAGAAGCTAAACAATCTTGTTATCGTCGGAAATGGAATGGTTGGATATAAAATGTGTGAAAAGCTCATTGAAAAGAAGGTGCAGGAAGAATACAATATAATTGTGTTCGGAGGAGAGTCAAGACCAGCTTATGATAGAGTACATCTTTCGGAATATTTTTCTGGTAAATCTGCAGAGGATCTTTTAATGGCTCCTGCAGACTGGTATAATGAAAATGGCATTACCCTATATTTAAATGACCCTGTTGTAAAAATTGACAGGGAGAAAAAAGAAGTAATTTCCTTTAAGGGTATGTCTGTTTCTTATTCTAAACTTGTGCTTGCAACAGGATCAAGCTGTTTCATTCCATCTATACCTGGTATTGAAAAAGAAGGAGTAATTGCTTACAGAACTATTGAAGATCTTGATGATATAAAATCTTATGCTGCTAAGTCTAAAAAAGGAGTAGTCATAGGTGGGGGACTTCTTGGGCTAGAGGCTGCCAAAGCATTGATGGATCTTGGACTTGAGACACACGTTGTGGAGTTTGCTCCAAGGCTTATGCCAAGGCAGCTGGACGAAATGGGTGCCATTATTCTTAAAGAGAAAATTGAATCTCTAAACATTATCATACATCTTAATAAGAATACTCAATCTATTGATGGAGAAGGAAAAGTTGCAAAGATGGTTTTTGCAGATGGAAGTGAGTTGGAGACTGATATGATTGTAGTTTCTGCTGGTATTAAACCTCGTGACGAACTTGCCAGAGAGTCTGGTTTGGAGGTAGGACCAAGAGGAGGTATTGTAGTAAATGACTTGCTTCAGACATCTGATCCTGATATTTATTCCATAGGTGAGTCTGCATTATATAAAGGTATGATTTATGGTTTGGTTGCTCCAGGTTACGAGATGGCGGATGTTGTAGCTAATTCACTTGCAGGTGGATCAAAAACCTTTGCTCCATATGATATGTCCACAAAGCTTAAGCTGATAGGGGTAGATGTAGCCAGCTTCGGAGATCCTTTCTGCACAGAGCAGGAACATCAGCATATTGTGTTTGAAGATAGGACGAAAGGAATCTACAAAAGAGTAAATATTTCAACCTGTGGTAACTATCTGCTTGGTGGGGTTCTTGTTGGTGATGCTAAGGATTACAATATGCTATTGCAGACTTATAAGAATTCTATAATATTACCTCCAACTCCTGAAGATCTTATTCTGGGACCCAGGGGAGGGTCGGAGTCTGCAGGTAGTGGGGTTCTGAGTCTTCCTGATGCTGCTTTAATCTGTTCCTGTGAAAATGTTACTAAAGGAGATATTTGTTCTGCTGTAACTTACAACAATCTTGAGGATGTTGCAGGTATAAAAAAATGTACCAAAGCCGGAACAGGTTGTGGTGGTTGCGTTCCTATGCTGAACGACCTGCTGACTGCTACACTCAAAGCTTCAGGAAAGGAAGTAAATAAAGTTTTATGTGAACATTTTGGTTACTCAAGGCAAGAGGTGTTGGCAATCATCAAATCAACAGGGATTAAAACTTATGATGAGTTGCTGATGAAGTATGGAAACGGGGATGGTTGTGAGGTTTGTAAGCCTGCTGTAGCCTCCATGTTTGCAAGTACTTGGAATGAAATGATCCTGAAGCAGGATACAATTCAGGATACTAATGACAGATATCTTGCAAATATTCAGAAAGGAGGAACTTATTCTGTAGTGCCAAGAATACCTGGTGGTGAGATCACTCCTGAAAAATTGATAGCTATCGGAGTCATAGCTAAGAAATATGATTTGTATTGTAAGATTACAGGTGGACAAAGAATTGACCTCTTTGGGGCACGTGTAGATGAATTACCTCTTATCTGGGAAGAGTTGATAGAAGTAGGTTTTGAAAGCGGCCATGCTTATGGAAAATCACTAAGGACAGTTAAAAGCTGCGTAGGTTCTACATGGTGCAGATTTGGTCTACATGATTCTGTAACATTTGCAATAGAAATAGAAGAACGTTATAAGGGGCTAAGAGCTCCTCATAAGTTAAAGAGTGCTGTTTCCGGCTGTGTACGTGAATGTGCAGAAGCACAGGGAAAAGACTTTGGTATCATTGCTACGGATAAGGGATGGAACTTATATGTGTGCGGTAATGGTGGAGCAAAACCTCAGCATGCGAAACTGCTGGCTTCCGATATTGATAAAGAAACTTGTATTAAATACATAGACAGGTTCCTTATGTTTTACATACGCACTGCTGAACCATTGAACAGGACATCAACTTGGTTAAATAAACTTGATGGTGGTATGGAATTTCTGAAAGATGTGATCGTGAATGATTCCCTTGGCCTTGGAGAGCAGTTGGAAAAGGAAATGCAGTATATGGTGGATACTTACAAATGCGAATGGAAAGATGTTGTGGAAGATCCTTTAAAGAGAAAGAGATTTACCCACTTTGTTAACTCTTCGATAGCTGATCCTACCATTAAATTCCAGGCTATGAGAGATCAGAAGAAGCCGGTAGAATGGGGGGCGTAGTAGAGTCGTAAGTTATAAGTTATAAGTTATAAGTTTTAAGTTGAAAGCTTAAAGTTAAAAGTTCAGAGGATATTAAAGTCACTCTCCTTCAGAGAGGGATTTAGGTGAGGTCATCTAAATTATAAAGAAGAATTAAGAATAAGTTTTCTCCTAAAATACTAACAGCTCAATTATCTAAATATTATTATTATGCAAGCAACTTCAGTAGAAACTACAAAATGGGTAATGGTGGCGAAAGAGGAGGATGTTCCGGCAAATGGTGGGGCGTGCGTGATATATAAAAATGAGCAGATTGCTATATTTAATTTTAAAAAAAGAAATGAATGGTATGCAGCTCAGAATATGTGTCCGCACAAAAAACAAATGATCCTGTCAAGAGGAATGATTGGAGATAAAGAATGTGAGCCTAAAGTTGCATGTCCCTACCATAAGAAAAACTTCTCTCTAAAGACAGGGGAAAACCTTAATGGAGAAGAATACAGCATTAAAACATATCCTATTAAAGTTGAAGCCGGAAATGTGTATATTGGAGGTTTGGAATAACAAACTTCAGCTATAACATTTATGAGAGATATAACAGGAAAGCAAATTTCCCTTAGAACAGCCAAAGGTATGGGAGCTGTTCTTTGTGCCAAGGAGATTGTTGAACTGATTAAAAATGATAAACTACCGAAAGGAAATCTTTTTGATGTCGCCAGAGCTGCCGCTTTTCTTGCAGCAAAAAATACCCAGAACCTGATTCCGCATTGTCACCCTGTTTCCATTGATGGGCTAAATATATCCTACAAGTTTATTGATGAACTCACTGAAGAAGATGATCCTGAAGGAAAACTTAAGGATCAGTCGGGTGTGGTTATCTTTGCCGAAGGTAAATCTATCGGAAGAACTGGTATAGAAATGGAAGTACTGACTGCTGTATCAATAGCTGCACTTACTATTTATGACTTGTTAAAGCCATTGGGTAATAAAAGCATAGAAATATCTTCTGTAAAACTCCTTGATAAAACCGGCGGTAAGTCAGACAGGGCTAAGTTTTCTAAAAGACCACATCAGGCTGCCATACTGGTATGCTCAGATTCCACCGCCGCAGGTACAAGAAAAGACAGCTCAGGATTAAAAATTAAAGAAATGCTGGAGCTGCATAATACAGAAGTTGTAGATTATCAGATTATTCCTGATGAAGAGGAGATGATTCAAAAGCAGATCAAAGATTGGGTAAAGCAGGATATCGCCTTTATATTTACTACAGGTGGAACCGGCCTCGGACCAAGGGATCATACAGTGGATGCTGTGCAGAAAATCATTGAAAGAGACGCTCCCGGTATAGCTGAGTCTATGCGCGTATATGGAGGTATGAGAACCCCTTTGGCAATGATGTCCAGATCTATTGCAGGTTCAATCGGAGGTACAATGATCGTTACTTTGCCAGGAAGTACTAATGGAGTGAAGGAATCTCTGGAAGCTATATTACCTGCTGTTTTTCATGCCAAAAGTATGCTTCGCGGAGGCGCACACTAACTTTATCTTATGCTAACAGTTAATGAGGCCAGAAATCTGATATTGAAACAAGCGAGACCATTCGGTGTTGAAACTATATTACTTTCCGAATCATATGATCGGATTCTTGCAGAGGATATTTATGCAGACCGAGATTATCCTCCATTTAACCGCTCTGCCATGGATGGCTATGCTCTCAGGTTTAAAGATATAGAAAAAAATAAAGAATTCAGACTTGTAGGAGAGATGCTTGCCGGAGGCCTTATTAAATCATTGAAAGAGGTGGGGTCATGTATTAAGATAATGACAGGAGCTCCTGTACCGGAAGGCGCAGATCTTGTCATCCGTGTAGAGGATTCTGAATTGAAAGATGGTATGGTGAAATTTAAATCTCTTCCATACAGGATCTGGCAGAACATAGCTATAAAAGGCGAAGACGCTAAATCAGGAGAAATGGTATTGCATCAGTCAACTATTATTAATGCAAGTACCTCCGGACTTTTAGCTTCACTGGGAAGAAATAATGTTAGAGTTTATTCTTTGCCAAAGGTATCTATTATATCTACAGGTAATGAAATAAAAGCAGTTGAAGATTCTGTATTGCCTCATCAGATCAGAGATAGCAACTCTTATACCATCGCTTCATTTTTTCAGCATTACAATATTGATATAGCATCAAGAAAACTAGTGTCAGATCGTAGGGAAGAGATTAAGAGTGCTATTGAAAGCTTAAAGAATATGGATATTCTTATTCTTTCCGGCGGTGTTTCAATGGGGGATGCGGATTTTGTTCCGGAAGTTCTTACCGAATGCGGCGTTAAGGCAGTATTTCACAAAGTTCAGATAAAACCTGGGAAACCTCTTTGGTTTGGCGTCCGAGACAATAAAACAGTTGTGTTTGCATTGCCAGGAAATCCTGTTTCTTGTCAGGTTTCATTTAAGGTATTCATAGAACCCTTTCTCAGAGCTTGTTTCGGGCTGCCTCCTTGTCAGACAATAAAGCTGCCTTTAACCAGTATCAGGAAGAAAAAAAGCACCTTTGAAGAATATTTTCCATGCACTCTTGGGCTATTTGGATCGCAAACAGGTCTTCATCAAATTAAAAATAATGGCAGTGGTGATTTCACATCCATTACTCGTTCTTCCGGCCTTGCGATACACCCAGCAGAAGTTGAAGAGCTTAAAGAGGGGGATTTCGTTGAATTTATACCATGGAGAGGTATTTGAAGGTTAAGGTTAAAATTAAACTAAGTTTTAGTATCCCAGGATGAAGCTTTTTTAATTATTATAATTTTATTGTGATTGATTTTCAGCGTTCTTTTAGCTTAAGTTTTTTTTTCTTTTTTCTAATTTATTGGATATTGAAATTTCAACTAACATCTGTAATTCCAAATGTTTATCTACCTTTTTTTACTTTATTCTGAATGAAACATGCTGTAAAATAAGGTGATACATTGAAGTGGTTTACTAAAGATCATATCAAGTACCATGGTGTTGTTCCCCTCCTGAAACCCTTTAGATATTTTCAATTAAAGTACTTACTTTTGAATTGATTTAAGTCTTATAAATAGTATGAAAAAAGTTTATTTGTTAACCCTCTTGGTTTTGTTTCTTGGAAGTACAAGGGCTTTATCGCAAAGCAAAGGAGATATACACTGGTCATTTAGATTAGCACCAGGCTTGAATGTAGCAACAATAAAAGATCCCGATCCTACGCCATCTGGGGTTCGTTATGTAGCAGATGGTTCAACTACAAAAGAGGGCAATGTCGGGGGCATAAGTCTGGGTGCCAACCTTGAATATTTTTTAAATGAAAATTTCGCCTTTACTCCTGGTCTTTGGTTTACTACCAAAAATATTTTTATCAGAAATACAGATGGTTACTATTCAGGTGTCTCCAAATACAACCTTGTTTACATGCAGGTACCATTGATTGGGAAGTATTATTCAAAAGAAATTATTGATAATTTAAAACTGGTATTTGCTTTTGGCCCTACTCTTGATTTTAAACTTTCTGAAAATGTAAATGGTGGAGATGGTGCTCATTATTGGAATCTGGCTAAAAATGAATTTTGGGATGATCCTTCTCGTGGAAGAAACGGGGACAATAGACCACAAAGTTTGTTTAATCCTTTTGATCTTGGCTTGTTCTTTAGCGCCGGAGCAGATTATGCTCTAAATGACAAAATTAGTTTATATGCCGGATTAAGCCTGAACAAAGGGTTTATAAATATGATTCACCCACATTTAAAATTTAATGATCCTTATAGAACAAAAGTCAATTCAAGTGTTAAGATAAGAAGTAATATACTTGCTTTGGACTTTGGTGTTAAATTTTAAATATTATTATTATGGTAAAATATGTTATAGCTTTTTTTCTTCCCTGGTTGTCACTTATGTTTCAGAAAAAGATGGTTCCGGGAATCATCTGCCTGGTATTACAGGTTACGGTTATTGGCTGGTTGCCTGCCTTTATATGGGCTTTACTTTCCTTATTAAAGGAAGAAGGAAAACTATAATAAGTTTTAAGTTATAAGTAATAAGTTTTAAGACTTCATTTTTAACATTAATTTTTACTTAAAACTTATTACTTAAACTTAAGATTCTTCCTGTACTTGCGGGAGGAAGTATGCCATTCTGGAAGGTTCAACAATGTATTGATATTTTTTTACATAAACCTGTGTGAATTCAGCTCCAAATAGAAGCAATAAGCAGGAATAATAGATCCACAAGAGTATTAGGATTACTGATCCTGCAGCCCCAAATACAGATTCAGGTGAAACGTTGTTGAAGTAAATATTGAGACATATTTTTCCCAGATAAAATAAAACAGTCGTAAGGAAAGCTCCAGCCCACAAAGCACTGAATTTTATCTTAATGTCAGGTAAGTATTTAAATATAAGTGCAAATAAAATTGCCTGTATTGAAAAGGAAATAATGAAGTCAAAGAGGTAAAATATGTAAATGGAAAACCCCGGAATAATAAGGGCAAGAAAAGAGTTAAGGGATGATATAACCGAGGAGAGGATTATAGATATGAATAAGAATAAACCTACTATAAGTATAAGACTAAAAGATTCAGCTCTATCCAATAAAACTTTAATCCAGGTAGCTTCTTTTTTTACTCTTACCTGCCATACCTGGTTCAGTGAAGTTTGAAGCTGAATAAACACCCCTGTTGCACTTATAACAAGCACACCGATACCGGTGATCATTAATATATCTGAACGGGGTTGTTGAGATGCATTTACTATTATCTGCTGAATTTGTTTAGCAGTATCCTTACCCATAAGCATATTAATTTTTTCTGAAATATCGCCCTCAATTACATTTTTGCCAAGAAAAAAACCAATAGTATTAACGATGATAATCAATATTCCAGGTAAAGATATCAAGGCGTAAAATGATACTGCAGCCGCATGAGTAAATGCATCATCATTGATCCATTTGTTAATAGTTTCCTTCAACAGGCTTCCAATATCTCTGAATCTGAAACCATTCTTCTCCATAATATACCTTTTTTAGGTAACAAATATTTAAGCAAGCTTTGTTCTTTTTATGATGTTGGGGAGATGTAAGGGGTATAACACTTTTTTTGTAAAAACAAATTGAATAGTGCTTAGTTAAGTTGGAAGTTTTAAAATTACTAGAGGTCTTACTGAATTTATAGAATCATGAAAAATCTTCTTTTTATCCTTGCCGGTTTATTTATAACTGCAAATGCACTGGGACAATGTTTGCAGGTAAATGTCGGAGTTGTGATAGCACAAGAAGTGGATCCGTGTAAAGGACCAGTCATTCTTGATGCAAACGTTACCGGCGCAACATACCTCTGGAGTACCGGAGAAACTACTAAGCAAATAACTGTTACCCAGACAGATACTTTTACTGTAATAGTTGATAAGGCAGGCTGCACAGGCGTAGATACAGTACCGGTTATTTTTCTTGAAAATCCGATTGTTTATTTGGGTGCAGATCCCCTGCCGAGATGTGGTGGCTGCATTACTCTTGATGTAGGGGATCAGGGAGGAGCAAAGATTATCTGGAGCACCGGTGATTCTTCTCAGGTCGTTAAATTCTGTGATATTGGTAACAACAAAGTTTGGGCAAAAGTGACAAATGATCTTGGTTGCTCTGTTTCTGATACCGTTGAAGTTTCAGTAAAGCCTGGTTATGATATTGACCTCGGATCTTCTGACACCATTGTATGTGCCGATAGTATAACTATTTCTCCTCGCAGTTCTTTTGGTGGTACTTTTAAATGGAGCAATGGCCAGTCAGATACTTCAATTGTAGTTAAACAATCCGGAATTTATTACATAGACATATTCAATATTCCAGGTTGCAGTCCTTCCGATACTGTTAGCGATACAATCAGTGTTAAATTAGGAAGTACTCCTATTGTCGATCTTGGGACGGATCCTGATATAAAGTGTGGAGGATGCGTATTGCTTGATGCCGGTACGTTTAGTGATGCAAAATACTGGTGGAGCACCGGAGATACTACTTCTTCCATTTATTATTGTAAAACTGGATTCACAAGTGTATGCGCAAAGGTTACAACTTCAGAAGGTTGTTTCGATATAGATACCATAAAGATTAATATAAAGCAGGGTTACGATCCTTCGTTAGGTGAAGATGTAACACTGTGCGGGGATAGCCTTATCATTCGCACTGCAGATATAGGAAGAAAAATTATCTGGAATACAGGGGATACATCAGACTCAATTATTGTGAAAAGTTCAGGTGTTTATTATGTTTCTATCACTGATATTCCAGGATGCAATCCTGCTGATACAACATCCGATACCATTTCAATAACACTTAATAAATTACCGATCGTCAATCTCGGGCCTGATCCTGATAAAAAATGTACAGGGTGTTTTTCCCTTGATGCAGGAGCATTGGCAGGAGGTACATATCAATGGAGTACAGGTGAGACCTCTCAGCAGATTTCTTATTGCAAACCCGGGGAGAATAACGTCTGGGCAAAAGTAACAGATAGTAACTCTTGCAGCACTTCCGATACTGTTATTCTTTTTATAAGAGATGACTTAGGAGATATACTTGGTAAAGATACTACATTATGTGGCCAGGAAGTAACACTTAAGAGTCCAGTCCTTCAAGGAGATTATGTTTGGAGCACCGGGGAAACAACACCTGAAATTACAGTTCATGAATCAGGATTTTATACGGTTAAAGTTTTTAATGTGAATGATTGTTTACCCGAAGATACATTGACTGATACTTTAGAAGTTAGTTTTGTTGAGGTGCTTGCAAATCCTACTTCTATTATAGACTTAAGTTCTGCATGTGGAAAGCTTGAATTCATGATAAATCCTGTGCCTGGAGCGAGTTCTTATGAATGGAAAGTTCCGGATGGATGGAAAATTTTAAGTGGTCAGGGAACCAATCTTGTCGAATTGGAATCCAATGAGATGAAGCAAGGTACGATAACAGTAAAAGCCAATAACAGTATGGCGAACTGTGCCAGTGGCGAAGCATCAATTGAGTCTAATGAGGCTATTTATTCAGTGCATGTGCCCAATACATTTTCTCCAAATAGCGATGGTATTAACGATCTATGGGTATTAAGAAATATTGAATATTTTCCGGATAATGAACTGGTTGTTTTGAACCGCTGGGGAAATGAAGTTTATAAGAAAAGAGGGTATAGAAACACTTGGGACGGAAGTAGTTTGAATGAAGGTACCTATTACTTTAAGCTTAAGATCAGGTTTTGCAACACAGAAAAAACTATAGTTAATTATTTAACCATTGTAAGATAAGTGATGAGAAAATTATTTACTTCCGTAATTCTTTTGTTCTCTGTTCATTGTTATGCTCAGCAGACATTACAATTCAGTCAATATCTGTTCAATGGTGTTGTAATAAATCCGGCATATGCAGGAAGCAGGGAAGCAATTAATATTAATGGCCTTTACAGAAAGCAATGGTCAAAAGTTAATGGAGAACCAAATTCTTTGACACTGAGCGGAGATATGCCGCTTTACTGGAATAAAGCAGGTGTTGGAGCTTATTTCATCCATGATGAACTTGGTGCACAATTTCAGAATTCATTCTTCGGATCTTTTGCTTATAGGATAAAAGTATCAACCAAAGGAAGACTGGCATTGGGAGTAGCTGCAGGTATTACTAATTATGGCATAGACGGAAATAAACTAACTACTGATCAGCCAAACGACCCTGCTGTGCCTATAGGACGTGAAGCAAAAACCAGAGCAGCATTTCAGGGAGGTCTTTATTTTAATACTGACAGATTTTTTATAGGCTTGTCATTGAATAACGTGCTGGTAAACATGAATAAAGGTTCAGACATGATTCCATCACAAAGAAAGCACTTGTTCCTGGCGGCTGGTTTCGTTTCAAAAATCGTAGAAAATATAAAGATCAGACCTAGTATTATGATTAAAGAAGACCTGAAAGGACCTACCAATGGTGATGCTTCAGTTTTCTTTATATTCCATGATATCGTTTGGATAGGTGGTTCCTATCGAACAAGAGTGTTCAATAAAAACAATGTTGAAGATGTGGGATCAGCGAAAGATGCTGTTGTAATTATGGCTGAAGTCTTTCCTATTCCAAATCTGAGGTTGGGGTACTCTTATGATATTACTTTAACAAGTTATAAAGACTTTGCTACCCACGAAATTTCTGCGGGATATAATATTAATAGAAAAGGCGGATCAAAAATGTTAACACCAAGATACTTTTAATGTATAAAATTATGAGTCTTCTTACCAGAATCGGGTCACTTATCCTATTGTATAGCATGATCCAAAGCTACACTGCATCAGGACAGAGCATTCTTGCAAGGGCAGATAGAAACTATAATCAATTCAATTACTCTCTTGCTGTTAAAGAATATGAAGTTATTGCAGAAAAAAAAGGACAGTCTGTAGAAATAGTACAGAAGATAGCTGACTGTTACAGAAAAATGAATAAATCAGAAGAGGCGGAAAAATGGTATGCTGTCCTATTGACAAAGTTCTCCAGAGTTGAACCTTCAAATTTATTGTATTATGCTGAGGCTTTGAGGAACAATGGAGATTATCAGGAGGCAAGAAAACAATATATTCAATTTGGAAAGATGTTTCCTTCTGAAAAAAAGATGGCAGATGCATTTGCGAGAAACTGTGAAAAAGCAATGGAGTGGATGTCTAATCCAGTTCAGGTTAAAATCGAAAATGTAAAATCGGTGAATACTGTCTATTCTGAATTCTCCCCTTTGTTGATAGAAAATAAACTTATCCTGGCTACGGATAGAAAATTTGATGATACTGATTACTCCAATAAACAGATTTACGGCTGGACAGGCACACCTTTCCTAAATCTTGCTTTTGCCGAGATTGATACAAACTTCAAAATTGAGTTCAAAAATAAGCTTAAGGGAGTTAACGGTATGTATCATAACGGACCTGCTACATTTTCGAAAAAAGGTGATACGATTTACTTTACCAGAACAAATAAGGTTAGTAACAGAGGTAAAATTAATGGACAGAAGAAAGGACCTGATTTTGTTAACAGATTGGAAATATATTATTCTGTAAAGAAAAATGGGACATGGTCAGCAATACTGCCATTTGAATATAATAACATCCTGAATTATTCAGTAGGCCATCCAGCGCTTTCTCCTGATGGAAAAACTTTATATTTTGTGTCAGACATGCCAGGATCTATGGGACAAACGGATATATACTTTTGTACTATGGAGGCCAATGGAAAATGGAGCTTTCCAAAAAATGCTGGTAAATATGTAAATACACCTGCAAAAGAAGTGTTTCCTTATATTGCTCCTGATGGAAAGCTTTATTTTTCTTCCAATGGACATACTGGTCTTGGTGGGCTGGATATGTTTGTGACAAGCGGTAAATATGATAAATGGGATAAACCAGAAAATCTTATGTACCCTATGAATTCACCAAAAGATGACTTTGGAATTACACTGGATACTACTATGAATGGAGGTTTCTTCTCAAGCAATAGAGAGGGAGGAATGGGTGAAGATGATATTTATAAGTTTTCTAATCCAACCTGTGTGCTTGCAGGACTTACACTTCATTTGGTTGATAATTCGGAAAGGCCCCTTGAAAATGTATTGGTAAAACTTTATAAAATGGGGGATACAGCAAATGTAATTGCTTATGAAAGAACTTTTGGACAGCCTGCAAAGAAGATTTGTCTGAGGTCTTATGAGCCTTGTGCAATAGTTAAAAATCCAGAAGGTAAATTCTTTTTCAAATTACAGCCTGGTGCAAAATATGAATTGAAACTTGCAAAAAACAATTACTTCTCTCATTCCACAACCATAGAGGCAAAATGTAACACAGAGGATACTATGAATATTGCAATTCAGTTAAAAGAAATCGAAATAGATAAACCTATTATCCTTAAAGATGTATTTTTTAATGACCAAGACAAGCTCTTTGTAATCCGCAATATTTATTATGATCTCGATAAGTCCGAGATCCGCTATGACGCGGCTCTTGAGCTTGATAAGCTGGTTGAAGTGTTAAGAGAAAATCCGAATATTAAAATGGAACTTTCTGCACATACGGATAGCAGGCATTCAGAGGAGTACAACATGAAGCTTTCCCAGAAAAGGGCGGAGGCTGCAGTTCAGTATATTGTATCTAAAGGTATTCCTTCCGACGTAATAGTTGCTAAGGGTTATGGTGAAAGCAAGATTATGAATCATTGCAAAGATGGAGTTAATTGCAAAGAAGAAGAGCATCAATACAACAGGAGAACCGAAATTAAAGTTACTGAAATAATGGAGCCTGAAGTACACAGAGTTGGTCCTTACGATACACTTGAGACTATTTCTAAGGTATATGGGGTTTCTGTTGAAAATTTAAAAAAGCTTAATAATCTGGAGGAAGATACGATTACTGCAGGTATGAAAATAAAATTGAAATAATTTTCTCTATGTAATAAGTTTAGTGATAACCTGTAGAAGCAATTTTACAGGTTATTTTTTTGATTAGAAAAGATAAGTCTGAATGTACTACCTTTATCCACTTCACTCTCTACTTGTATAGAGCCATTGTTATTATCCATAATTCTCTTTAAAATGTACAGACCTACTCCTGTACCGTCTACATCCAGCTTTTGGTTGTGAACCCTTCTGAATATCTGAAACATTCCTTCCTGGTTTTTGGGGGAGATTCCAATGCCATTATCTTTTACCTCTAATACTATTGCATCCTTTTGATAGTATGTTTTAATAGTTATCCTGCATTTTCTCTTCCTTGATCTGTATTTAATAGCATTACTGAGTAAGTTATATAAAATACTTCTGAAATCCTTTATGGAAAACTTAATCTCAGGGGCAGTCAATTGATATGTAATAATGCATTTAGAATTATTTATATCATTCATTAATGTTATTTTGGCTTCTTCCAGAGCATCGTAAAGGTTGATCTCTGTCAAATCCTTTGATGTACCGTTTCCTTGTGCTTTGGTTACATCAGAGAGATCTTCAATGGTTTTTTTGAATTTCGCTAAGCTTTGGTACATCATATCTATAAGACTCTCAACTTCTCCATTTTGCTCGTTTGGTGAATACATTTCCTTTAAAAGCTGATCAAGGTATGTTACAAGCCCTTCAATATTTGATACAGGGGCTTTTAGATCGTGGGAAGCTGTATAAATAAAATTATCAAGGTCTACATTGGCTTTTTTTAATTCTTTATAGGCATCTTCAAGGTTTTGAATAGCAATTTTTAAGTCATGAATATCCATGCTAGTGCCGAACCATTTTATGATATTCCCTTTAGCGTCTTTTAATGGTGTTGCTTTGGAAAGAAACCATTTGTATTTTCCCTCCTTATTCATTAACCTCAGTTCTTTTTCATATTTTATTCCTTGGTTTACGGCTTCATACCATTCTTTTTCTGTTGACACCATGTCCTCCGGGTATATCGCAGAAAGCCATCCGTTGTTAATGGATTCTTCCACTGATAATCCGGTAAATTCTATCCATTTTTTATTGAAAAAATTAACTATACCATATTCGTCAGCACTCCAGAATATCTGAGGAACGGTGTTGGCAAGAAATCGATATTGTTCTTCACTTTGTTTCAGCGCTTCTTCTGCTTTTTTTCTTGTATCTATATTTTGTGTAATGCAGATGAAATACTGAATTTCATTTTTTTCATTCCTCACAGTGCTTAAATTCATATCGACCCAGAATACATCTTTATTTTTATTCATATACCTCTTCTCAATCTGGTAATCATTGATTTCTCCTGTCGAAATTTTTTCTAGTAACTCGGCTTCCCTTTTTGCATCTTCATGATAGGTGAAGTCTTTAAAATGTCTTCCCAGAAGTTCGTTCTTTTGATAACCAAGCATCTTATGAAATGCTTCATTACTTTCAATCAGGAATCCTCTGTCGTCTGAGAATGCGAAGCCAATTGTAGGATTATCTGCCAGAATTTTATACTTTATTTCATTTTGCTTTAATGTGTATTCAGCATTTTTTCTTTGGTCTATGTTTTCAATTATTATAATGAAGTATTCTATCTTACCATACAAATTTTTATATGGTGCAGCATTCACTTCAACCCATATAACTTTTCCTGATTTTGTTATTAATCGTTTCTCAATTTTATAGGTTGAGATTTCACCCGAGATTAACTGGTCAATCAATACTCTTTCCTTATCCAGGTCTTCATGGTAGGTAAGGACATCTAATGTTAGTTTTGTAATTTCATTCAGTGAATATTCGGTAAGTTGACAGAAGGTTTGATTTGCGGAAATATATTTTCCATAAGGTGATCTTCTTACAATACCAAAAAGTTTATTTTCTTCAAGTGCCTTAAATTTTTCATGTCCCTCATTTAATTTGTTAATATATTTTATAAGACCAGAGATATCCATGCCAAGGGCAATTGAACCAACTAACTCCCCACCGAAATGTACTTCGTTAATTTGCCAGTGAATAATTTTTTCTTCGCCTGATTTCGTTATAAGAGAAGTCTCAAAGCTCTGTAAATTACGCTTGGTCTTCCCCGCATAATATTTGTAAACATCTTTAGGCGTCACATAATCGAACCACTTTTTACCGATCATTTCTTTTCTTGAAAAACCTGAAGTGACTTCAGCTGCTTTGTTATATATTTGTATGATTCCGTTTTCACTTACACCTACTATGATCAGATTGGTAGAATCAATAATGTTTTCAAGTATATAGCTTGAGATAAGATTAGTACTACCTTCTATTTTCCTGTTGTTTAAGTTTCTTTGACCTTTATTTTCAAAGTTAATCCTGTTGAGTTTTGAGATACAAAATCTCAAATGTCTGATCTTGTATGTGTTTTCTTCAATATGCGTGTAAGATGCTGGTGTAAAATTTACTTTGCCATTTGCAATTTCAAGAAATGAAATCTTGTCTTCAAAAATCACATCTTGCGTCCTGGTAATTTTTATTGTGTTTTCGGTAATTTCAATTTGACTTTTTGAAGGTATAAGATATACCTTTTCCGCTTTTATTGCGGACTGGTTAATGATTTTATGTAAATATCGATTGTGGATAAAAAGGAACTTTTTCAGTTTAGATACCTTCTTTGACTTAAAGTTATCTTCAATCAGTATGATAACAGAATCTGTTGAGTAAATGCTAAAAATGGAATTAAGTATCGCTTTAACGGTAGAAAATTCAGAGGCCTCTGCTTTTATTCTGAGGATCATTTTTCGTAGCAAAGGGTGTTTTCCTAATGCTCTCTTTTTGTTGATATTTAAGGTTTTCTTTCTGTTGTGCATGCATGTACTTTTTAATAGTAAGAAATCCTTTGGTCCTCTTTTTTATTTATGATTAACCATAAGTTATTTTAATATATAACATTGTTTCTGGTGAATTAAGTTGTCAAATTATTTTTTCTTTTTTGAATGTTTTCCCTTCTGAATATTTTTATCAAAATCAAGGTCTTCAACATTCTTCATTAAAGATTTCCAATCTGTATTATTTTCTTCAGTAGATTCAATGGTTTCTATGTAGTCCTGTTTACTGATTTCCATTACTGTGATTTCTTTTCCTATATATTCCTCAATAGTTTCTAATAATGAAAGTTCCTCTTTGCTGCAGAATGAAATGGCTCTTCCTCTGTCGGTACCACGACCTGTTCTTCCGATTCGATGAACGTAGTTTTCGGGTTGTTCAGGAAGATCATAGTTTATCACAATTTCTACATTAGAAATATCGATACCTCTTGCACTGACATCCGTAGCAATAAGTAGCTTTGATTTACCCTGTTTAAATAAGTTCAATACCTTCAACCGGTCCTCCTGTTCTTTGTCTCCGTGCAAGGTAAGAGCTGCAATACCCGCTCTTTCCATTGCGGCTGACAATCGTTCTGCACGTACTTTGGTTCTTACAAAAGCAAGAATTTTTTTCTGAGCATTATCTTTCACAATTCTTTCAAGGAAAAACCTTTTATCGTCCATTTCAACAAAGGCTACGAAATGATCAATTTTTTTGGATACAGGATCTTTGGGGGAGATTTGTATTCTTATTGCATTTCTGACAAGGGAATAAGCGATTTCCTTAATTTTTTTATCTATTGTTGCAGAGAAAAAAAGTGTCTGGTGTTTTTGGGAAAGCATCTGCTTAACGTCTCTTATATCTCTGATAAAACCCAGATCAAGCATGTGATCCGCTTCGTCCAGAATCAATATTTCTATGTTATCCAGACTTAAATGCCCCTGATGGGCAAGGTCAAACATTCTGCCTGGAGTGGCTATAAGTACATCAATTCTCCCTTCAAGCTGCCTGATCTGTGTCTCTTGTTCCACTCCTCCATAAATTGCAAAAGACTTTATTTTTGTGTATTTTCCAATCTTCTCAAATACTTCATTAATTTGTACTGCAAGCTCTCTGGTTGGTACCATTACCAGGCATTTGATGTTATTGTTCTTATGTTTGGATTCGTGAAGCAGAGTGAGGACAGGGATTACAAATGCAGCAGTTTTGCCAGTACCGGTTTGTGCAATTGCCAGCACGTCTTCCTTATTCAGAATAGGCTGAATACACTTGAACTGAATGTCAGTCGGTCTTTTTAAACCAGCTTCTTCCAGGCTTTTTTTTATTTCTTGCGGAATTGGATATTCTTCGAATTTCATTATCAATATTTTTAGCGGTTCCCCTGCAAAGCGTTACTTATGAGATAAGTCACCAGTTAGGAGGAAGGAATTTCAGATTTTACTATGCTTTTAGTAAATTTCCGATTTTTTATTTTAAAAACAGGACTTTTCTGGAATTTATTTATGCCAGCATAAAGCTAATTTATTGCATTTTTTATACATTTAACATCTCTTAGGCAAGTCTTATCACTTTATCTTCAGGTATTAAACTAAATATTCATTCGAAATGGAATTCCCATCCTATGGCATAGTAGAAGAAATTCAATCTGATTATAGCACTGTGCTCTATCGGGTTGCTGTTAATTCCGAAACTTTTCTTCTTAAAGCATTAAAATCACCAAGTGATCAGAGTAGTCTTGCTAGATTAAGGCACGAATTTGCCATTGCAAATGAAATTACGTTTCAAGGTGTACCAAAACATATTCATCTCGAAAGCACCTCAGCTTTAGCTGGGATTTTTATTGAAGATATAGATGGGATAAGACTTACTGAATTTATTAAGAAAGTACCGATAGATTTAAATACTTTTTTTAAGATCAGTATAAATATCTGTGGTCTATTGGACGAGCTACACCAAAGGAGGATAGTTCACCATGCTATTAACCCCTATAATATTTTTATCTCTCCAGATAGCTTTGATGTAAAAATTTTAAATTTTAGTAACTCTACTCATTCAAATAATAAAGTTATCAACCTTAGCTTTCTAACAGGTGAAACCAAGCTTGAATATATTTCTCCCGAACAAAGCGGAAGGGTGCAATGGAAGACAGATAGCCGAAGTGATATTTATTCTCTTGGAGTTATATTTTACGAAATGCTTGGAGAGTTAAATCCCTTTTATTCTGAGGATTCAATGGAAATAATCCATTTCCATATTGCAAAAAGTCCAAGGCCGTTAAACAAGCTGAAAGTAGAAGTGCCTGATATTTTATCCGACATGATCAGTAAAATGATCAGCAAAAATCCTGAAGATAGATATCAATCTGCAAGTGGCATAAAAGATGACCTTGAAATCTGTTATGAACAGTTGCTTAATAATGGCACTATAGAGGTATTCCCTTTGTGCAGTACTGACTTTTCTTCTAATTTTCAAATTTCGAAGAGGATATACGGAAGGGACCTGGAAATTCAACAACTTGAAGAAGCCTTTGATGAAGCATGTGCAGGAAGAACAGGTTTTGTTCAAGTTACAGGATATTCAGGTGTCGGAAAATCTTTAATGGTAAGACAGATATGTGCAAAGGTAATTGATAAAAGAGGGTGTTTTATAGAAGGAAAATTTAACCAGATACAACAAAATATACCTTATTATGCATTCATCATTGCTTTCAGAGAATTTGTAGATTTTATTCTAAAGGAAAAGCATGAAAGGCTTAATAATTGGAAGAACATCATCTGCGCTGCAGTGGGGGCGAACGGAAAAGTACTTACAGAGGTTGTTCCCAACCTTGAATTGCTAATTGGCGTTCAACCTGAAGTACCATCACTAACACCGGCAGAAACACTTAACAGATTTAATTTCGTTACAAGAAATTTTATTAAATCTATTGCCACTGAAGATAGTCCCCTTGTAATATTTATTGATGATCTTCAATGGGCAGACAATGCTTCCCTTGAATTGCTTAAACTACTTTTATCCGGTAAAGAAATAAGCAACCTCCTGATTATAGGAGCTCTGAGAGATAACGAAGTGGGGGAGTATCACTCCTTAAACAAAGTAGTAAAAGATATAAAAGCATCGATTCCTGTAAGATCTATACACATAAAAAATTTAACTTTTGATGATGTAAGTTGCATTATTAATGAATCATTTGGAATTGCTGAGTCACAAAAGGATCATCTTGTAGATCTGGTCTATCACAAAACTAAAGGTAATGCATTCTTTGTGCATCAGTTCCTGAAATCTTTATACGAGGAAAAACTTCTGAATTTTGATTTTATAAACCGTCAGTGGGAACTTGATATCAAGGGGACGGAAGAGCTTAATATTACGGATAATGTTGTGGATCTTGTAGCTGCAAGAATTCAAAAGCTTCCTGATGAAACTCAGAAAGTTTTTAAACTTGCGGCTTGTCTTGGCAACCGTTTTGATCTTCTCTTACTTTCTATCATTTGTAATAAACCTGAGCATGACCTGGCACAGGATGTTCAGATCGGATTGATTGAAGATCTTGTTATTCCGGTAGAAAGAAGTTATAAGTTCTCTCATGATAAAGTTCAGCAGGCAGTTTATATGCTGCTTAATGAAGATGAAAGAGACACCCTTCACCTTCAATTGGGAAAAGTCTTGCTTGCTTACTTTTCAAATGATCAGATTGAAGAATATATATTTGATATCGCAAATCAGTTTGTTTCGGGAATCAATGCCCTTGATTCGGATCAAGAGAAAATGCAAGCTGCGGAACTCTTTGTACTTGCAGGTAAAAAGGCAAAAAGAGCCTCTGCCTACTCATCAAGTCTTGATTATTTAATCAGGGGAATCGACCTACTTTCAGAAAACACTTGGAAAGAAAATTATGACTTAAGTCTTGCATTGTATAGTGAAGCTGCTGAAAGTGCTTATCTCTGCGGAAATTACGATAAAATGGAAGATTGGATTGAACATGTTCTGAGTAACACTGAGATAACACTTGATCAGGTAAAAGTCTATGAAATCAGGATAAGAGCTTATACAGCGCTTGCAAGAGTTGAAGAAGCGGTGGTAACAGCGCTAAAGGTACTGAAAATTCTTGGAGTTAAATTCCCTGAAAAGCCCAACAAGTTCCATGTATTAATGGATGTGCTTAAAGTTAAGGCGGCTTTAGGTGCGAATTCACTTGATAGCTTTTGGAAGAGTAAGCAAATGAATAACCCTAAGGTATATGCTGCCATAAGAATTATTGCAAGCGTAGCCTCTGCTTCATATTTTTCTTTTCCAGATTTGTTCCCATTGTTTGCAACAAAGCCATTTCTCCTGATGGTGAAGCATGGTAACTGTGCTATGTCTTCATATATTACTGTAAGTTATGCTCTGATCATTTCAGGTGGATTTGAAGATTATGCAACCAGCAAAAGGCTGGTTAAACTGGCAAGTGAACAGGAAAAGTACTTTCCACCTGAACAGCATAAGTCAAGAGTTGGAATGGTTTCCAATACATTCCTGACGCATGTGTTCGATCATTTGAAAAAGACAATAGCTCCTTTGGAAGAAGCTTATAAAGCAGGTGTGCAGGCCGGAGATTTTGAGTATGCTGCATATTCGGTTTTAATACAATCTATCAATGAGTTCATATCAGGGAATCAGTTGAGAGATAGTATTGTTTCAATGAGGGTGAGAACCAGAAGGATTGTCCAACTACAGCAGTCTACTCCATTGTGCAGTCATAGCTTGTTTGCCCAGACTGCACAAAATCTATACGAAAATCCTAAAGATCCTTTATTGCTCATAGGAGAGTTTTTTGATGAGTCAAAGGTGAATCCATATAAGGAAGGATCCATTACTAAATCTTCAACCTTTGATTATTTTATATGCAAACTGTTACTTTCCTATTATCTGTGCAAATTTGAAGAGGCATATAAGTATGCTGTAGAAGCAGAAAAGTATGTGGCCAATTCTGTAGGAAATCCATTGGTGCCATCTTTCTATCTTTATCAGTCAATAGCCTATCTGGCTGTGGTGAATGGAAAGGGCCCGAAGGAAAGGAAGAGCATTCTTAGAAGGGTTTTGAATAATCAGAAGAAGCTTGCTAAACTTTCCAAAAGTGCTCCTATGAACTACTTACACAAATTTTATATTATAGAGGCAGAGTTAAACAGGGTAAAAGGTAAAAATGATAAGGCATATGCTAACTATATAAAAGCTATTTCATTTGCCCGTCAATATGAATACCTTCATGAAGAAGCACTGGTCTTAGAGATGATGGGTAAGTTTAACCTGTCTCGTAAAGAACCTGTACAGGGAGAGTTTTATATTCAAAAAGCAAGAGAGCAATACTATCATTGGGGAGCAATTGCTAAAGTTGAAGAGCTTGAAAACAGATATCCTTCGTTTCTGAAATTCGGAAAAACAGTTGGAGGTCATCATTCTGTAATGAATGAACAGGAGCAGGTTGCAGGAGATGCAATAGGTTTTGATCTCAAAAGTATCATGAAGGCATCTACTGCTATTTCCGGAGAAATAAACCTTGAAAGGCTTCTTGAAAAAATGATCAGGATAGTTTTGGAAAATGCAGGTGCTGAAAAGGGATTATTGGTTCTTAAAAATGAGGATGAAGAATTTTATGTAGAAGCAGAAGGAGCGTTGGATGACCCTATTGTTACCGTACTTAAAAGTATCGATTTTAAAGAAGCTGGATTGATTCCGAATTCTATTTTTCAGTATGTGCTGCATACAAAAGAAAGTCTGGTAATAGATAATGCAATAGAAGATCCAAAATTTTCTTCAGATGAACTGATTCAGGAAAAGAATCTTAAATCCGTTTTGTGTTTGCCAATTTTGAAATCCGGCAACATCATGGGTGTTCTTTACCTGGAAAATAACCTTATCTCAAATGCCTTTACTCCTGAAAGGATTCAATTCCTTCAACTGTTGTCAGGTCAAATGGCGGTATCAATAGAAAATGCATTGAATGAAGAAAAGAAAGTCGCAGCCTTCAGGGAGCGGGAAAATCTGCTTAAGAAAATCAACATTCAACAAACAATCCTTTCAAAAGAAGTTATCAAAACCCAGGAGTATGAACGCAAGAGAATTGCTGAAGAGTTGCATGATGGGATGGGATATCTGCTATCTACCCTAAAACTGAATTTGACGGCATTCAAGGAGAGTGGTGTAGAAGATAGGGAAAGTTACCTGGACAGCTCATTAAACCTTCTTGAAGATGCCTTTAAGGAGTTGAAATCAATTTCCAACAACCTTATGCCGGATGTACTACTACAGTATGGACTTGTTCTGGCTGTCGACTTTGTTTGCAAAAGAATTACAAGTACCGGTAAAGTATGTATTAATTTCAAATCCTTTAATATCAATAAAAAATTCCGAACTGATTTTGAAATTGAGGTTTTCCGCGTAGTTCAGGAGCTTATTAATAATGCTTTAAAGCACTCTGAAGCAAAAAATATGGATATTCAGTTTGTAAATCAGAATGATATTCTGGTAGTAACTGTGGAAGATGACGGAAAAGGGTTTAACTTTGAGAAGACTATTAAATCCCGAAAAAAGGGCAGAGGTTTAAACAATATCATAGCGCGAGTGAATTTTCTCAGAGGTACTGTCAATTTCGACTCTTCCGAAAGAGGAACCTCTGTCATTCTAAGTATACCATTAAAAGTGAAAATAGATTAATCCCTATATCTATGATAAAGATCTTAATTGCGGACGATCATCAGTTATTTATTGATGGGTTGTCAAGTTTAATGAAAAACGAGCCAGAGATAGAAATTTCAGGCCAGGCACTAAACGGGGCAGAGGTACTTTCTGTGCTTGCCAGCAAAAGTATTGATATCATTCTCCTGGATATCAATATGCCAGATACGGATATCGTTGCCCTTACAAAGGAAATCCGTGAAAAATACCCAAATCTTAAGGTCATTATCCTGACGATGTATCACGGGACTCGTTATTATACAAAGCTTCTTAAATATGGTATTCATGGTTATCTATATAAAAGTGAAGGGAAAGAGGTGTTCCTAACTGCTATCAAAATGGCTTCTCAAGGCGAAATGTATATCAGTAAAGAATTATTTTCAAGTGGGGCAAAAAATACCAAAGACCTAATGCCTGCATTTAGTTTAAAGTCTTCCAATATCGATAATGTTTTGACAAAAAGAGAGTTGGAGATTTTAAAACTAATCGTTCAGGAATGTTCAAATAATACTATAGCTGAAAAACTATTTATCAGCACTGGCACAGTTGATACTCATAGAAAAAATATAATTCTAAAGTTGGGAGTAAAAAATACTGTGGGCCTTATCAAATATTGTATTCAGAATAATCTTATAGATTAATTGATACTTTTCAGATTTAGGTTAATCCTCTGGCTATGTTTGGCTGCCCCCAAAGCTGTATTTTATTGCTAAGCTTATTGAAATAGTGAAATTTTTAAAAGAATAATGAAAAGTATTATCCCGTAAACAGGTAGAGAAAAAAAATACCGGTTTACGGGATGGCTAAGCTTTTACTTCTTTATCATATTTGTGTCAGGGTAGCAGTTAATTATTTTTTGGTATACATTAACACTCTGATAGTCATTTATTTATACTTGATAGTTTTTAAAATATAATCTCTTGAGGGGACAGACAAACTTGTAAAATAGAAAATTTTTTAAGTAACCGATTATTAATAGGGAGATTAAACGGATACTTGTTTCTAAAAAGTGAGTAAAATCTTCGGAGATTTCTCAGTAATGCAAAATTTTTTTATCTGGGAACAAGGGTGACTTTAACAGGTCACCCTTTGTTGTTTTTATCATTCTGATTTAATGTTTCCTTATAAAAAAACTAAAAAACATTTTGTATTTCTATTTCTTTATTTAACTTTGAAGAACAAAGTACTTTTATGTCTGAAACAATAGATCATTTAAACGACCTTAAGGAAATACGCTCGTTGATGGAGCGATCTTCGAGATTTATTTCTCTTAGTGGCCTTTCCGGAGTATTTGCGGGGATATTTGCATTATTGGGAGCTGGATTTGCCTATATCCTGATAGAAGGGCTTAAAAGCGGAAGAGTATGGATGTCAGTCGAAGAGATCTATTTCTTTCTTTTCATGGATGCATTTATTGTGCTTATTCTGGCAATTGGTTCAGGATTGTTTTTTACCATCAGACAAACGAGGAAAAAGGGGGTGCGCATATGGGACTCTACTAGTAAGAGACTGATCATCAATATGGCAGTGCCCCTTGCTACCGGAGGATTTTTCTGTCTGGCCTTATTATACTATGGTGTAGTAGGCCTTATAGCTCCTGGTACTTTAATTTTCTATGGCTTAGCATTACTTAATGGAAGTAATTTTACCTTGAATGATATTCGTAATCTAGGTTATTGTGAAATTATATTAGGTATTTTTGCCACAATATTTATTGGGTATGGTATACTTTTTTGGGCGATGGGCTTTGGCGTATTGCACATAATTTATGGAGTGGTTATGTATTTCAAATATGAGAAGTGAAAGGTCTAATAACAAATCTGAATAAAGCATTTGAAAACAGAATCCGCCTTGGTATAATGTCTGTGCTGATGGTCAATGACTGGGTGGATTTTAATGCCTTAAAAGAAACCCTTGATGTTACGGACGGAAATCTGGCAAGTCACCTGAATGCACTTGAGAAAATAAAGTATATAGAAGTGAGAAAATCATTTATAGGTAAAAAACCTAATACATCTTATGGTGCTTCTAAAGAAGGAAAAAATGCATTTAAAGAACATTTGAATGCATTAGAAGCACTTATTAATGCGAAAAAAAACTGAAGTAGTTTTTTTTTGTTTTTTAACTTTGAAATGCAAAGTACTTTTAAATATATGAAAGTAAAATTTATATTACCAGCACTAACTGAAGCTAAAAGTCCATACTGGAGGCCCGTAAAATATTCATTATTTCCTCCTCTTGGCCTGGCTACACTTGCATCCTGGCTATCTGATAATGATGAAACGACAATTCAGGATGAACATGTTGAAGAGATTGATCTCAACGACGAGCCTGATCTGGTCGTGATTCAGGTATATATTACCAATGCATACAGGGCCTATAACATAGCCGACCACTATAGAAAAAAGAATTGCTATGTAATACTTGGGGGCCTTCATGTTACCTCATTACCTGAAGAGGCAATGACTCACGCAGACAGCATTTTTATTGGTCCCGGCGAGGATACCTTTCCTGCTTTTTTAAAAGATTTTAAAAATAAATCTCCCAAGAAAAAGTATGTTTCCCTGCAGAGGTCTATCGTAGGTATTCCTCCTGTGAGAAGGGATTTAATCAAAAGACATTTGTACCTCGTCCCGAACTCAATAGTAGTGAGCAGAGGATGTCCTCATCATTGCGACTTTTGTTATAAGGATGCCTTTTTTAATTCTAAAAAATCATTCTATACACAACTCGTAGATGAAGCACTGGCCGAGATAGATAGGCTTCCGGGTAAGCATCTTTATTTCCTTGATGACCATCTGCTGGGTAATCAGAAGTTTGCTTCGGAACTTTTTGAAGGCATGAAAGGAATGGGAAGGGTATTTCAGGGAGCAAGCACAATTGATGCTATTTTAAGAAGCAAGCTCATAGAAAAGGCTGCTGATGCCGGATTGAGAAGTTTGTTTATAGGGTTTGAAACATTGAGTGAAAGCAACCTTAAGTCAAGCAATAAAAAGCAGAATCTTGGACGAGATTATCAACAGGCTATCCGAGTTGTTCAGGAATTAGGTATCATGATCAATGGTAGCTTTGTATTCGGCCTGGATGATGATGATAAAGACGTTTTTAAAAGAACAGTTGACTGGGGTGTGCAGATGGGTATTACCACTTCAACTTATCATGTGTTGACTCCCTATCCTGGTACAAAACTTTTTGATAACTACGAGAAGGAAGGGAGAATACTGACCAGAAACTGGGATCTCTACGATACGCGAAATGTAGTTTTTAAAACAAAGAATCTTTCTCCTCAGGAATTAAAGGCTGGTTATGATTATGCTTATAAAGAATTTTATTCCTGGAATAATATCTGGAAAGCAGGTACAGCCCATGATTCCATAAAATACAAACTCAAGCATCTTATCTATGCAGGTGGATGGAAGAAGTTTGAACCGCTCTGGAATTTTATCATTAAAACGAAACAATTAAATAATATGCTTCCTCTGCTGGAAGCCATATTGTCAAAGGTAAGTCCTGAAAAAGAATCTAAGAAAATGCCTGAGATTGTTTCAAATTTATCCGTGTCAGTTGTAAAAAATTAAAACCTAAAATATATATGAAAAAGAACGATATAATAATTGTGACAGCGACGCTAATCTATAGTTACCTGTTTTATGATCAGACACCGGGTATCAATATATTCTTATTTTCTGTCGTGATAACCTTTTTAATGGCGCTCAAAGATAACAATTTGTTTTCTAACGGGCTTTGGCTTATATCCTCTATCGGAGCATTGATCAGTGGGGCTATGGCTTTATTGCATGGCACCGGCTTGCCTGTATTGGCCAATATCATTTCCTTAAGCATGGCTGCAAGTTTTTCTTTTCGAAAAGATTCATCATTGATATTTGCTTTGCTATACTCTGCATATAGCTATTTCTTTTCATTGATCTATATTTTTGCCAGACTATTTGAACGAAGCGAAAGGAAAGAAGAGCGAACACCACAATCCTACAGCTTGTTATTTGTCACTGCAATTCCTGTCATTATTACATTGATATTCTTCTTTATTTATCGAAGTGCCAATCCTTACTTTGATGAATTGGCAGCCAATATAAAATTTGATTTTCTTTCATGGGGACTTATAGGTTTCACGATTATGGGCTTCGTGCTGCTTTATGGCTATTTCAACCAAATGGATATTCTTTCTCTTTTATATAAAGATCTGACTTCTCCCGACCGACTTATTAATGATGAATCTACTTTCTCAAAGCCTTTGCTTAACATCAATAATGAAAATATTTCAGGTATTGTATTATTTGCGATGCTGAATTTATTGCTATTCATAGTAAATATTGTTGATGTATATTCTTTGTCAGTTGCTACAGAGTTTCCTGAAGGGTTTCAATATTCACAGGTTGTTCATCAAGGAATCAATTCATTAATACTTTCCATAGTTATTGCAATCGCTATTATTTTGTTTTATTTCAGAGGGTCCTTGAATTTTTATGAAAACAACACTGCTATTAAGATACTAGCTGTGATATGGATTATCCAAAACACAATATTGGTGATTACCTGTGGTATAAAGAATTTTCATTATATCGATGAGCATGGATTGACTTACAAAAGAATTGGTGTTTACATCTATCTGATTATGACTGTTGCAGGGCTATTGACCACATTTATAAAAATTGCTTCAGCAAAAAGCAACTGGTTTTTATTCAGGAAAAATGCCTGGGTGGGTTATGCTGTATTAATGTTATCATGCCTATGGAACTGGGATATGCTTATAGTAAAATACAATCTTTCGGGGATAGCAGCTAAAACAGATCTTATTTACAATGTATCCCTATCTGATGCTGGATTGCCTGATCTGATTTCTTATTGTAAAAAGAATCCTCAGCAAATGCGGGATAACAAGAGTTTTCTCATAGCTCTTGATATAAGAAAAAAAGCTTTTATAAAAGAATTTGAAGATCGTGATTGGCAGTCGTGGAATATGGATGATGATGATATTTACCATGAATTAAAATCCATGGAAAGTTTACCTGGGATTTTTTAGTCCAATTTTTAAGCCCTTCTCTTTGTGAGAAGGGCTGGACAAATAAATTATTGAATTGTATAACTTAAATGTAATGACATGAAAACTGAATCTTTAAAATTAAGAGCTAGGATCAAATTTTTGATATGCCTTTTCATCGCAGGCCTTATCTTGAGCGGTCTTACTGCATTTCCTTTGGAGACTGAGTTGTTTTTTATTAGAAATGCTGCACAGCAATTACTGGAACCTGATAATCCATTGTATCTATGGGTAGATAAGGTCTATATCGGTTTACATGATACGAATATTCACTATCCTTTTCTAGCCTATGGAACTGATTGGTTAGCATTTGCGCATATAGTAATTGCAATAATATTTATAGGACCTTTAAAAGATCCGGTCAAAAATATCTGGGTAATTCATTTTGGCATGTTCGCTTGTATTGCTGTCTTTCCCCTGGCCTTTATAGCAGGAGAAATCCGAGATATACCTTTTTATTGGCGAGTAATCGACTGTATGTTTGGAGCAATAGGAGTCATTCCTTTAATGTATTGTGATAAATATATCAAAAGAATTATCAGAATCGAAAATTTGAAAATATATCAAACCATTTGAATTATGAATAATAGTAAGAAAGAGATAGCAGCTGGAATTGTTTTGCTCTCGGTATTTTGCTTTATGTTACTCGCTCTTAGAATTTATATTTCGGGAAGATATAGTTTCATATTTCTAATCTGGAACTGGCTTCTGGCAATGATCCCATTAATTTTGTCTTTTATAATCAGTACTCTGGATGATAAAAAGTCAATTAATATTATCTTCTTTATAATTCTTGGTATTGCCTGGCTTTTATTTTTTCCTAATGCACCTTATCTGATTACCGATATGGTTCATTTGAAGGAAAGAGCGATAGTCCCTTTGTGGTTAGATACATTGATGTTATTTTCCTTTGCATTTACAGGACTAATAAGTGGTCTGGTAAGTTTATTTTATGTTCATCTGCATTTTATGAAATATTCAGGAGGTAGGTTCTCCTGGTTTTTTATCTGCAATGTGTCGATCTTATGCTCTTATGGAATATACCTGGGAAGATTTTTGAGATGGAATAGCTGGGATATTGTAACTAATACAGGAACATTATTTGATGATGTAATCTTTAATATCTTTAGAAGTAAGGCAATACTGGTCACGGGAGTTTTTACTTCTTTTATGATGGCATCCTATTTCATTGTATATATTCTTTTAAGCAAAAAGGAAAATATGAACTTTAAATAATCATTATTAACTGAAAAATCCTGTTAAACATTATAATCTATTAATTTATTTAAATTCTAAGTACTAGATTAATATTGATATTTTTTAAAATGATTAAACCAGGTTAAATTTAAGAGCTGATAATTTATTTCATATGTCTAAACGAAACTGCGATATGTGAAATAAACAGTTCTTATAATGATGACACAGACAGATTTTACTCAGTATCATAAATATTTATTTGTGATTGCCTATAATATACTTGGTGATATACAAACAGCTGAAGATCTTGTGCAGGATACTTATGAAAAATGGCTGGGGTTGGATCAAGGTAATATTAAAGATGTAAAATCATATCTTAGTAAGATAACAGTCAACAAAGCTATAGATGCCTTAAAAAGATTAAAACAGGAAAGAGAAGTCTATAAGGGAATATGGTTACCAGAACCAATATTGAGTGAAACTGACCCGGAGGAAGAGCAATCAATAGATTATGCTTTTTTAGTAATTCTTGAAAACCTTAACCCATATGAAAGGGCTGTAATTGTGCTCAGAGAACTGGTCGGATATTCTTATCTTCAGATTGCAGGTTTACTTGAGATAACTCAGGAAAACTGCAGACAACTATATCACAGAGCTAGTTTGAAACTTAAGAAAAGCAAGTTCGGACAATACAAAGTGCAAGAAGATCAGAGAAAGTTGTTTGAAACGTTCCTTGAAGCGGTTGAAAGTAAAGATTTTAACAAACTTACGACGCTTTTAAAAAATGACGCTGTCCTTTATTCAGACGGTGGAGGTAAAGTTGCAGCAGCGATTAACCCTATTTATGGAGTTACCAATATTCTGAAGTTTTTTCAGGGAATATTTAAAAGCGAGAGGGGCCTGTTCAGGTTTCGGAAAATAAATTTCAATGGTAAATCGGGTATCATGATTGAAATAAATGGGGAGTTTCATTCTATAGTATATCCTGATGTTGTGGATAGCATGATTGATAAATTATTTATGATCAGAAATCCGGAAAAAATAATTTTTAAGAAAAACTAAAATTTTTGTCACAAAATAAGATTGATTCTGTCTATTGGGAAAATGAAAGTTCTTATGGAAAGCAGAATCAAAATCAAAGACCTGGAGCCAAACGCCTATCAGGCAATGTATGGGGTAGAAAAATATCTTTCTTCTACAAATATTTCAAAGACTTACAAAAGTCTTATCAAAATCAGGGCTTCTCAGATAAACAGGTGTGCGTTTTGTATACAAATGCATACAAGAGATGCCCGGTTGGAAGGTGAAACAGAGCAACGTATATATGCCTTATCTGCCTGGAGAGAAACTCCTTTTTTTACTCCGGAAGAAAGAGTGGTACTTGCACTCACTGAAGAAGTTACATTAATAACTAACAACGGGGTGTCTGACGCGGTTTATAAAGAAGCAGAAAAATACTTTGATGATAACTGTATTGCGCAACTTATAATGACGATCGTCTCTATTAACGGATGGAACAGGATAGCTGTCGCTACCCGCTTGGCTCCTGAACATATTTAAGGGTGTGAGAAACAAAGCAGCATTAAAGTAAAGGCTGCTTTGTTTAATTAGATTATTCAGAAATAATGATGGTTACTTTATTCTGCCGGTTTTCCACCAGCTTTTCAGTTTTTTCTCCAGCACCAAAATTATTTTTATCACCTTTTTCAGCACTTATATAATATACTACAGATTCAAGGTTTCCGAATACAGCATTCCCTTTTTCATCTGTAATCTGGGTATCTACCGGATTAATACTTTTTTCATAGTCTTCTTTAGTTTTATAAAGACTTACAGAAGCTTCACTTTCCAGATTTCCTAAGTCATTTCTTACGGTTACTTTCAGACTGGTTTTCAAAACATGCATCGTAAAAGAGCTTAATACTGCAAGTGCAATGAGGCTAAACAGAACTGTTCTTATTTTCATAGGTTTATCTTTTAATGAAATTTTAATATTAATTTCTGAATATGCAAATATTTACGCTTTTGGATTAAGGTTGTTTTTCAACATTCAAAATTATATGGGGTATTGTCCTCCTTAAGTAGTACTTTTGTTATTAAATATTTGAATGCAATATGATAAAGTATCCATCTTTTCTTGAAGACAGTTTTAGTAAGGGCTATTCTATTATTGAAGAAGGTATTACCTATACATTTCAATGTCAGGATATGGGAAACATCAATATACATTCAGGAAAGGTTCTTACATGTGATCCGTTAAATACAGAAGAGGTGGATGCATTTGTCAACTTGTTTCCAATAGGTAGTTTTCCCGTGGAACTGGCAATAGCAGATATTGAGACAGACGAGCGTATAGCATTTGCCAGAATAAAATTTTCAGAAGAAAAACCTGTTCGATGGGAATTCGCATTGCTCGAAGGCCAGCGAATGGAAGATTTGCAGGATGGGGAAATCTTCGGATATGCCGTGGATTCAGGCCTTGGTTGTTTTATGGATCTTTCTGCACTGGACGCATATGAATTCTATGCTCAAAAGAATAAAGAGTACCACGAAGAAATTTTTGATCAGATGGATGAAGTTTATAAGGATACCAGAACATGGTACATGTGGAAATCAAAAGAAGATACTATTGCTATTTTTACAACAGGTTACGGAGATGATGTATATCAATCTTATGTTGGCTTTGATAATGACGGAAGGATTTGCAGGCTAGTTACTGATTTCAATCTGTTGGAATGGAATAAGTAATTATATGTGGAATTTTTCTACAAATTCAGTTTTATTTTTTTGATAGTTAGATGGTTGTCCTGTCGATGGCTCAAGGCCTGAAGAAATTAGATATAATTTATATTCAGATCTGAAAACATATCCATTTTTAAATTGTTGTATTCAGTTTTACTTTTATAGTTGTAATAGCAGAATTGGTCGCTATTGCAGCCTATGTTAATTTAAATTCGTTGTATATGTTGCCTTTTGAGAAATTTGGTCTTAATAAGAAAATAAGACTGGGTTTAGGATTCTCCATTGTCCTACTGAT
The DNA here is from genome assembly GCF_000775915.1 of Sporocytophaga myxococcoides. Taxonomy (NCBI): domain Bacteria; kingdom Pseudomonadati; phylum Bacteroidota; class Cytophagia; order Cytophagales; family Cytophagaceae; genus Sporocytophaga; species Sporocytophaga myxococcoides. Next base: position 196,183 of record NZ_BBLT01000001.1, read on the forward strand.
ATTATCTTCATGTCTTTCTTTTTATACCATATTAAAGCTGATAGAGCAATCTTCCTGGGTAGATCATACAAATGAGGTTCTCATCAATATAGAATCTACCATAGCAGAGTTAAGAGGAGCCGAAACAGGTCAGAGAGGGTATATCATTACGAAAGATGAACAATTCCTTGAGCCATACAGAAATGCGGCGAAAAGAGTAGAAATAAATATAGCTAAGTTAAAGGAACTTACGGCTGATAATGAATACCAGAGACGGTCTATTGATACATTGGAGCGACTGGTGGGAAATCGTTTTGAAAGGTTGAACCTCGTATTGGAACAATTCAAGAAAGACAAGACGCAGGTTAGTTACAGCGATATGGTTGTTGGAAAGAAAATGATGGATGAAATTCGAAGTATGTATACGAATATGCGGATCGAGGAGCAGAGACTTCTCAAAAGCAGGATTGCAACTGCCCATAAGTATTACAGGTTATCTCCAATCATTATTGTAGTTTCCTCTCTCATTGCCATTACTTTAGCTGGGGTGTCATTTTATTTTATAAACAATGATATCAAAAACAGGGAAATTGTTCAGCAGGAGTTAAAAACACTAAATAACCAACTAGAGAATTCCAATGAGATATTGATTAAAAACAGAAATGAAATAAGTAACCAGAATTATTTGTTACAGGCAAATGCCCAGATCAATGATTTGCTTAGGGGGGAAAGGGATTTAAACATGTTGAGCAGTAAGGTCTTATCGTACCTCACTGAATTTATGAAGGCTCAGTCAGGAATTATCTATTTGGTACAAGAAGATGGTAGTTTTCAGTTGGCTGAAACTTATGCATTTGAGGCAAATGTAAACGTTCCTAACAAATTTTATCCTGGAGAGGGGTTATTGGGGCAGTGTGCCTTACAGAAAAAGGTTCAGTTAATTAATGATATATCTGTTCAAAATATAAAGATAAATTCAGGCTTAGCCGCATTTGATGTTGCTGAAATTTTAATTGTCCCATTTTATCATTCTGAAAAAACTACAGCAATAGTCGAGCTTTTGAGTAAAGGTAAATTTAACCAACTGGATCTCCAGTTTATTTATAGTATCGGAAGTACAATATCCATTTTTATAAATGGAATAATCTCGGAGATGAAAACCTATGAGTTGCTGTCAGAAACCCAGAACCAGGCAGAAGAGCTGGAGACACAGCAGGAAGAGCTTCGGATTATGAATGATGAGCTAAGAGAGCAAAGAGATAAGTTACAGGCTTCCGATGAAGAGTTGCGGGCAAGTGAAGAAGAGCTTCAGGAAAAAAATGCGGAACTTGAGTTGCAGAATGAAGCTATCAATACAAAAAATAAAGCGCTGGAGGATGCAAGGCAGGCATTGCAGTTAAAGGTAAATCAGGTAGAGGTAATAAGCCAGTATAAATCCGATTTCCTTGCCAACATGTCTCATGAGTTAAGGACACCATTAAATAGTATACTCATACTTTCAAGCCTTTTAAAAGACAACAAAAACAAAACATTAAGCAAGAAGGAAGTTGAGCAAGCTGGAATTATTGAGCGTTCCGGAAATGATTTACTTAAGCTTATTAATCAGATCCTGGATCTTGCAAAAGTAGAATCCGGAAAAGTAAAACTTGAGTTGGGTGATTTCAAACCCAATGAATTTAAAATGGATCACCAGTTCAAAGAACTTGCCAAAGAAAAAAATATAAACTTTAAGTTCCTTATACAAAAAGGGCTTCCTGATGTTATTTATACTGATAAATTCAGAGTAGAACAAGTTCTTAAGAATCTACTATCAAATGCATTCAAGTTCACTCCGGATAATGGAACAATAGAATATTCCATAAGACCTGTAACAGAATCTAGCAAGAAATTCCTCAATCCTGATTTGAATAATAAAAAAGTAGTAGCATTTGTTGTAAAAGATACGGGTATCGGAATTCCTCCGGATAAACTGGATCTGATCTTTGAGGCTTTTCAGCAAGCAGATCCATCGACAACCAGAAAATACGGGGGCTCTGGTCTTGGGCTTACGATTAGCAGGGATATAGCAATATTGCTTGGGGGAGAAATTCAGGTAGAAAGCATTGTTGGTAAAGGGAGCCAATTTACATTATACCTTCCGGAGAGAGCCGATGAAACCAATTTGGAAGAGGCTGTCCTGGTGCCGGAAAAATATGTATCACTATCTGATGAATCTTCTGCTACTAAAAGTATTCCTACAGGAAACTCATCAAAAAGTATCCTTATTGTAGAAGATGATGTTTACTTCTCCAGAATTCTTGAAGACTTTGCTAAAAGCAAAGGGTATGAGGTAACTGTTATTCATAAAGGAAATGAAGTGATTGACATTGCAAAAGAGAATAACTTTGCCGCCATTCTTCTTGATGTTCAATTACCGGATATGAATGGATGGGAAGTGCTTAAATGGCTTAAACATAACCCTTTGTTAAAAGATATACCTGTACATATGATGTCTGCATATGATAAAGAGACTTATCACAATCACCTGGGCCAGGAAAACTTTATACCAAAGCCTGTAGCTCTGGAGACTCTTGATCAGGCCTTCAATAAAATCGGTCTCAATATAGGCAAAGATGTAATGAAGGTTTTGATAGTAGAAGATAATGAAAATGAGAGTATCGCAGTAAAAGATCTTTTAAAATCTCAAGGGATTGAATCTGATAATGCTTTTAATGGGGCAGAAGCTCTTGAATATTTAAGAAAAGAAAAGTATGACGGGATTATATTAGATATAAAACTTCCTGATTATAATGGATATGATCTGCTGGAGTTCATAAAAAAAGATAATAATCTAAAAGAAATGCCCGTAATTATTTATTCAGGAAAAGATCTTTCTATAGATGAGGAAGCTAAATTCAAGAGGTATGCAGATACAATAATTGTAAAGACAGAATATTCCTATACAAGGCTTCTGGAGGAAGTTAAGCTCTTTATGCACAATATGGGTGCAAGTATTGAAAAGTCATCCAGATCTTCAATGATTCATAGGGATATGTTGCTGAAAGATAAAAAGGTTCTTATTGCTGATGATGATATGCGTAACATATATTCTCTAACCAATGTGCTGGAAGATCAGGGAATGAATGTAGTAGTGGCTTATGATGGCAGACAGGCAATAGAGGAGCTTGATTCTAATCCGGATACTGATATAGTACTTATGGATATTATGATGCCGGAAATGGATGGTATCGATGCTACTAAATCTATCAGATCCAGATCTGAATATCGAAACTTGCCGATTATCGCAATTACAGCAAAAGCAATGACAGGTGATAAGGAAAAATGTATTGCGGCAGGTGTTTCAGATTACATATCCAAACCAATAGAGTTACCAAAATTGTTATCTCTGATGCGTGTTTGGTTATATAAAAGTTAATAATGGAAATGGGATTTATAGAAATAGGAGATGAAGAATATCAGGACTTGCTCATGGCCATTTTGCAGCAATATAGCTACGATTTTTCCGGCTATTCTAAAGCTTCAATGAAGAGACGCATAAGCAGGTTTTTGATTAACAAAAATCTGGGAACTTTGCGTGAGTTAAAATTGAGAATACTTGCGGATGCAGACTATTTTGACTTTTTTCTGGAAGAGGTTACAGTGAATGTAACTGAGATGTTCAGAGATCCTTCATTTTATCTTTCCCTTCGGAAGAATGTGGTTCCTTATTTGAAAACATATCCTTTTGTGCGCATTTGGGATGCAGGTTGTTCAACAGGAGAAGAGGCGTATTCACTTGCAATGCTTTTTAAGGAAGAAGCTATTTTAGCGAGGTCAAGATTTTATGCAACGGATATAAATGGTAAAGTATTGCAAACTGCAAAGGAGGGAATTTATCCTATATCCTGTATGAAAGAATACTCCAGAAATTATATTAAGGCAGGAGGTTTATACTCCTTGTCAGATTACTATCATGCAAGGTATAACAGAGCTATAATGGATTCAGAGCTAAGTAAAAACTTTCTGTTCTCTGTTCATAATCTCGTACACGACGGATCATTTAATGAATTTAATCTGATAGTGTGTCGCAATGTGTTGATATATTTTCAAAAAGAATTACAGGAGAAGGTTTTGGAGTTATTCATGGACAGCCTTCCTGTTTTTGGATTTCTTGCTCTGGGTAACAAGGAATCACTAAGGTTCAGTAAGATTGAAAAATATTTTCAGGTAATAGATCATAAAGAAAAAATATACAGAAGAATTAATTAAAAAGCTTAACCTGCATACAGAACAATATTGTAAAGATATAGTTGTGATTAAGTTTTTCACAATCTTAAAATACTGTTTTTCGAATTAAAATAGTCCATTGATCTTTTTAATTTTTACCACAAGTGAAATGAGTCTTGAGAATAATGATATACCTGTTAACGTCCTAATTGTAGATGACCGGGATGAAAACATATACAGCCTTGAAAATCTGCTTATTCAGGAGGGAGTAACTATAAATTTCCTTAGAGCCACCTCTGGAAATGAAGCTTTGAAAATTGCTTACAAAACAGATCTGGCTCTTATAATGTTGGATGTTCAGATGCCAGGTATGGATGGTTATGAAGTGGCTACTATTTTAAAACAAAAAAAAACGACTCAGAGCATACCTGTCATTTTTGTAACAGCCCTTACCCATGAAAGTAAATACGTGGCAGAGGGCTATAGCAAAGGGGCTGTAGACTATTTATTTAAACCGCTTGATCCTTTTATTACCAGATCAAAGGTGAATTCTTTTATATCAATTTATCTTCAACAGAAAAAGTTAGAGAAAGATTATAAAAATCTGGAAGAAATTGTTCAGCGCAGGACAGTTGATTTAAGGCAAAGCAATGAAGAACTGAAAGTGGAAATCAATAAAAGGATGGTTGCGGAAGAGCAATTGAGAAAATACAATGAAAAGTTACTTGCGGTAAATAAAGACCTTGATCAGTTTGTTTATATAGCTTCTCATGATCTTAAATTGCCTGTTGCAAATCTGGAAGGATTAGTCACTGCCTTAAGGGAGGAACTGGATACAGAGGGACTCAGCTGTGTCAATATTATTGATATGATCGATATTTCTACAGGGCAGATGAGAGATACAATAGACGGTTTGATTGGTATTATCAGAAGCCAGCAGCTTGACAATGGAGCTATTGAGTCTGTCAATTGTTATGAAGTATTGGAGGAAGTAAAGATCAGCATTTCTGAACTGATTAAAACTCATAGTGCTACTATCAACACTGATATTGATAGCAAATTGGATTTTAATTTTAACAGGACATGTTTTAAAAGCGTTCTCTTTAATCTTATTTCAAATTCAATAAAGTACAAGCATCCCGATAGAAATCCTTTAATTAAGATTAATTTTCTGATTACTGACAACTATAAGATTCTGACAGTAAGAGATAATGGAATGGGCATGACACTGGAAGAACAATCCAGGTTATTTAAGGTATTTAGCAGACTTCATAAAGATGAGGATTCAGAAGGTACTGGTCTTGGTCTTTACAATTTGAAGAAAATGCTTGAGAGATACGATGCTTGTATTGAAGTGAAGAGTGAAAAGGGCAAAGGAAGTGAATTTAAAATATTATTTCCTCTTGAGTATGAAAGTCTTGTAAAGTAAAACCACCCGAAGAAAACAAATAGTCCGGGTGGTTTTCATACGCTGGTTGTAAATATTACTATTTATTACTTATTATCTGCCATATCGGGTGATCGCTTGTTCAATATCAGCAATCGTTTTTAGATTAAGTGATATGATGTGACTCAAAATATCCGTAGAATACCCCCCGCTGCCATGGCTTCTCTCTTTTTGCTGAGCATAGGACTCTTCTGCCAGTTTTTTATGAGGCATTCTGAAGCTTTTTAATCTGTTGCAAAGGGAAAGTAAAGCTCTTGCAGATTTTGCGGTTTGCTGACAATAACCAGGATTTTTCTTTAATGCTTCAATTACTTTTGTTGCAAGTGAAGGCTGATTGTCATAGTTGTAATAAATATCTCTTATGTCCGGCTGATTAAAAGGAAGGTATGTTATTTTAAACTTAACATATTCTTCATCGTTAGTTTCAGAGCTCCAAAGTAGATGGTCAAATACGAATAGCGGCATTTCTACAGCTCCCGGGCCTATAAATTCTCTTCTGTATAACGAAATAGGATCAAAATAAAATCTTAATTCATTTGCAAAAACTGCAGGGGAAACATTCCGCTTTGCATACACTATTCCGTTAATCATTCCCGAAAGATTTTCTTCTGCTATATTGCAAATCTCTTCAAAGGCAGGGCTGTTCAAAGGAGTTTGGTGCAGTTCTATTAGATTATATATTGCATCTACCAGAGGAAACATGGACATTTTAACGCTCTCTATAAGATGTATTTCATCGCTAAGACCAGTGTATGTTCTAACCCTCAGGCCAGAAGGATTCCAGATGGTGTAATGAAAAAGCGTATCTCTTGGAGGTAAATTTGTTTTGTCACTTAAAACATCCAATACATAGTCCAGTTCAGGAATTACTTCTACTGGTTCTGTACCATGTTTTTTTAATGACCCCAGAAATATCCCAATGTCCCTCATGCAGGCAATAGATTCATTGTATGTGAATCTTTCAAGCCTTTCCGGGTAAGGTAAATGTTTATATAAAATCTCGGCAAGTGCCTGTACATTCTTTTCTCTGTTGAGTTTATGAATGAAAGGGATCAATCGGTCAATTTGTATCGGATCAAGTTTGTCAATTTCCTGACTAATCTTTTTCCATTTATTTCCTTCGGTTTGTTGAGGTAATTTTAATGTTTCCGGGGTCATCGTTTTATCAGCTTAAAAGCCATTTAATACATTCATCTTCGCTTTCAAAAGTTCTTATTACAAGGTTTCCGACGTGGGCGTCTTTGTTTACTTTATCAACCGTTGCTTTAGCAAACAAATCGGGTGCAATCAGTGCAGCGATTTTTTTCATACCGATCTTTTCTACTTCTGGAAACCACTCTTTTGCAAGATATTCCTGCACCTCTTTCGAAAGTACTTTTAGATTTCTGTGGTCACTCAGATGGACTGTAATCTTATTTTTTGTAGCATGTTCTGTAATTACCGAACAGCCTTTCCTTACTTGTTCTGGTTTTAAGAAACCACTCCATCTTGCATAGATAATACCGTTTGAACCTTCTGTAACTTCACAGTAATCTTCCTGAAAAACTTTTGTTGTAACCATTTTTGATACTCTTTGAGTTGAAAATATAAATTATCTTTATTTGAAAAGTACAATTATTGATGTTTTGTATTCAAATTGAATATTTATACGGTTCCAAGATAAAATAAGTTTCGTCTATTTGAAACTTATTTTTGTCTATTGAAGTATAGTTTTAGGCTTTTTAATTTCTTCGTACCAATTATTGAAAAAATACTTTTTATGAAAATTCGTGACAATCAATAGGTTGAGTGTTGGAACATGAGTTTAGGGAAATATTGGAATATTGAAAAAATTAAGATGTTCTTTATATCTCATAATTTTGATTTTTAAAAGAAATTTTATTGAGTTTGGTATAACATAGTTTTAAAGATTTTTTGTTGAATGGATCTATGGTCGTAGCTTTGAATTTGCTTTAACTAAAAATAAAAATATATGGCTACTACTTCGGATATTTCCAAAGGCGCATTTTTGAGATATAACGGTGAATTGGTGATGGTTACAGATTATACGCACATTACACCTGGAAAGGGCAATGCGATATATACTGTCAAAAGTCGCAATGTGAAAACCGGTAAACAAAGTGAGATCAGATTCCGGTCAGGGGAAAAAATTGAACTGGTAAGAGTGGAAACCCGCGAATTGCAATATCTGTATCAGGAAGGTGATTCTCTAGTCTGTATGCATCCTGAGACATTCGAACAATTGCCTGTGCCTATGGTATTGTTTGGTGAATCTCTTAAGTTTCTAAAAGAGAATACCATTGTTCTTGTAAAGTTTGATGATAATGATGTTCCTGTTTATGCGGAACCTCCTACGCATGTCGAACTGGAAGTTACTTATACAGAGCCAGGATTAAAAGGAGATACATCAACAAGAGCTTTAAAACCTGCTACCGTTGAAACTGGAGCTACTGTTCAGGTACCTTTATTTGTTGAAGCAGGTGAAAGAATAAAGGTAAATGCTGAGACAGGTGAATATGTGGAAAGAGTGAAGTAATTTCATTTACAGGAAATAAAAATAAAGCCATTCAGATTCTTTTGAATAGCTTTATTTTAATTATCTATATAGAGTGCATAAGTTTCTTGTTTTACTTTCCCATGAATGAGCTAATTGTATTTAATCTGCATATGCAGATTTAGGATGGATTACATAGGAGCTTAATACTAAATAGGTGTGGAATTAAATCTATATGAGAGATTTACTTTTTTACGAATGGTTATTATCAACCTTTGGTTGGTATTTCTTCTTAAATAATTTCCTCCATTTATTTCTAATTTAATATAAAACTTCTTGAAGTAGTTTTTATATAGAATGACACAGATAGGAGCGTTTCAATACTTTTATTCTTACTATTAATGTTTTCTTTTTTGCTATTGCAATGAGTAATTCTTTATTGAGAATATATTAATTGCTTCTTGTCTACTTTTAGCTTGTATTGCCTTATAATAATCTATGTATAATTTCTTTCGTACAGGTGTATAATTCATAACTATCACCAAGCTCTGACTCTCAATAAAAGTAATGCGGATTGGTAGTCTTCTTTCTTATTTAAAAATTAGTCTAGTTTATTAAATTCAATAAAGAATCCTGTATATCCTGTGATTAGTGGTATACAAAAAAATATTATTAATCAAATATTAATCTATTGATTTAGTAAGGAGCTAATTATGAGATTGGTTTAAATGTTATCTCATTAAGTGAATTAAAATTGAATTAAATGTTATGGACTTAACTTTATAAAAATATAAACTAACCATAGGTTTTATTAATTTTAGTCAGGAGGAAATATAATGACTATAGCTACTGACAATAATTTATATCTGCTTCAAGTGTGCTTTTTCATTTTTAAAATAGTTGTATATGGGTCAGAATCTTAAAATACTAGTAGCAGACGAAAGCCAGGAGATTATTGATATACTAGAATTTATTTTTCATAAAGAAGGTTATGAAGTGAAAGGCTGCACGAGTGGAAAGGAGCTTGTAAAGATAGCAAAGGCTTTTTTACCTGATCTTATAATTGCAGAAGTTAAACTTATTGAAATGGATGGTCTTCGTGCATGTAAAATGATACGTGAGGTTCCGGAGCTAGAGAGCTGTGTATTTATTTTTTTGACTTCTTTGGATGATCAGCAAAGTGAACTCTCTGCATTTGAAGCAGGAGCAAATGATTATGTGATCAAGCCTATTAAACCCAGACTTTTAGTTTGTCGTGTCAATGCATTTCTAAAAAGAAATAAAAATATCTCTGCAATAATATCAGAGGAAGATAATAATAAGATAACCATTAATGATCTTACAATCGATATTGATAATTTTGTTGTACTTAAAAAGAATAAAACCATCATTTTGTCAAAGAAAGAGTTTGAGCTTCTCTGTTGCCTATCAAAAAATCCCAACAGAACATTCAGACGTAAAGAGCTTATAGAGCAAATCTGGGGTCCTGAAGTTTCAGAAATCTCCAAAACCCTTGAAGTACATATCAGTAGAATCAGAGAAAAGATTGGTGGTGATTATATTGATACAGTTAAGAAGATTGGTTATAAGTTTCATCTGGAATAAAAACAGAAATAGTGAATAGTAACTGTATAAGCCATTTTTTTTCTATTATACTATTTGTGTATGTGGCCCTGAATTAGACTTTTCTTTTTCTAGCTTATTTTGTATTTAAATTTTTTCAAGCTAACTACTAATCTCCATCAATAGATTTTAGCAATTTCATTTTAGTAATAACCGGATAAGGTCACAATTCTAAATGTTGATTTTAGGAGATAGTGTAAAGTTCTTCTTAATTAGGTCTTTAGCAATGTACAACATGCTGCTACGACTTGCCCTTCCTAATTGCTTTTCATTTAGCTTGATAATTGAGGTTCAATAGTGTATTTATATTTAGTAATTTAAGTGAATGACTTTTTGATAAACCTGAAGTTTCCTTAGGTTGTAAAAAAAATGATGGAGGCTACATGAGTAAATAGTAACAGTAAACAATACAGTTAAGGGCATATAATACTATTCACTGTTACTATTTACTGTTACTGCAATTAGTGGAGCCGCAGGGAGTCGAACCCTGGTCCAGAGAAGCTAATAATCGAGCCTTCTACATGCTTAGCTGACTTTAATTGTCGGGTAAAACCAGGCAGGCAGCAGCCAAATTTTACCTTAGTTGTTTAGATTTCGTCAAAGTTTAACAACATCACTCTGACTAGTTCCACTGTTCGACACCCCGTATTCAGTTCCCGCGAAACGAAAGAACTGAGGAGTGATGGCTTCCTGATAATCTAATATCAGGATGAGCTAATCTAACATTCAGTCAGATTAAGCAGCCATGGCGTAAGATTCTTCGCCAGATATTGTTCGGAACTATCTTTCAAGGCTCTCATCCCATGAGCCTGCATGCTTATACACGTCATTACTCAACCTGTCAAATCCGGTCGGCCCCATAAGTCAATGAACTTTTATCAAGAACAAATAACAAAAACCTTTGTTTTTGCTCCTGCAAATATAAAAATTGCAGATTATTTATCTCAACCTTTTAAATGAAATCATCTTATTTATTTGTTCCGTTTCTAGTAACAATTTCTAGTGCATGTTTTGTTCCAGCATCTTTTGGACAAATTCTCAATATTGAAAGGTTTCGTTTTGAGAAAGATACGTCAAATTTCTGGACGGGAAATGTTGGCCTCGGTTTTTCAACTAAAAAACAGCAAAATCAGGTGACTACACTCAATTTAAATTCTAATCTCGTTTATTTGTCAGAAAAACATGGTTATCTCAATATTAACTATGGGAAATTAATCAAGACTACTCAACAAAAAGTAATAAGTGAGGGATATACGCATTGGAGAGTAAATCTTTTCAGAGCAAAAAGATTATCCTATGAGCCTTTTCTTCAGTTGCAGTATGATCTTGGTAGGGGGTTGCAAATCAGGGAGTTGTATGGGGGGAGCCTCAGGTTCAGGGTAAAATCCACACCTAAATATTCATTCAGCATCAACTCCGGAGGAATGTATGAACATGAAATCTGGAGGGGGGAAGTTTTAAGGTTTGAGTCTGGCGGTGATTCTACAAAGGCTGAAACATACTTTTTTAAAAATACAACCAATGTATCGTTTAGAGGTGACATATCTAAGAATGTTAATGTTTTCATGGTAACCTATTATCAGGCGAGATTCACCAGTTTTTTTAAACCCAGGGTGATTTCAGACTTTCAGTTGATGATTAACATCAATAAATATTTTTCATTAAATAACCAGTTTGTAGCTACTTATGATGCTTTACCACTTGTTACAGGTAATAACTTTGTTTATACTTACAATATGTCCATTATTGTAAAATTTTAGTTGCAGCATATGGAAAACAAGTTATAGTTTATCAGAGTATCTTTAAAGTTCCCTTATTTTTAGGTTTTTTCCCTTCCTAAAGCTGAACCCAGTCATTAAATATCATGTTCGGATATTAGACATTTAAAGGCTTTAGTAACATATGAAAATGAATTGTGTTTTATTAGTAGATGATGATCGGGTAAGTAATTTTATTACTGAAAAGGTCCTGAACGGAATGGGTGTTACTTCAATGGTAACTACTGCATATGATGGGAAAAAAGGTCTTGATTATATCAAGTATCAATGTACCGATGACTTAGGGACATGCCCTGATCTGATTCTGCTTGATATAAACATGCCATTAATAGACGGAAGGGAATTCGTTGACCGGTATCATAAAATACCAAGGCAAAAGGAGAGTGTAATAGTAGTTTTAAGCGCTACTGAATTGCCAGATGCTGAAAAAGCTGAGCTTCGAAATGCCGGAGTTTCCGAATTCCTTGTAAAACCATTAAATGCCGATAAGATTAATGATATTGTTCAGAAGTACTTTGTGCTGGAAGAGTGATGTCCGGAACAAGGCAATGTAGAGGGTTAACATTAATTAAATAATAACAATGGGGTCAGACATAAACATAAAAGGGGAGAATAAAAAAAAAATAGATGAGATTGAAACTCCAGAACCGCCGCAAAGGATGTATCCACTGGAGGATCCTTTTGAAGAACAAAAGGAACCATCTAAAAAGCATGGGATAAAGCCTGAAACTAAAGAAAGAATGTAAAATATAATTTGTATGAGGCTGTCTTCTAAAAAGGACAGCCTTTTTATTTTATAGTAAAAAAATAACTTTTATAATTAAAAAATATTGGACCTTGTAGTTTTTTTGTATCTTGTTCTGGTTATTTTTTAAAAAAGAACTATTTACAGAATTTATTGGAATCATTTTTTTATCCAAAAATATTGCGAATGGTCCGAATAAAATTTTTTAATACAAAAATAAACTCGTTCAATTTAAAGAGTTCCAGATTTTGTTGAATTATGTTCAGCTTTTGTATAATTTTTATGGTTCTTGTCATCCAATAGCTAAAAATTCGTCTAAATTTTGGGTTACAATTCTAATTGAACTTGTATACAGCCTTTAAATACTGTATATTTAAGTAAATTTATACTTTTTGTAGATTTATTTGTAGATTAAAAACTATTACAATTCTTTAGGACTGATTTTGAAAATATTAGACTCGAAAACAAATTAAATAATATGAAAAAAAGCCTACTTCTTTTAACCATTATCCTTACCGCCATAAGGGGCTTTGGGCAAAATCTTCAGATTTCGGGAGGAAATAACTTTTCAGCAGCTGTTTGTGAAAATCAAACAGTATTTGTTTGGGGAGAAAATAACAAAGGGCAACTTGGGATAACATTGACGGATGCTCCTTTCCCTCTTGCCTCATTTAGCAATGTACCTATAGCAGTTAGGAGAGGAAACGTAAACAATACTGCAGGAGGTTTAACTTATGGAAATTTACCTGCAATCAGTCAGGTGGATGCAGGTTCTGGAGCGCATGTTCTTGGTCTTTCTTGTGCAGGCCAGGTTTGGGCTTGGGGAGAAGGAGCTTTCGGGCAACTAGGTAGAGGATCTAAACTTGATAGTCCTGTTCCTACAAGAGTTTCCAAAGGAGCACAAGCTGGCAAAGTAGATGCTGTAAATGATCCAAATGGTGTTTTTCTTCATGATATTTTTTATGTTTCAGGAGGAAATGCTTCTTCATTTGCCTTGGAGAAAGTAACAGGAAAAGTTTTGGCTTGGGGGCAGAATGCTAATGGTCAGTTAGGAGATGGAACAACAACAGATCGCATAGAACCTGTATATGTTTTAAAAGACGATGGAACTCAATTAACTAATATCATTCAAATTGAAGGAGGAGATGCATGTACATATGCATTGGATGCTAATGGAAATGTGTGGTCATGGGGATCTAACGATGGAAATAAGTTGGGTAGACCAGGTGCAGATGGAAGTTTAGCAGCAATCAGAGCTGGAAGAGTAATTCAGGGTGATCCGTTAAATAGTGGTTATTCTGCTACACCGGCTCCGGCTCAGTTTTTATCTAATATAGTGCAAATTTCAGGTGGTGATACCCATTGTTTAGCGTTGGATAGTAAAGGAAATGTTTGGTCATTTGGAGGGGACTGGGGAATTGGGCAATTAGGTAGAGGTGGAACCGTTGCAGCGGCTACAGGTGTTTATCAGAATGATGCCAGAAGAGTGGTTATTCCGGGACTTACTACCTATGGAACTGCAGAGGCTCAGTTTTTGGGAAATGGTGTTGATGGAAAAGCTGTTTTCGTTTCTGCAGGTCAGGCGAACTCTGCTGTTGTGATGGCAAATGGTAAAGTAGTTACGTTTGGTGCCAGAGGATTATTTAATAATGGGCTCACTTCGACAGGTTCAGGAGGTACAGTCGATTGTTCTGCGACCGCTGACGGAGATTTAATTGGTGCAGGTACTTTGGGGGATGGGAATGTTGCTTGTAATTCAACTGCTTGTACGGGAAAAGCAAATAAACTATTTAGTCCGTTTCCCGTGTATGTTAAAGATGGTACAAAAGCTGGTAATCCTGATTTAACTGGGATAGTTTCGGTTTCCGATGGTGATGCCTGGTTTTTTGCAGTTGGAGGAGCTGGAGAGGCTTATGCATGGGGCTGGAATAGAAGAGGTGAACTGGGAATTGGAAATTTTCAGGACCAATGTAGAGCAGTTAGTTTTACTCTGCCTGTTGGTTGTAGTTTTGCCAGTCCTTGTCCGGGTAAACCTAATCTAGGTCCTGATGTAGTGACATGTCCGGGATTTTCAGCAACATTAAATTCAAATATTCCTCAGACTTATAGTTCATATAAATATACATGGGAATATCGTTCGGGAACATCAGGTGCCTGGTTACCTCTTGGAACTCCTGAAAGTGATGATGTAACTTATACTCCTGCAGATAAATTTGGGCAATATAGAGTTTCTGTTTCAGATAATAGGGCTTCGGTAGCATTTCTTTGTGGACCATGTCCTGTGTTAAGGGATACTGTAACATATTCCCCTGCTCCGTCTCCATATAAAGTTACTGCATGCGAGGACCCAACTAGAAATATAGCAAGATTCTCCGTATATGAGCCAAAGGATCTAAAAATCAAATGGTATACAAACTATGCAGACTTACCAGGTACTGAGCTAAATCCAACAGATGAAGATTCAGTAATTGCTGTTCCCTTCACAGCAACCAATACTTCTGTAGCAGGTTGTGCAAGAGCTTTGTATGCAGAAGATAAATCGAGTATCACTGGTTCAATAATTAAAACACAGCCATGTAATCCAAGTGCAGAAGGGAACGTAAATGGTCCTCTTTATACAATGATTACTTCTACTCAGGCAATTAAGCTTACTGAAGTAAGTTTCTTCCAGGGAAGTGGATGGGGAGCTGGTGCTTTTGAATTAAGAGTTTACCCGAATGTTATTCCGAGTTCTATATACTGTGGAGATTGTAACCCAGCAGGAAATTACAATGGTCCGGGAGGTACGGGTACTGTAATTGCAACAACAACTTTTCCAGAAGCAAATTCAGCAAGAACTTGGACGCTTGCAACACCTTATGAACTGCCAGCAGGAACTTATTGGCTAGCGATCAGAGCATCTTCTGGTGCATTAAAACCTTATAATTGCGGAGGGACAACTGCAATTAATGCCAGTAGTAACCTTTGGACAACTCCAGCAACAGAGACTAACGGAGTACTCACCGGAAATGCATCAATCATCGGGAATAATTCAAAGAATAAAGGAGGATTATATAATATTACATACACTTCAGGTCCTACCTATTCTTGTGGTAAAATTCTGGTGTGCGTAGATGGGACATGTATATTACCTGTAGAATTTATTTCTTTTGATGCACATAGAATCTCCTTGTCACATGTTTCAGTAAATTGGTCGACGGCTAAAGAGGAAAATTCAAAAGAGTTTATTGTAGAGCGGTCCTTAGATGGAATCAATTTTGTCGCTGTTGGAACTGTTAAGGCTGCTGGAAACTCTAATACTGTATTGTCATATTCTTTTACTGATAAAAATGACTTTAAAGGTACTTCATATTACCGAGTACGAGAAGTTGATTTCAATGGGGATATTACAAGCACAACAGTAATTGCTGTAAATGGCTCCGGAACATCTTCATTCAAGTATAAAGTAATTCCTAACCCTAATAAGGGAATTTTTAAGGTACAGATAACTAATCCGTCAAAAGGAAATTATGAATTTAGAATTACAGATGTACTAGGTCAAGAAGTGTATCTATTATCCTCTAATTTTGAAGAGGGAACCTTATATGAAAAAGAAATCAATCTGAGTCATTTGCCATCAGGTGTTTATTTAATGAATATTATTGGTGAGAATGATAATTTGATAGAAAAGGTTATAATAGAGTAAATTCTAATTACAACTATAAAATAGGAGAAAAAAGCTACTCATAAAGTAGCTTTTTTCTTTTTATAGTAATATATTTTCAATAAAAGAGTAAGATTTCCCGTTACAAATCTTGAATAACAGTAATATTAATCTTATTACCCTAAAAATAACTCCTATCATTTTATTTTGTGATGAATTTTATTCCTGCCAAATTTGTAATCTAAGGTGAAATTTGAAAAATTCATGGGGATCAAAAAAAGACATGTTTTTACCGGTATTATCGCAATTTTTTTATTTCTGATTATCTGGTTTATCTCTGTTGCACTTGCTTTTCCGCCGGTACCACCCAATACAGATGTCCATTCTCTTCAAAGAGAGGAAGTTTCCAAGGGCTTTTATAGAATTGGAAATAATTGGTTTAAGAAGAATGAGTTTGGAATGTATGAAATGTATGTTGAAGGTTCTCCATATGAAAGAGGAGTTATTAATGGCAAATTAAGCACAGAATTAGTTAAAAGACAGGAAGATGTCTTTGTTGGCCAAATTACTGAACTGGTTCCGAATAAAACCTATCGCGGTTTTTTAAAATATCTTATAGGATGGTTTAACAGAAATCTGGATGAAAACATACCCCTGGAGTATAAACAGGAAATATCCGGTGTTTCTTTATCAGCATCTGAGAACTACTATGCTATCGGAACTCCATATCAGCGTCTGCTCAATTATCATGCAGCTCATGATATAGGACATGCCCTGCAGGATAAAAACCTTGTAGGTTGCACATCATTTGCAGCCTGGGATGCTAAAAGTCAGGATGGAGGACTTATAGTTGGAAGAAATTTTGACTTTTATGTAGGAGATGAATTCGCTCAGGACAAAATTATCGCTTTTATTGCTCCAGACAGTGGGAATAAATTCATGATGGTAACATGGGGTGGTATGACTGGAGTTCTTTCCGGTATGAATGAACAAGGACTTACTGTGACTATTAATGCAGCGAAGTCAGATCCTCCGCTAGGTTCAGCAATGCCTATTTCTTTGCTAGCAAGAGAAATATTACAATATGCTTCAACTATTGATGAAGCATATAAAATCGCCTTACAAAGAAAAACATTTGTTTCTGAATCTATCTTGATTGGTTCTTCAAATGAAAACAAGGCTGCAATAATTGAAAAATCGCCTAACAAACAAGGACTTTTAAGATCAGATCAAAATTATATCGTTTGTTCAAATCACTACCAAAGTGAAGTGTTTGCTAATGATCCACTGAATATTCAGAATATAAAAGAAAGTTCCTCGCTTTACAGGTATCATAGAATGGATCAACTGATTGGCAAATATCCTAAGATTGGAGTGAAAGAAACGGCGAAGATTCTAAGAGATAAAAATGGATTGGATGATAAAGTCCTCGGGTATGGAAACGAAAAAGCCATGAATCAGCTTATCGCACATCATTCGGTTATATTTAAACCAGCATTGAGGCAGGTATGGGTATCTTCTAATCCATATGTTTTAGGTGCTTATGTTGCTTATGATCTTAACAAAATTTTTCAGCTGAAAGGACTTAATAGGGATACAGCCATCTATGAAAAATCATTGGTAATCCCTGCTGATTCTTTTATGTTAACTCCGGAATTCAGAAATTATGAATCATACAAGAGGCTTAAAAAATTCCTTAAAAAACAGATGAGTCTCAAATCCACTGTGGCCTTAGATTCAATAGTGAAAATTGTCAGATGTAATCCTGATAGCTATGAATCACATTGGATTGCCGGCGATTGTTATAGATACCTGGGCAAAAAGGACGAAGCTTCATTCATGTATAAGGAAGCTTTAAAAAAGGAAATACCAACGTTATTTGAAAAGAATAAAATTGAAAAATTATTAGGTACTTTATATGAAAACTAATTTTATTAAATCATTTTTTGCTTTATGCATTCTATTTTTTGCTGTCACAGTTTCCTTCTCCCAAGATCTGATTTTGAAAAGAGGGGGTGATGAGATATATGGTAAAGTACTGGAAATTAAAGAGGACAAGATCTTTTACAAAAACAATGTAAATGATTCTTTAATCATCAGTATAGACAAAAAACTTGTCTTCATGGTGAAATTTGAGAACGGAGCAAAGATTGTCTTTGATAATCCGATTATTGCTGAGCCTGTAACAGTAGAACCTATAGAGAAAATGGAAGAACGTTCAGGTCCATTACTTATTGATACCAGAGCCAGAGGATTGTATTACTATAATGGCAGGTATTATTCCATAAAAAGACTGAGTCCGGTATTGCTTTCGACAAATGATAAAGAAATCAGGGAGCATCTTTCAACTGCCAAAGCTGCGAACATTGGCAGCTGGGTATTATTTGGATTGTCATTCCCTCTGGGTACTATTGGTCTTGTTGGCCTCGCTGAAATTGATGCAGCTACTAATTCAGCATATCGGCAAGATCCTAAGGCAGTACCTTTAGCCGCTGCTGGTATTGGCTCTTTTCTGATTTGTCAGATAGGGAATATAGTACTTAAAAAGGTTGTGAGAGATAATAGTAACAACAGGGCTGTAGAGCGTTACAATCAATTACAACTTTTAAATAAATAATTAGCCGATTCAGATGCAGGCCCCCGAAATAGAATTTAAGGATAAAGAGCAGGTTAAAAGATTTCAGGAAAAAAAGCTGGGAGAGTTATTAGATTATCTTATGGCTTGTTCTCCATTTTATAAAGAACTGTTTGAGAAAAATAATATTAAAAGATCTGATATCAATTCTCTGGAGGATCTTATTAAAGTACCTGTATCTTCCAAATATGATCTTTACTCAAGAAATTTTGACTTTTTATGTGTTCCTAAAAATAAAATAGTAGACTATGTTACTACTTCCGGAACACTGGGGGACCCCGTAACTTTTGCCCTTACCGATGGTGATCTGGATCGTCTTGGCTATAATGAAGCCATTTCTTTCATATCTGCAGAATGTGGTCCTGATGATATCTTTCAGCTTACGACTACCATAGACAGGAGATTTATGGCTGGCCTCGCTTATTTTCTCGGTGCAAGAAAACTTGGTGCAGGTCTTGTAAGAGTGGGATCAGGGATACCGGAACTTCAATGGGATACTATACAGAGAATAAACCCTACCGTGCTGGTTGCTGTCCCGTCTTTCATTATCAAATTGATTGAATATGCTGAAGCTAACAATATAGACTATAAATCCAGTTCTGTAAAAAAGGCTATTTGTATTGGAGAATCTGTAAGAAATCCTGATTTTTCGCTGAATACGTTAGGCCAAAAAATACAGGATAAGTGGGGCATTAAATTATATTCTACTTATGCTTCTACTGAAATGGTCACCGCCTTTACCGAGTGTGGAGCGTCGCAAGGAGGACATCACCATCCTGAATTAATCATTGTTGAATTTTTAGACGATAATAATTGTCCTGTTGAAGAAGGGAAACCAGGGGAGGTAACCATTACAACACTGGGTGTGGAAGGCATGCCTTTGTTAAGGTTTAAAACTGGTGATATTTGTATTGCCAACTATGAGCAATGTGAATGCGGCAGAACCAGCATGCGTTTAGGACCAATATTGGGTCGTAAAAATCAAATGATCAAATACAAAGGAACAAGTCTGTATCCTCCAGCTTTGTATGATATACTTGATACGATGCCTATGGTTAAAAACTATGTTGTTGAAGTTTTTACCAATGATATAGGTACAGATGAAATCCTAATTAGAATAGGATGTGCGGAAGTAATGGAAAGTTTTGAAAAGGAGATTAAAGATCATTTCAGGGCAAAGCTGAGAGTGGCGCCAATGGTTAAATTTGAAGATCCCAAGGTCATACAGGCATTGCAATTCCCTGAAATAAGCAGGAAGGCTATTAAATTTTTTGACAAACGAAATAGCGTATTATCCTGAATCATCGGATATCAAAGCCTTTGCCATCATTTCTTTGAGAAAATCTGGACGCATCTTTTAGAGGTATAAGTTGTCCGTGAAGGATGTCCATATAAAATTGTTTTATATTCGGGTAACTCTTGAATAGGCCCGTATTGCGGTAATAATTGTGCTCTTTATTAGCAATGTTTTGAAAGTTAATGTAATAAGCATTACCTGCTAATGGCTTCTTCAATCGTTCTCCCAACTGTTTTCTGAATGTGATGAGATGGGCTCCATTTAGTGTATGATCCTTTTTGTTATAGGTTATATAAATGTTTTTCTGAATATTACTTTTTTCCAACCATCGCTTATGGCGCTTTTGCTTTACAGCTGCAGCATTCATTAATATTGTTTCAAATACAACAGGGCAATCATTTAATCGATTCTGCTTTAGAGATTCCATATAAACATAATTGCCAAGGCTGTGCATATGTAGTACAAAGGTCAGATTAGGTTGATTCTCTTTAATTTTGCCTAAGGCCCTTAAGTAAGCAGCAAACAGATTAACAGATTCTTTATAGTTGCCTTTAGAATTGTAAAAGTTTCTGATCTTATTACTTTTAGGCAGAAGGCTAGGAACATCAAAGGCAATTACAGGTACATCGAAAAGAAGTCTTATATCTGCAGCTCTGTTGATAGCTAATGGAAAATCCTTTCCATCTCCATGAACAAAGGTTGCTACTTCTTTTGTACAACCCGATTTTTGTAAAGCCATCTCCAAAGAAGCCACTTCCATGATATACCAGTCGGGGTTTTTCCAAAGGCAGATTAAAGTAGTATATTGATCTGAACGAATTGATTTGTCAGAGAAATACTTTGGACTGCCTGCAACTTTATTTCTTACCGTTATCATGATAATGGTGGTGTCTGAGTCCTTAAACTGTAAGTCTTCAGCCCATTTAAGATTTGTGCCGTTATACTTATCATAAGGGAAATATGTCTGGGAAAAGGAAGTATAGGGAAGGATGGTGAATGTAAAAATAAAAATCACGCTTATTAGATTTTGTGGTTTCATCGATCCTGATTTGCTTGTTTTTTTGAAATTACTTTATTTTAAAACAGTATAAACAATTTTATTTCAAATTTTGATTTTAAATAAACCATGAAAAAGTTATTTACACTTTTGTTAACAATGAGTTCGGTAATTTTTACTGTATTGGCTCAGGATAATTTACTTCAATCCGGAGAAGTCGTGTGGTATGGAATCGATTTTTCTCATTCTAAATTTATAGGTGAATTTAGCCAATTCTCAGAGGCCGGAACTAAGAGCAGTCAGGAAATACAGGTAAAGTATTTTCCTGCATGGAACAACATTGTTATCAATGAGCCTGATAAATATAACATAAAGAAGTTTTATGGATTTGATGAAGTTATATTTGACTTGAATCTGGTTAAAAAAAATAATGAAGCTGCTGATATTGACGCCATTTTTGACCAATCGAAACCTAATGACCTATCACCAGAAAAAATACAGAAAATGATAAGTAGTTATCATATATCAGGAAAAAAAGGTCTTGGATTGGTTTTTATTGTTGATAATTTCAATAAGATAGAAGAACAAGGAAATATTTATGTAACATTCTTTGATCTTGCGACCAAAAAGGTGATAGCAACAAATCTTTATGGAGGAAAACCAGGTGGATTTGGTATTAAAAACTATTGGGCAAGAGTAATTTATAATGTGATGGAAACGAGCGGAAAAGAGTTTAAAAAAATAAAAAAAGGTAAAAAGTAAGGTATTAGTTTAGAAATCAATATGGACACTAAGTTTTAAATAAAATTTCTCTGTACCAGGGTGATCATGATAGTTAAGCCTCCAAATGCCATCAAGCCTGATCACCCTGAAAATGTTCTCTATTCCTACCCCTGCTTCCATAAATGGTTCTTTAGCGAGGCTATACATCTCAGGCAGTAATATCATTTGAGCTTTATTCGATTCGGATAAGGATCCCATTACTCCTTTGAAGGATATGATCTCTCTCCATTTGAGTTTTCTTATCAGTGGAATTTTATTGAAGAAATAACCATCAAAGTGATGTGAAAGCTGAACGTTTACATACTGATCACTGACAAACTCAAAGAATCGCATTGAATTAAAAATATAATCATCATAGAAGATCGTCTGGTTACCGTTATGCAACTCAAGCAAAGGGTAGGGCAGGGTTCCGAAAATCTTTCCAGCTTCAGCACGGTACCTGGTATAACCGATATTTTTAATCCTCAATCTTTGTCTTACACTCAAAGCTATTTTCTGATAATTATAATCGCTTCCCAATAAATCTTTTATGCCTAGTACTATTGCCGCATCAAATATAGGATATGGAGTGCCAAGACTGATTCTTCTATAATCACCTCTGAGAAATTTTTCTTTATATGCATAATGAGTGTAAATAGAAACTTCCGTTGTTGTAATTGACGATACATTAACAGTATCATTCATTCCAGGAATTTCTTTATTATATTCAAGTTTACCTACAGGCCTGATGATAGCATTCCTTATCTGTAATTTATTGGACAGATGTTGGGTCCAGAATTTTTCATAATACAATCTGTATTCATCAATAAAATTTAGCCTGTTTTGGGCTGAAATTTTAAACAAGGCATTCAATAAATTGTCTGGCCGCATGAATGTAACCTGACTAAAGCCAAGCTGTTCTATGTCATGTTTAACCCTAAAACTTATTATCTCATCGGGATCTTTTTTTCTGAAATAAGTAATTCCTCCTCCGTATTTTATTTTTTCATCTCTAAGACCATAAGCTCCATAACCATCCAGCAAAATCCTCTTGCTGAATTTGGGATTAGTTCTAAACCCTATCCTGAATTTATTACCTTCAACAGGGTTGTAAGAATAGACTTTATAGATGGGGCCAAACTCAATTTTTTTTACTGGTATATATCCTTTAAACAAAACCAGATACCTCTTAAAGGCTTTGGTATTCTTAAGGGAATCAGTAAGTTGGTATATAGCTTGTTCAGACTTAGAAAGGGTATCATGCCTGGCTGCTTCCCAGTAAGTATTGTCTTTTGCTCCTGCTTCTTTTTCCACTATAGTAGTTGCTTTATCATCAAAAAAACTATTGGAGAAAGATGGGTTCAGATTAAAATTTTTGTTCGAAGTACTTCTTGATGCAAAAAACTTTTGGGTCTTTCCTGAATGAGGAACAAGCACTTCACCATAAATATAAAGCTGTTCTTCGGCAGGGAGGGATTTACCTTCTACATCCATATAGGATTGCCGCAAGCCAAATGATGTAACAAAGTTGAGGTTGATTTCCTGGCCAGCTTTAGCATTTATTTCTTTAATCGTAAATGTTGTATCTCTTATCCATATTATTCCTGATAATGTTAATTCCTGCTTTCTGGAAGGGAAATAACGTACTTTATAACACCAGTTGTTATCTATATATCCACTGTCAAGCAGTTCATAATCATAATGACGAAAACATGATGAGCTGACAGGGCTGATAAAATTTTTGTTAAACATCAGTAAGTAATCATCATAGGCATACACATTCAATGCAAGATTGGAGAATAGTTTTCCAATGCTTTCATTTTTCATTCCGGAAAGCCTTGTCGCCTTTATGATTTCCTTTTGTTTATTGCCATTTTTCTGATAAAAATTATCCGATACTGTTTCAAGAAGCATTACAGGAAGATAGGGCTTACCATCTGTGGTATCCATGTTGTCAAAAAAGAAAGCAAAGGGCTTAAGATAGAATTGTTTCTTCAGATCTTCATCAAGTTCTCTTAAACCGATCTTAGACTTATTGTAGGACTCATAGGAGTAGCTTTTAATGGTCTCTTTTCTGAAGTTTTTTTTGTTGGAGATGACATTTCTTATAATTCTATAAGCAGGATTTTCAGTAACAGTAACTGTAATTTCATTGAGGTTACTGACTTCTTCTTCCAGAAAGATATTAATTTGCTGTACCTGATATTTTTGGATTGCAAGTTTCTTCACCGAATATCCTACGCTTGCAACAATAAGGCTATCTGGTCCTGTAAATGTTTCGATAATGAAATTTCCTTCAAAATCGGAAACAGTTCCTTTTGACTTATCGGAAAAGTAAATACTGGCAAAAGGAATAAGCTCTTTACTCTGTGAATCTATTACCTTACCTGTGACTCTTGTAATTTGTGAATTAGCCGGATTAAAAAAAGATGATATGAATATAATAAAAAATGCAACCCCTGAACAGAGTTGCATTTTCTGAATTATAAAATTATAACTTAATGAAATGATCTGTTTCAAAGGTTAGCTTGCTCCTTCTTCTAATCGGATAAGATGCGAAAGATTCTTTATAACCCTGTCGTGCTTCTTAACGAAAGGATTATTTAAATCCCATACATAGCCTGCAAGCACTGAACATATTTGCTTTTTAATTTCATCATCAGGCTTAGGAGCAAAGAAAATATCCTGAAGGGTTCCATCATACCAACCCATTACATAACTTCTGAATGTATTGACTCCTTGCATCGTTGGCTCCATAAATTCTTTTTCCCAGTCAACACTCTGGCCTTTCAGTTTCTTTACTACCAGGTTTGCAGCAGTGGCTCCCGAAACTGTAGCAAGTGTTACGCCTGAAGAAAAAATGGGATCTAGGAATTCAGTAACGTTTCCTGTAAGGACAAATCCGTCTCCATAAAATTTATTGGTTGTTACAGACCAGCCTTCCAGCGTTCGTGGCTCGAATACAAAATCAACTCCGTCGAACCTTCTCTGTGTATGCGGCTGGGTTTTGATCATCGCTCTGAAGCGTTCTTCCGGAGTCCCTGTAAATCTATCAAAAAATTGAGTGTCACCAACAAAGCCTACTGATGTATTGCCATTTGAGAAAGGGATGATCCAGATCCATACTCCCGGTTCATGAGAAACAATTGTAATTCTGTTTGGTTCCTCATCTACAAATCTGTTTACGTCTACAGTGTGCGCAAACAAGGTTCTTCTGGCCGGAAGATTTGATGGTTGGTCCAAATTGAATAATTTAGGAATTACTCTTCCATATCCACTTGCATCTACAATAAATCTGGCCTCTATCGTACTTTTATTACCATCCTTATCTTCAATTGTAGTAATGCTGTCGCTACCGTTAAATTTAATATCAGTTACTCCTGTTTCAAACAAAACCGGTATACCTTTACGCTCCATTTCATCAGTAAGTGTTTTGTCAAAATCAGCTCTTGGTACCTGCCAGGTCCAGGTCCAGCCTTGGGTAAATTGGTTTGAGAAGTTAAAATCACATATTTTACCGTCTTTCACGAACTTCGCTCCAGACTTTTGCTGAAAACCTTTTGCCTTCACTGCTTCAAGTAATTCAGCTTCTTCAAGGGCCTCCATGCATCTCGGAAGAAGGCTTTCTCCTATTACAAAACGAGGAAATTTCAGTTTCTCAACAACTTTAACTTTTAATCCATGCTTATGGATAATAGAAGCGGCCACGGCCCCGGAAGGACCTGCTCCTATTACCAGTACGTCAACTTTTTCAGAACTCATAATAATTTTAATCTGGTGTTTTTACGAATCAAATATCTAAGAAGGCTACTTTGGAAATAAAATAAATTTTAAATAATCACCTGTGTAAAAATTATGTTTAAATATGATTTAGTAATCAATTAATTAATAAAATTACCTTAAATGTATGAAATTAATAAAGTAAAGGAAAAATTAGAATTGAGTTTGTGGTAAGCTGCTGTAAATCAGAATTTTTATTTTGCCTGTTTCAAGTAG
The DNA here is from genome assembly GCF_000775915.1 of Sporocytophaga myxococcoides. NCBI lineage: Bacteria > Pseudomonadati > Bacteroidota > Cytophagia > Cytophagales > Cytophagaceae > Sporocytophaga > Sporocytophaga myxococcoides. Next base: position 221,785 of record NZ_BBLT01000001.1, read on the forward strand.
CTTTTTTGCATTTTTAATCTGGAAGATTACCTGTAAACTTTTCTTTGCTTTGCTTTGAAGCAATCTATTCAATGTGCCATGGGGGGGCGGAATCTTGGGGCTCTTTAAACATTGATGGCGCATGTTGCAAATATCACTTTCCTGTGTATAAATTAGCGAATTATTTTCTTTATCTGTAACGAAGTGTATTGGTATAAAAGTATTTGCTTCAACTTTTTGCGAAAACAATTTCACCAATAATAGGTTATGCAAAACCTTTCGTGGCAGCTCCATTAAGTTTTAAAATTATCATCTATTATAAAACCACTTGAAAAATTAGTTAATATGAAAAAGATCAATTTACTTTTTTTGAATTTTTTTGTTGTACTCCTTATTTCATGCGAAAGCAAGAAGCAGGAACAGGCGAGCTATGATGTAGATACTGTTACAGTTGTAGAAGATCAGAGCCCTAAAGTTGTTTTAGAAGAGGTTTGGTCTTCTGATACTACTTTGAAAACTCCTGAATCTGTAATTTTTGATGAGGGTAAAAAGATATTGTACGTTTCTAACGTTAATGGTGATCCTACTGCAGCTGATAATAATGGGTTTATCTCTAAAGTAAGTCTTGACGGAAAAATTGAAAACCTGGAGTGGGTAAAAGGACTCAGTGCTCCTAAGGGACTTGGTCTAAATAAAAACATCCTTTATGTTACGGACATTAATAAGCTGGTTGAAATTGATACTGACAAAGGTAAAATTGTAAAGACTTATGCCGTTCCTGGCGCTAAATTCTTAAATGATGTTTTCGTGACCCCTCAGGGTGATGTTTATTTTTCCGACAGTGAGACCAATAAAATCCACAAACTGCAAAATGGTAAAGTTACTTTGTTCACTGACCAAAATCTGAATAAGCCAAACGGTATTTTTATTAAAGACAGCATATTGTATTTAGCATCTATGGGAAGCAGTGATTTTAAAGCTATCAATATGAATACTAAAAAAGATACAGTATTGGCTACGGGCATAGGCATGGGTGATGGTGTTGAATATGTGGGACCTGGTAATGACTTTCTTGTTTCTGACTGGGAAGGCGGTATCTACTATATTTCTGATGGAAAATCACAAAAGCTGATCGATTCAAAAGAACAGAAAGTAAATACGGCTGATATTGAATTTGTTCCTTCTGAAGACCTATTGTTGGTTCCTACTTTTTTCAGAAATAAATTGGTTGGTTACAAACTGAAAAAATAAACTGTTGATTAATACAATTTAAAACTACACAAGATGCTGATTTATATGTCCTTGTGTAGTTTTTGTTTTTTTTGATTTAGTATCTTTCATTTTTTCCTGAAAAAAAATCAAGATCTCTATCATTTTATTACCCTTTGCCGTTTAATATTAAAAAGTAAAACATGCAATATCTGGTTGATATATCCTTCCCCATCAATTTTGATGAGAACTTTATGAAGCTTGTTCCGCTTCAAAAGGATCATATCAATAATCTGGTCAGTAAAGGTATTGTGCTTTCTTATTCGTTATCTCTTGACAGAACACGGTTGTGGGTTAATATAAAAGCTAAGAGCGAAGAAGAAATTAAGGATACATTATCTACATTTCCCCTCTATTCCTATTTTAAATACTCTGTTTTTCCATTGGCTTTCCATGCTTCAGGATTTATGCCATCGGTGTCGATGAATTAGCTATTCTTCAATTACTGCAGGGTAGAGGAACTCTATAAATGGCAACATTTCTTTGCTGTATTTTTTTAGCAAACCTTTTAACTTCCCTTCTTCAATTTCTTTATCAGTAATGGCTTTAGATACTATAAAACTTTTATACTTTAAAAGATCAATGTGCGGGTTTTCCTCGTCATATCCTTTCGGTGCCCTTATTAGTTTTTCTCCTTCCATCTCCCCAAACGTATTTTTAAAACTTGCCTTACTTAATATTTTTGAAAGGCTCTTTCCATTATAGTCTATTTCCTGACGTATTTTTTCAAGCATACCTTTTTCCGGCATATATACACCACCTGCTACAAAGCTCTCGTCCCCGGGCTGAATATGGATGTAATATCCTGGACCAAAGGATTTCCTGCCCTTTATGCTTATAAAAGCCGAAAAATTCTTCTTATATGGCGTTTTATCTTTTGAGAAACGAATATCTCTGTTGATTCTGAATATGGTATTTTTTGCTTCTATACTTTTTACCTTATCGTCAAAATCTGCTATATCATTAATCACTACTTGCACAAAAGCCACAAAATCTTTCCTTAGTGCATCATAGGTTGTTCTGTTTTTATCAAACCACTCCTTGTTATTGTTTTTCTTTAATTGTGTTAGAAACTTTAGAAGATCTTTAGTCATGTTTTAGATTCGGCTTATATAAAAATAATTGTCTTAGAATTTTAAACTTAAGATTTTAAAAACTATTTTTGCTAAATATACTATTAGAAATAATCAATGAAAAATACTTTCTCTGTCGTTGCATTAGTCGTGGCAGCCAGGCCTAAGGTCCGGAGAAAGTAATCCATTGTATAAATATAAAAATATAAGGATGAAGCCCCGGACTTAAAGTTCGGGGCTTTTCTGTTTTAGTACCCTTTTGAAAATATTAAAGAATGACTTCACTATATAAAAATATTATTTCATGCATTGCAATTGTGGTCGTGGTCGCGTCAGTCCTTGTGGATTATTCCCCCGGGTAAAGCATGCATTTAATAATATTAAGATACATGAAAGCCCCGGACTCACATTCGGGGCTTTTTTTATTTAATCCAAATGAAAATCAATAGTTTAGATATTATGAAAACTGAAACAGTGTTTTATGAATTTTCGGAACGGACAAATTCCATTCCAGTATCCTTTATCAGAGAGATCCTGAAAGTAGCTTCTTCCAAAGATCTTATCTCTTTTGCAGGCGGTTTGCCCAATGCGGCTTTTTTTCCAATTAAAGCTTTGCAAGAGATCAGTAATAAAGTTATTAAAGAGGATGGAGCCAAAGCCCTTCAATACAATATTACAGAAGGTTATCTGCCATTGAAAGAATGGATTGTTAAATGGTATAGGACGAAACGAGGTATTGATGTTTCGCCTGACGAAATATTGATCACAAGTGGCTCACAGCAAGGATTGGATCTCATAGGTAAAATATTTATCAATAAAGGTGATCAGATCTTTATGGAAAATCCTGGTTATCTTGGAGCAATTCAATCATTCTCTGCTTATCAGCCTGAGCTTATACCAATTTCCTTAACCTCTCAGGGTATAGATGTTGAAGAGCTTAATGAAAAAAGTACCGCTGTTAAAAGTAAGTTTATTTACGGAGTTCCTAATTTTCAGAACCCAACAGGAATAACATATTCGGCAGAGACGAGGTTGAAGCTTGCCAGGCTCCTTGATGATAAGAAGCTTCTTTTTGTGGAAGATGATCCATATGGTGATATAAGATTTAAAGGTAAAGTACTTCCCGGCTTATTGACATTAAATAAAAAAAGGACCATTCATCTTGGTTCATTTTCAAAAATGATTTCTCCCGGCCTAAGACTAGGTTGGATCATTGCGAATAAGGAAATTATTAATAAGCTGGTTCTTGCCAAGCAGGCAAGTGATTTACATACAAATATGCTATCTCAAATGATAGTTTCTGAATTTCTCCGTGAATATGGTATAGAAGATCATTTGGCGCTTCTTCATAAAGAATATGGTAAAAGATGCGATCTTATGAGATCTCTTATACAGGAGTTTTTCCCTAATACAACTGAAGTATCTCAGCCTGAAGGAGGAATGTTTATGTGGGTTAAATTGCCCGATGAATATCCTGTTAAAGACATACTTGAAGAGTCAATTAGAGCAGGAATATTATTTGTTCCGGGAGCTGAATTCTGCACCAGCAGTAAAAAGGAAAATGCTATGAGGCTTAACTTTTCTAATGCTTCAGAAGAAGAAATACTTCTTGGTATTGTTAAAATAGGGATGGCAATTGATAAATGCAGAAAGAAAGGAGGTTGATCCTTTCTTTCCTTATGATGCTTTGTCTGACTTGTATTTTAGAGAGACTTTTTCCTGGATCACATCCTGGATAAGTCTCTTTTCTATTTTACTCTCCAGCCAGGAGATAATGTCAAAATATATGAATGCACGCTTTTCATAAGTACTGTTAACTAATGGAATTAACTGGGATTTGAGGCGTACAAATCGTTCGTACAGTTCTTTATCTCTCGTGTTCTGATTCAGGTCTTTCAGAAATTTTAGTATGAATTTCTGGAAAAGATGCAGATCCTCTTTTTTGAGTAGGAATCGATAGGTGGAAATAATATAATATTTGATTACATCATAATTGCCCAATTCATAATGGCAGATAAGGTTAAGTATTCTTGCAAAACAATGAAGATCTTCTCTAATATCACCATCAGGAATATTGATAATTCTGTTCAGCCATTTCAGTGCACCGTGAAAATCACTTGCTCCAAAATACAGACAGGATAACTTGTAATTGATGATCAATTCCGAATGCTTGTCTACAACTTCCAGAAGCTCGTATATCTTAGTATCCGGGCTTTTCATTAATACATCAACACCTTTTGTGAAGTCTCCTGTTATAAAGTATTTATTTATTTCGTGGATATAATAATATTTAAGAAGCCTGATTCTTATGCTTTCATTTTGTGAATGGTTATAGTCTGCTGCAATTGAATGCAGGATTTTGTTTGTCTCAACAAATTCGTTGTACATATCCAGCTTGTACTGGGCGATGAGCAGATTGTTAAGACTTTTAATGTATTGCTCCGTACTGGTTTCTTTAAGCTCTTCATGCGTGTCAAAAAGTTTAACAAGTTTTAAAGCATACTCATAACCATTTCTGAAATCCTGTATAAACAAATAATATCCTACATAAAGTTTATAAAGGTTCAGTTTTTCAGATATAGATAATTCTTCTTCAGTAAAGTCAGGAATATTGGAATTGAAGAACTCTTTGACTCTTAGAAAGTCTGCTTCATCTCTGATATAGCCGATTTTAGTATAGAATGAATTAAGCTTTATGGAAAGGTTAGAGAAGGTGTTAATATTATTAATTCTTTTATTTATGGTTCTCGCTTCTTCAATGATTCTGTCAACTTTATCCACTGTGTCATGATCGATAGTCTGCATTAGCACACTTTTCTCAAGTTTGATGATCTCCAGTTGTAATTCCAGATTGTCGTGTACCAATGCCATTTTTCTCGCTTTTTTCAATGAATTCATCCCTTGTGTATAAAGCCTTCTTGAAAATAGCAGCTGAGCATAATCAATTTGTTCCCTTATCTGAAGATCCAGAATTTTTGGAGCATTAAATAATCGTACAGCCTGAAGCAATTTGTCATAAAGGTATGCTTTCATGTTTGAAAGCTGCTCAGTTTTAAGGCTGGGGAGCTTATCAGCAATAGAATCTTCGTCAAATTCTTTCTGCTTATTCATGTAGTCGAACAGAATCAACATTTTTTTGTCTTCCCCATTCCCGGAACTTCCATATAAGAGCTTAAAATACCTTTTTTCATTTTTGCTCATGGATTTTACAAGTTCGTAAAGACTTCGAGATTTTATTCTGGCCACCGTAGTTATTTTTTGATTAATTACCTGAATTATAGTACAAATCTAATTGATAAAATTGGATTTGTAGAAGAGTTATTGTGAAAACTCTATATAATACGTTATAAGTTTGAATACGTAGAAATATTTTTTTTATTATTTTGATTTTTAGTTATTTGTGTTGTTGTTAATTTTTTAGAAAGCGTATTAAAATTGAAATAAAAAAAATGTGCTAAATAACAGACAATATATTTGTAGCAGTTATTTGATTGTTTATCTGATAAATCACCCACATGGAAAAAGTAAAAAAGAATGGTGCTCAAATTCTGATAGATTGCCTTGAAAGAGAAGAGGTGGAATATGTGTTTGGGTATTCTGGCGGGGCTGCTATTCCGATCTTTGATGCTTTATATGATTCTAAAATAAAACTCATATTAACCAGGCATGAACAAGGAGCAACACACATGGCGGACGGTTATGCAAGGGCAACCGGTAAACCAGGGGTGGTGCTTGTGACAAGTGGTCCTGGCGCTACTAACACAATTACTGGTATTATGACTGCTCAGATGGATTCTGTTCCAATGATTGTTCTTACAGGGCAGACCATAACAAGTTTGCTGGGAATGGATGCTTTTCAGGAAGCAGATGTATTTGGATTGACAATGCCTGCAGTGAAACACAATTACCTTGTAAAAAGGACCTCTGATATTCCCCGCATTGTAAAAGAAGCCTTTTATATAACAAATTCCGGAAGGCCTGGACCTGTCTTGATTGATCTTCCGAAGGATATTACTTCTGCTGTTTTTGAAGGGCAGTTTAAGGATAATTTGGAATTACCAGGTTATAAAGTGCCTTCAAAACCTGACCAGAGTTCTGTACAAAGTATAGCTGATCTTTTCCTGAAATCTAAAAAACCACTGTTACTTGTAGGGCATGGTGCTTTGATTGCGAAAGCCGATGAAGAGGTGAAACACCTCGCAGAAAAGCTTAAAGCACCGGTAACTACTACTTTATTGGGTAAGGGATCTTTTCCGGAAACTCATGAGCTTTCTCTTGGAATGGTAGGAATGTATGGAACAGTATATTCCAACAAAGCCATGTTAGAGTGTGACCTTATTATGTCCATCGGCAGTAGGTGGGATGACAGAATTAACGGAAATCCCAGAAAGTTTTGTCCCAATGCCAAAAAAATCCACATCGATATTGATCCTGCAGAAATAGGCAAAATAGTGACTCCCGATGCTTATGCAATTGGCGATGCCAAGGAAGTACTAAAAATGCTTATACCAATGGTTCAAAAGTTAGATACCGAAAAATGGCTGGATAAATTAAATCAATATAAAAAAGAATTTCCTTTTACCTATTCCAAAGACGAGCCTCTTAGGGCTCAATATGTTATTGAAGAAGCCTATAAAGTTTCTGAAGGTAAAGCTATAGTCTCCACGGATGTAGGACAGCATCAAATGTGGGCAGCTCAATATTATCTTACAAATACTCCTGATCAGTGGCTTTCGTCAGGTGGAGCAGGGACAATGGGATTCGGCTTTCCTGCAGCAATAGGTGCGCAGCTGGGTAAACCTGATCATAAAGTCCTTGCGATAGTTGGTGATGGTGGTTTTCAGATGACTCTTGCAGAGCTTTCTACCGCTGCTATTCATAAGATACCAGTAAAAATTCTGGTAATTGATAACAAATACCTGGGGATGGTGCGACAATGGCAGGAATTTTTCCTTGATTCACGATATAGCGGAGTAGATATGGTCGTAAATCCTGATTTTGTAAAGCTTGCCGAAGCTTATGGTGTAAAAGGATTTCACATAAACAAGACATCAGAAGTTACTTCAACTTTAAAAGAAGCATTTGAATATAATGAAGGACCATGTCTCATTCATGCAGAAGTAGTAAAGGATGACAATGTTTATCCGATGGTACCTGCAGGCATGTCGGTGGACCATATGATTACAGAGGCTCCGAAGATAAAGATGGAGATGCCGGAGGGAAGTACCTAGAATCAGCACCTATTCCTCATTCTTAAATATAAATAATATAATAAAAACCAGTTTAAAGAACCTTAATAAAAACAAACCTATGCAACATATATTTTCCCTGTCGATAAACAAAAAGCCTGGAATTATAATAAGGGCTGCCTTAATTTTTGAAAGAAGAGGGTTTGATATAGATTTTATGGAAATCTCAGGTGAAGATTCCAGTGGTTTAAACAAAATGATCATTCGAGCTACAGGGGATAGTTCAAAAGTGGTACAGATTGAAAAGCAATTGGAAAAACTGATTGATGTTGTGAAGGCTAAATATATATCAAGTGAGCTGGCTACTGATAATAAACTTCAGCTGGAAAGCAAGCCAGCTCTACTTAAAGCTGTGTAACTCGAACATTTTATTTCTCTGTTCTGTTAACATTTAAGTATCGAAGGGAAGAGATATGAGCAGATCAAAAGCATTAATAAGTGGTCTGGCAGGTGCACTGGCACTTACTGCCGCAAATCAGGGATTGCAAAAGTATACCACGAAGTCTCCTAAGGTGGATTTATTTGGAATGAAAGTTTTAAAAAAGGGGCTCCAGGCAGTTGGCTTGGCAAGTCCCGGAAAGAAAAAACTCTTTGGTTTAAGTTTGGGAAGTGATTTGTTGTTTAATAGTATTTATTATAGTATGACAGCTTCAGGTAAAACGCCCTTAGTGAGTGGATCCCTTCTTGGTTTGGGGGCTGGAGCAGGAACATTAAGTTTACCTGGCCTGTTAGGCTTCGGTAAAGAATTTGTAGGTTCTACATTTAAACAAAGATTACTTTCGATGGGAATTTACTTTGCTGGAGGCTTGACAGCTGCAGCAACTTATAAATTGCTAAACAGATAAGGTCAGGTATAAACAGATATTAAAAGACTTTCCTGGAACGGAAGTCTTTTTTTGTTTTAAGATGGCAATTAGAACATATATTCTTGAAATATTATCACCCCGACAATTAGCGCAAAGATAGCTGCAATTAATACTGCTGCGGCAGCTAAGTCCTTTATTTTACCAGCTGCAGGATGAAATTCAGGAGAGAGAAAATCAACTATTTTTTCAATTGCTGTATTTATGAGTTCCATCGTCCAGACAAGGGTTATTGCCAATAAAATCCATAGCCATTCAGTTTTTTCGATTCTGAAATATGCCGATAAAGCCAGGACCAAAACAGTGGCAGCTAAATGAATACGGGCATTATTTTCAAATACCAGTAGATGCTTCAGACCTTTTACTGCATATTTGTAACTCTTTAAATTCTTATTAATGTCAATCATAGAGGTTTAATTGAAACACAATTTAAAAAGAAATGTAACAAAGGGCCTTGATTTTTAGAATGATTAAGGTTAGGTGTTTCAAAAGATTAATAGGAAGCAGGCAAGGTAAATAGAAAGGTGGTACCTTTCGTTTCATTTTTTTCTACCCAGATCTTACCTCCGTTTTTTTCAACAAACTCTTTGCATAATTTCAGTCCGAGACCCGTACCTTCTTCTCCTGAAGTACCTTTTGTACTGTACTTATGATCAATGCTAAATAATTTTGGTAAAAGGTCAGTGGATATTCCAATTCCATTATCTTTTACAAAAATAGTTACAAATCCATTTTCTTTAAAAGCATCTATTGTTACAGTATCATTTTGTGACGAATATTTAATCGCATTGGAGATAAGGTTTCTCAGGATGGTTTCGACCATATTTTTATCAGCATATACCTTTATTTTAGACTCAATTTTTATATCTATGGCAATCTTCTTCATTGAAAACAAAGGGGAAAGGTATTCGGAAGTTGCACATACCACATCTATAATGGAAAAAGTTTCAGGTCTGTAAACGAGTTCATTCATTTGGAGTTTGGCCCATTTTAAAAGGATCTCCAATAGATTTTGAATTTTTACCAGACTCTTATGAAGAAAGAAAATCGTTTCGGATTCATCATCATTAGTGCGGTTCTGATCTTTCAGGAATGTAGATAATACAAGTGCAGAATTAATTGGCCCGCGTAAATCATGACTTACAATTGAGAAAAATCTGTTTTTACTTTCGTTTAATGTTGCCAATTCATTTTTTAGCCTTTGCTGAAGCTTATATTCTCTGTAAAAAATATAGACTATCATTAAAGCTGTGACCAAAGCAGATATCCCCGAAAATATAATGGCTATGTTTATTAACTTTAAAGTAGAAGTTGCCTTGATTTGCTTATGAGTTAAAGTTTTTTTCTCAAGAGATTCTATTAAATTTTTTTCTTCTCTTATTTTTATTTTCAGATCACGTGAATAAGAAAGTTTTTCAAAAGTAAGACGAATATGTCCCTTTCTGATTGCATCTTTATTTTTATTGACAAGTCGGTCAATTTCATTTCTCCTTAGTTCAAATAACTCCTCAATATATTTTATTCTTCGATATACAGGAGGGTTATTATTTACCAATGCTTTTAATTTAGCTATCTCGGCCTTGGTCTTTCTGGCATTGTCTTCATATTCATACAGGAAATGAACATTTGAAGAGAGGATATAACCTCTCAGGTTGCCCTCTGTTTCAACAAGCAATACTACAAGGTTGTCAAGGTGATTGATGACATTATAGGATGCCCCGACAGCCTTGAATTCTTCCTTAATTTTTTGAGAATATATGATAGAGTAAATGGAGGCGGCTGCAAGAACTACTAACAATAGACCCAGTATAGGAAAGAGGATTTTAAGTTTTACAGAATCCTTCATATGAAATTCCCCTCAACTACAAAATATCCTTATTGTACGGGGTTGGCTAACGTAAGTTTTGGGCCTTTATTGCAGATATTTATCTACAATATTCTGAAGTTCTTCCAGTTGCCGATTTGTAAGACTATTTAAAAAATCGGGTAATTGGCCTGATCTTAATCTTACCTGAAAAAAGAATACAGCTTCCTGGATTATTTTTAAATGATCAAATGCGAGCAATGGCAAGTGAAAAAGGGAAAACCACTGAACATTTTGAGCATCGTCTCCGGCTTTCAGATTTACTTCATTTGTGATTATTGTTGTATAAGCTATGGAGATGGTTCTGCCTCTAGGGTCTCTGTTTACATTTGTATAGGTGCCTGTCTGCGCCATGGTGTTTATAACCAGACCAGTTTCTTCAAATAATTCTCTTTTTGCACAGTCCAGGCCGTTTTCATTCATTTCAAGGAATCCGCCGGGGAGTGCCCAACAGTTTTTATATGGATCATGTTTCCTCTCTATCAATAGAAGATTTAATATTCCGGAAGTGAGGTTAAAAATTACTGAGTCTGTTGTGACAGAAGCTTTGGGATAATCGTAGCAGAATTTACCTTCAGACATTATACTTTCCATTTGATGTTGCATCCGATACTTGGTTTCTGATCTTTCTCAACCTCCTTGTCACTCAATAAACTATCAAGGGCATTTCGAATATCCTTCCCATTGACAGGTAAAGAATTTGAAGGTCTTGAGTCATCAAGTTGTCCTCTGTATACAAGTGAAAGATGCTTATCAAATATATAAAAGTCGGGTGTGCAGGCAGCTTCATATGCTTTAGCAACCTTTTGACTTTCGTCATACAAATAAGGGAAGGGGTAGCCAAGCTCTTTTGCCACTTTATTCATCTCATCAGGAGCGTCAGCAGGATACTTTTCGGCATCATTTGAACTGATTGCAATAAATGAAATTCCCTTTGAAACATAATCTTTAGCCAAATGCACTAGTTCGTTGTTCACGTGTTTTACAAAAGGACAATGATTGCAGATGAACATGATTACTGTGGCTTTTTGGGACTTAATCTGACTCAGTGCTAAGTCTTTTCCTGAAACAGTGTCCAAAAGCGTAAAATCCGGTGCAATGGTTCCGAGAGGAAGCATATTGCTGGGTGTTTGTGCCATATAAAAGTTTTTACGAATATAAATAAAACCTTTAAATTAGTATGATGTTGGTTGGGTAAATTGTAATAAGGTTTTGAATATGAGTATTTATGATATAATTGTAATTGGGGGAGGGCCGATAGGTTTGGCTTGTGGAATAGAGGCTCAGAAGGCAGGATTGAAATATCTGATACTTGAAAAAGGAGCCCTGGTAAACTCCATCTACAATTATCCTTTGAACATGAGATTTTTTTCTACTTCTGAAAGACTGGAGATAGGAGCAGTACCTTTTGTTTCCATAAGCGGTAAACCTATGAGAGATGAGGCCCTTGAGTATTATCGGAGAGTGCTGGAATATTTTCGTCTTAAAATAAAACTGTACGAGGAAGTACAAATAATTAATAGACGAAATGATGGTTTGTTTGAAATCCAATCTTCAAAAGGAATCTATCATTCAAAACATATAATCATTGCCACAGGCTTTTATGACCACCCTATTAGTTGTGGAATTGATGGAGAGCATATGTCAAAGGTTTTTCATTATTATAAAGAACCCCATCCATTTTCATTCAGTAAGATTATTGTTGTGGGAGCGGCAAATTCTGCTATTGATGCTGCTTTGGAATGTTACAGAAAAGGAGCTGAGGTCACTTTGGTTGTCCGAAAACCAGAAATAAGTCACAGAGTGAAATATTGGGTGAAACCTGATATAGAAAACAGGATAAAGGAAAATTCAATAAAAGCCTTATTTAATGCAGAACTGGTTTCTATCAGGGAAAATGAAGTGAATATAAAAACCGAAAATGGAATAGTCACTTTAGAGAATGATTTCGTGTTGCTTATGACCGGCTATCATCCTGACTTTAGCTTGCTGGCTAAAGTTGGTATTGAATTTCATTCAGGGGATTTAAAGATCCCTAATTATAATGAGGATACGATGGAGTCAAATATAAAAAATATCTACCTCGCAGGAGTTGTTTGTGGTGGTATGGAAACTCATAAATGGTTCATTGAAAATTCCAGAATACATGCAAACATGATTATACGTGATATTTTGAGTAAAGCTAATTTTATATAGTTATGGCAGGTTGTGGTTATGTTTGTCCTTTATGTGAAGGACGAGGGATGGATGAATATGGAAATGATTGTGATCATTGCTCGGGTCCTAAAAATAAATCTTTGACTGAAGAGCAGGAGGAGTGGATCAGAAATGTTCATGAAGGTCCTTGCTGCAGTCACCCGGAGGAGGAGATATGAAAATAGTCTTGATACCAGATTCCCTAAAAGAATCTTTAAGTGCATTTGAAGTTGCTGATGCAATGACTAATGGTATCAGAAAAGTACTCTCAGATGCTGAAATAATTTCTTGTCCGCTTGCAGATGGCGGAGAGGGCACAGTAGAGGCTTTGGTTCATGCCACTGGTGGTTATAAGGTTGAAGTGCCGGTTCATGATCCACTTATGAGAAGTATAAAAGCATCTTATGGAATATTGGGAGATCATAGGACAGCAGTTATTGAAACAGCAGCCGCTTCAGGGCTTGCTCTCCTCAATAATCAAGAAAGGAATCCGATGATAACAACTTCATTTGGTACCGGAGAATTGATTGCAGATGCACTGAACAAAGGAATAAGGAAGTTTATAATTGGTCTTGGAGGAAGCGCAATTAATGATGGAGGTGCCGGTATGGCCCAGGCATTGGGGGTTGCTCTTCTTGACGAAAAAGGTAAAGACTTACCAAAAGGAGGAGAGGCGCTTGTCAATCTTGCTGAGATAAATCTAACAGGGATACATGATGCTCTGAAAAGTGCTGAGTTTACAATTGCTTCAGACGTAACCAATCCTTTAACAGGAGCAAATGGGGCATCCCGGGTATTTGGTCCTCAGAAGGGGGCTACTGAGGAAATGGCAGCTTTTCTGGATAAGTGTCTTTCTCATTATGCTTCCGTTATAAAAGAACAAATGGGAAAGGAAATTGATACCATTGCAGGAGCTGGTGCAGCCGGAGGTTTGGGGGCAGGCATTCTTGCGTTCTGCGGTGGAGTTATAAAATCAGGTTTTCCTTTAATAGCAGAACTTGCAAAAGTGGATGAAAAACTAGAAAATGCTGATATTATATTTACGGCAGAAGGCAGATCTGATTTGCAAACACTTTCAGGAAAGTTGCCCCTGGGCGTTGGTAAAATCGGTCAAAATTATAGAATTCCTGTGTTCCTGATTACCGGATATGCTGCATCTGGCGCTGAGGAACTGTTGAAGCATGGGGTAACGTGTATTATGCCATTTCAAAATGGTCCTATGACTTTGAAAGAATCGGTAAATGATGCTTATAATCTTATAGGTCAGACCACTGCCAATGCACTAAGAATATTTTTAGCAGGAAGAAAAAGAATAAACCTGCCTTGAGAGCAGGTTTAGATGTTGGTTGAGTTAGGTAAATAGCTGGTGCTCTTTACATTTTATATATAATGTTAAATGAAAGATCCCGGTTTTTGTTCGGTAGGAATAAAATATTTTTATCAGAATCAGATTATTTTTTTACCTTATCTTTTGACTTGATATCTTCAGTTTTCTCTCCCTTTACAGGGGGCCTGTTGAATGCATTATTTGAAGAGGAAGGCAGAGCTGCTAAGGTATTAATGATTCGATCATTAAAAGCTGAAAGGTCTGAAGGTTTTCTGCTGGTAATAAGATTTTTATCAGTTACAACAGGTTCATCTACCCACGTTGCTCCTGCATTTATAAGATCGGTTTTTAGGGAAGGATACGACGTAAGTTTTCTGCCGTTGATTAAACCTGTTTCAATTAAAGTCCATGGTCCATGGCAAATAGATGCAACAGGTTTTTGAGCAGTCATAAAGGTTTTTACAAATTCAATAGCATTTTTCTTTATCCTTAGAAAATCCGGATTCATTACACCTCCCGGTAATATTAGAGCATCATAATTATCCGGGCTGGCTTCATCCAGAAGGATATCAGCAGTTATTGTATCACCCCAATCTTTCAGATTCCATCCTTTGATTTGCTTTTCAGGAGCAATAATTTCAACAATTGCATTCGCTTCTCTTAAGGCTTTAACTGGTTCAGTCAGCTCTACTTGTTCAAAGCCGTTGTCTACAAGCACGGCGACTTTAATTCCACTTAGATTTTTTTGCATATTATTTAAAATTGTTAATTCAAAACAGAAGATCAGAGGAAATGTTAAACCTGTTTTTATTTGCTTGGAAAATGACTAATATGTAATATGGTGGCTTAAAATAATAGGTTGCATTTATGGAAGATATTTAAATATATTATTATGGAATGCTTTTCAACAATTGTCTTTCTATGGGGTTAATTTAAAACCAGACATATTATAAATCCCAGAAACATATATTTTATTATGAGATTATCTACTCTTACAGAAGGATACGAGGTTACAGAAATTGCCGATGGCGGAGACAAAGTGAAGATTGCCTATACTAAAGAAGGTATTCATCCTAATGACTTTATCTTTCTCAGCAACTCTCCCTCCCTGGAAGATATCAAATACCAGGTGATTGATGTCAAATGGTTGGACGGATTATATTATGCAGATCTCGTGAAGATATCCTGATAAATTGTTACTTTTATTTTTTCTGTATAGATTCATTTTTAATGGATAAAAATTAATGAACAGGTTTTTAACTTTATTTCTTGCAGCTATTCTTGGAAGTGCTGTAACGATTATTGCCACTCGTTTTTTAACGAGCAATGGCAGTAGTGGTAGTATTGTTTCTTACAGTAAAAAATCCAATACTTCCGACACTACTTATAAGGGGAATGGTTCTGGTGTGAATTTTCGTCCGGCTACAGTAAAGGCTTTACCTTCTGTTGTGCATATTCATTCTGCTATTCCCGCCAATAAACAATATAATGATATGGGGCCATTCAGAGATTTTTTTGGTGATGATTTCTGGGGACGGCCAAGGGAAGAAAAACAACGGCTGGAAATGGCAACAGGTTCTGGTGTAATCGTTAGTCCTGATGGATATATAGTAACTAACGATCACGTTATTGCAGGAGCAAAAGAAATCAATGTAACTTTGAACGATAACAGAAGCTTTAAAGCAAAGCTAATAGGGACAGACCCTTCAACAGATATTGCTCTGATAAAAGTTGAAGAATCGGATATGCCATTTATTTCATTTTCAAATTCTGATTTTGTTGAAGTAGGGGATTGGGTTTTAGCGGTAGGAAATCCATTTAACCTTTCATCGACTGTAACAGCTGGTATTATTAGCGCAAAGGCCAGAAACATTAGTATTTTGCAGGATAAGTCAGCAATTGAATCATTTCTTCAGACCGATGCCGCTGTTAATCCTGGAAATAGCGGTGGAGCTTTAATAAATCTTGAAGGTGATCTTATAGGTATCACTACTGCTATCGCTACGCCGACAGGTGCATATGCCGGTTATGCATTTGCTGTTCCCAGTAACATAGTTGCTAAGGTAATAGAAGATCTTAAACAATATGGAGTAGTTCACAGAGCATATCTTGGAGTGGTAATAAGGGATATGGATTCGGATTTGGCTAAAACACTTGGATTAAAGTCCTTGAAAGGAACTTATGTGGAGAGTGTGGTAGAGAATAGTGCTGCGTCCAAAGCAGGAATAAAAGCAGGTGATGTAATTCTTAAAATTGATGATGTTGAAATAGGTTCAACTGCAAAACTTCTGGAACTTATTGGAATCCATCATCCGGGTGATAATGTTAAACTGACAGTGCTAAGGGATGGAAAGGAAAAGGAGTTTAAAGTAGAACTGAAAAACAGTCAGGGAAAAGTTGAAGTAATCAAAAAGGAGGTCAATGAAGTAGAGGAGAAGTTGGGTGCGGATTTTGAAGACCTTACTGCTCAGGAAAAGAAGAAATATGGTATAACAGGTGTGAAGGTGAAATCTCTAGGCTCAGGTATATTATCAGAACAAACGAATATGAAAGAAGGCTTTATTATTACGGGTATAAACCATAAGCCAATTAAAGACCTGAACGAATTTAATGAAGTGCTTTCAGCACAACAAGGAGGAGTTTTGCTGGAAGGAGTTTATCCCGGAAGCCCTGGAAAGTATTACTATGCTTTCGGTCTTGAATAACTTTGAAAAGGAATAAAATGAAAGAGCCCCGTAGTCTGCGGGGCCTTTTTTTTTCAAACTTATGAAAAGTTTGTAGAGGCGATAATTTTTAAAACAATCTATGCTCGCACAATGCTTTTAGCTTTTAAATTTGGCTTTAAGTTTTTTAAACAACCTTTTAATTTTTTGAGTATTATCATCTTTTTCATCGGAATCATCTCCTATCAGATATCCTAATGGTTTCAACTCTTCTACATGATCAAAAATTATCTTTATGATACCTATTAAAGGAATAAAAAGGATCATTCCAAAGATACCCCAGATTAATCCTCCAAGGATTAAAGCCATAATCGTTGATAAAGGGTTTACTCTTACTTGAGAACCGGTTATAAATGGAGTAAGTAAATTGTTCTCAATAACCTGGTTAAGCCAAAGTGCTCCTAATACAAATAATGCAGGGCCAAATTCATTTTTGGTTACCAGGGTCATAATGAAGGGAAGAAGGCTTCCGATGATTACACCAATGTAAGGAATTACATTAAGTATTGCCGCAAGACATCCGAAAAAGATTGCATTGTTTACTCCCAGTAGAAGGAGTACTGAAGAATTCATAACTGCCAGAATTAATATCACAATGAATACTCCTGTCAGGTATCTCTGGGTGACCTTGCTTATCTGGTTAAGAATTATAGTATTTTGTTGGTGAAGGGCTTTGGGACTTACCATCAGAATGAAATTAAAAAATTTGTTACGGTAATAAAGAAAGAAAAAAGTGTAGACCAGTATCAATCCAAAGGTAGCAAGTCCACCAAGGAACCCTGTAATAAGGTTGGTGCTGCTTTGGAGCAGGGTTTCTGTTTTCTCCCTGATTATTTTGCTTTGTTTCGCCTTTTCCATTCCAAACTTGCTTTGAATGTATTCCTGTATATCATCAAAGACATGCCTGAACTGCTGCTCAATTTCTTCCAGATTTTTTGCCAGATTAAATCCTTGCATTGATAGTAGAGTCGCGATGCCCATAATAATAAGAAAAAACAAAGCAATGCAAAGAATTATAGAAACTGCTCTTTTTATTCCAAGGGATTCCAGTTTTCTGGCAACAGGTAACAGCAACATTGCCAAGAGACATGCAATTGTAACAGGAATTAAAAAGGGACGGGCTAAATATAATCCACCAATAATAAGAAATGCACTAAATAAGAGACGATTTATATTTCTGAATTTCAATATTGCCATGAGGTATATGTTAGTATAGAAATAAGATTTCCCTACTAAAAAAGTTTAAGGAGCAATTTAAATTGCCGTTACAGGAAAATGTATTTTAAGGATTTGATTTTGGAATACAGTTAATTAAGGGTTTGAAATATTTTGCTTAAATTTCAAATTGGGTACGGGATGATATTTTCTAAAAAATGTTTAATTTCGTTAAATATAAAAGTGAATTATGAAAGTAATTAAAAAAGATACAATCATTAAAGTAGGAGATATTTTAAGAAATCCTGAAAATACTGAGCAGTGGGAAGTGGAGAAAATTGATGGATTTAAATTTCTGGTTAAAAATCCTAAAACAAAAGCTCAAGGAACACTTCTGAAAAATGAATTGCTAGCTAATAACTGGACTGTGCAAATCATGGATGACCGTAACTATTATTAATACCCTTGTTTTTTAAAGCCTTGGAAAATATATGAATGAAAGGGTTCTGAAAAAACAGGACTCTTTTTCTTAGAAATTGCCATGGCATTAATAATTACCTCAGATTAATATATCAGAATAACTTTTTGAAATGCTAGTCAAACCGATAAGGTTGGAAATTTTTATAGTCATTATCAGAAACTTTCGTTATTACATCATAATTTCTTTATCCATAATATTTACTGGCAATTTCATGTAATGGATTAAAAAAAAATGAAAATCCATTCGAATAATAAAGTAAAACAATTGAGAGAGAAATGATTTGAAATTTTTGGGATTCAGGCTATGAGAGGGAAGTAAGGCTTAAAACAGTATTCTTTTTGTAAATTGTAAAGTTTAATTTTTATAATATAAAAGGTGAAATATCTCTTACTATAAAATATAGAGGTATGATTCCCGCTCTTTAGTTGTTGGTCTTTGGGATAAGGGTTTTCAGATGAACTATATAACTATGATTGAATGGTTTATGTAGTATTGTTTTTACGCCGAGATTTTTTGCTCTTTCTAAGTCTTTATTTCGAGTTGTAACGGTAAGAACAATTATTTCAGGGGACTGGCATAATGAGCCTTTTATCTGATTGAATTCTTCAAGAAATTCGAATCCATCCATAATGGGCATAAACAGGTCCAAGAGGATAATTTGAGGAAATGATGGTTTGTCATTTTGTGAGCGGAGAAAATCCAAAGCTTGTTCTCCGTCTTTTACACTATGCAGTTGTTCCGAGATTTGGTAACGGGAAAAGAATTTTGTTGTAATGAAATTACAAATGTCGTCATCCTCAATTAGTAAAATGGATTTAAACTTTTCCACGTGGGTGTTAAAAATATAGTTCCGGAAATTTTAAACAAGTGTGTGGAGCTTGGGCTTTATGCTCCTGGGAACCGCCATCCCCCGATTCACATAAAAAAACCAAGTCCACACATGTAGTGAACACTAGTTTCCTCCGGTGAATCTTTATAAGGCGGTATTTGGAGCCGGAATAACTAATGAAAAGCATTAAAGTTATGTTCAAATATATGGTTTTTATCGATAAAAAGGAACTAATATATTTCAATCATGATGAATTTTACGATGGGTTTTTCTTTTGGGTTAATTTATAGGATAATAAAATGTTAAGATATTCCTATTTTAATGTAATATTTTTACAGCGAATTGATTTTTGATTTTAGAAATCGACAAATAAAATTTTATACCGGATGAAATTAATATTTTAAGGCGGACTGAATCATTACGAATTCGTTTAAGTTGTCGAGATTTATAACACCTGTAAGTACTCCGTTATTTAATACTGGAAAATATCCTGTAGGGTCTTCTTGTACAAAGTGATAGATCTTGGAAAGCTGTTCATGTTCCTCAAAAGTTCTGAAAGTAGTTTTCATAATATCTTTAACGGGGGCAAGAGGATTATAGGATTTAAGACTACTGAATAAGGAATCTCTTTTTATAATTCCTTGAATTTCCGAATTCTCAGCAATGATGAAGTTATGATCCCATCCTTCCAGAAGCTTGTCTGCCGCTTCTTTTATTGTTGTTTGGGAATTGATGATAATAAAGTGTTTCATCATGGCTTCTTTCACAACATGCCCTCTGAGAAATTCCATCTGTTGTACAGACATATTTTCTGCATATGCTCCAAAAAAAATGAATGCAGCTATAAACATTAGCAAAGGGCTGTAGAATAAACCTAGAAAAAAGAAGCCTACGGCAACAAACTGACCTAAGTGTGAGGCAATTTTAGTTGCCCTGAACCTTCCCATTTTTATAGCAAGCAAAGCTCTTAGTATTCTGCCCCCATCCATAGGAAAGGCAGGGATAATATTAAATATTACTAATGTAACATTTATCCAAAACAAGCTTTGAAAAAAAGTATCAGCAGATATGACATTATTACGATTTCCTGTCATAATAACCTTGTTTCCTAATATAAGGTAAAGCAGAATAGCAATGATTACATTTACCATTGGTCCGGCAACAGTGATCCAAAGTTCCTTTTTAGGATCTTCAGGGATACGCTCAATACTTGCCAGTCCACCGATAGGAAGGAGGGTGATCTTTTTTGTAGCGATGCCGAATTTCTTTGCGGTCAGCGCGTGACCAAATTCGTGAAGGAGTACACAAATAAAAACTGTCAGGATAAAACTTACAGTCAGTAATATTTCCGGAGCTGTTGCTCCTTGTCTATAAGCGGAAAATCCAATCCATAAAAGCAACAAGAGAAATGTCCAATGAATTAAAACTTTGGTACCGCCGTATTTACCAATGTATAAAGACCATCGCATAATATATGAAGGTTATCATCTAAAGAGTTAACCTTCATATTTATTGATTTGTTAAATCAGGATTTTTTCTTTTTATAAAAGCCCAGAGCTCTTCTCATATCTCTGCCATAGTTTACAAGCAATTCTTCACCTGCCTTGATATCTTTGATAGCTGTAATTTCTACACGTCTTCCGGTAGATTCAAATTTTACATTTGCTGTTTTTCCTGAATTAAAAAAATCACAGATATAACGGGCTATCCCTGCCGATGTCTCTCTCGCATCTATAACGGTAGATTTATTCAAGGTCATTGCATAAGAGCCATAACCGTCATCTCCATATCTTTCCTGAAAAACTTTAGTGGAAATATGTTCACCTGTATACTCCATCAGGGTAGTACCTTTTTTCAGATCTCTGTCAGTATAAAGGCCATAACCTGCCCCTTCTATACTTGACTTGGCAACATAAAAGCCTGTAGCAATTTTTGTATGGTGATTACAAAAAGGATGAGTCTGTATGGTTTTTTTTCCGCATATACCTTTTTCTGTTTGGTAGGTGCAAGTGGCAGTTACTTTAATGGTATGATTTTTCATTCAATCCTGTATACAATTTCTCAGTAAATTTGATAAAAATAATACATTATTTTAAAATGCCGCTTTAAAAATCTGATGATTTTTTCAAAAGTTAACTCTTTGGATAATCTTGCACTAAAGTATTGTCAATAGCCAAACGGATAATTTTGTTTACATTTTCAGCATCTTCAAGTATTATAGAATGACCTCCTGAAATAAAATATGCACCTTTGACATTCCTGGATGGGAATATTCTGTCATCTTTTCCATGAATCCTCAATAAGGATTGAGGAATGGTTGTATTTTTCCACTTCATAAGAGCATCAATAGCCCATTGAATAAAAAATGGATCTGTATTTCTCAGCATATCCAGAAATAAGCTCTTTCCTTTATCAGTCTGAAATCCCATACTATAAAGAATAAATTTCTGAACAAAACTATTAGTGTAAATGGATTGAGGCGTCAATCTGTATATAGGAAAGCATGACAAGAACTTTAAAAGTAAAGGATATTCCTGATAAGTGGGGACCGAGCTGATCAGTATTGTCTTAAGAGGGCTTAATTTTTTAGCAATTTCCACAGCTACTACTCCTCCGAAGGAGACTCCTGCAATAATAAAGTCTTCATTGATATTGAGACTTTCTGACAATCTTCCGGAATAATCCTCAATGGTTTCATCTTGGTGTGGTGTTATCCATTCAAGTACTTCCATTTCAAATCCTGCATTTCTTTGATTGGCAAAGAGGTCTTTGTTGGCTCCCATCCCTGGGATGAAATAGACTTTAGGTAGTTTCATTTGTTAGGAACTCATCAAGACTGTTATGGTACATACTATATGTAGAAATATTTCCATGCATGCCTTTTTTGATTGTGACAAAACAATCTGTTTTTTTTAAGAATTGCTTTAATTTAAATGCTTGTTCATAAGGAATAAGTTCATCCTCTGTACCATGAATGATTAATATGGGACATTGGATTTTGGGCAGCCATTTGTAAGTGGGTATCTTGTACCTGAGTATTAGCTTTATTGGGAAAAAGGGCATTTGTAATCTTGCCATTTCCTGCATACTGTAATAAGGCGTTTCAAGTATAAGTTTCTCGGGTCTCTTCCGAATAGAAAGCTTTGCTGCAAATCCGGACCCTAAAGATCTTCCATAGATGATCATTTTTTTTTCAGGCTCTAATCTTGAAGCGTATTCATACATCAGAGAAGAGTCTCGGTAAATATCTTTTTTAGAAATTTTTCCTGTACTTTTTCCATAACCTCTGTAGTCAAATATAAAGAAGCTATATCCTCTTGAGAGAAATATATCAGAGATCTCCGCCCATGTTCTCATAGACCCGGCATTCCCATGAAGGTAAAATATGATTCCTTTGCTTGATGGGTGTTGAAAGTAGAGCGCGTTGAGTACCGCATCTTTAGTGGTAATGAACAGTTCTTTATATGGATGCTTAAACTTGAATTCAAAAGTTCTGGATAGTTTTTCAGGTAAGAAGATAAACTTTTCCTGAAAATACCAGACCGCTATGGTTGCAACCAGATAAAGAACTGCCAGAAATATCAGTAAGAGAATTAAAAGTTTCATATCCTATTCCTCCGTTTGTATGAAACGTAAATTAAACTTACTGGTTCAAATAGTTATACCAATGGTTCCTGTTGACTCAGACAGTGGAAGCTTCCTAATCCCCAAATTATATCTGTGCTGTCTAATCCTAACACTCTTCTGTCAGGGAATGCCTTTGTCAATATATCCAATGCCTTCTGATCATTCTTGTCATTGAAAACCGGCACAGCTACAACATCATTAGCAATGTAAAAATTAGCGTATGATGCAGGAAGTCGTTGATCTTCAAAAATCACTGGAGCTGGCATTGGCAGTTCCAATATATTTAACTGTTTACCATTCAGTAATCTCATTTTTTTGAGATCTTTAAGGTTCTCTTGCAGAAGTTCATAATTTTCATCCTTCTTATTTTCCTCCACCACAGTTACTACAGTATCTGAATTCACAAAGCGGGTAATATCATCGATATGTCCATCTGTATCATCTCCAACGATACCATCATTAAGCCATAGTATTTGTTCTATGCCGTAGTATTTTACAAGAAAGTTTTCAATTTCTGCCTGAGAAAGATGAGGGTTCCTGTTTTCATTAAGCAAACAAGCGGTAGTTGTAAGTACTGTACCTTGTCCGTTAAATTCAACGGAACCACCTTCCATAACTATACCTGGATTGAAAACCGGCAAATTATAATGATTGCCGATTAAAGTGGGAATAACATCATCCTTGTCATATGGAGGATATTTGTCTCCCCAGGCGTTATAGCCCCAGTCAACAATAACCTTTTTTATATCCGCTTTCGGATTTATCAGGAATGCTGGTCCATGATCCCTGCACCATGCATCATTTGTGGGATGTATGAAAAAGCGGATATTCGAAAAATCAGCGCCAACTGCCTGAAGGCAAGTCTCCGCCTTTTTTTTCATTGCTTCATCATTCACATTGATATTTACAACTTCACCTTTAGCTACCTCTTTAATAAAGGTACAATAAACCGGATAGATAGATTCTATTTTACCAGGCCATGATGCTTCTTTGTGTGGCCAGCTGAGCCAGGTTGCTGAATGTTTTGCCCATTCAGCGGGGAAAAAATATCCCAGATCTTTGGGGTATTTTTGGGTTATTTCCTTATATAAATTAGTCAATGAATCTTCTTGTAATCTGCTCATAAGAATCTATTCTTCTGTCTCTTAAAAATGGCCAGTGGGTACGGTAGTATTCTGACCCTTCCAGATCAATTTCCTGTACATGTATTTCTTCTTCCTTGTGAGGGGCCTGATAAAGAACTCTTCCAAATGGATTGGATACAAATGAGCCCCCCCAGAATTGCATTGGACCTTCAACACCTGTTCTGTTGACAGCTACCACATGAAGTCCGTTTGCAACAGCATGGCCCCTCTGAATTGTTTGCCAGGCATTATATTGTTCTTCATTTACTTCTTGTGTCTGAGTATCAGCCCAGCCTATTGCAGTTGGGTAAAATAAAATTTCCGCTCCCATTAAAGAAGTAATTCTGGCAGCTTCAGGGTACCACTGATCCCAGCAGATTAGTACGCCTATTTTTGCAAACCTGGTTTCAAAGATTCTGTATCCGGTATCGCCAGGAGTAAAATAAAATTTTTCATAGTATCCAGGATCATCAGGGATATGCATTTTGCGGTATTTGCCAAGGTATGTTCCATCGGCATCAAGAACAGCCGTGGTGTTGTGATACAAACCCTGTGCTCTTTTTTCAAATAAAGACGCAATAATGACAACTCCCAGCTCTTTTGCTAATTGTGAAAGAGTATCCGTAGACGGGCCGGGAATTGGTTCTGCAAGTTTAAAGTTTTCATGATCTTCCACATCACAGAAATAAAGAGAGCGGAACAACTCTTGAAGGCAGATGATCTGAGCACCTTTAGCTGCAGCTTCTTTAATTTTTTCAATGGTTTTGCTGAAGTTCTCCTGCGGGTCTTTCACGCAGGAAAGCTGTACAAGTCCGATTTTTACTTTCTTACTCAAGGCTGAAAATGATTTTGAGAGCGAAATTACAAGAATTTTACGGAAGGTTAACCAGGGTGTGGAAAATTAGGTTCAATTTCTCCTATATACTTACAGATCAATCGATTTTAAAAAGGGGCTAAGCTGTCTGATCAAAATTTCACTATCATCTTTTGTTACCTGAAAAGACATACTGCAAACCGACTGGAAATCCTGACTTAAAAAGTCAGCAGAAAAACTTTTCATTACTTTCATTACCTCATTCATTTTTTCATATTCAAAGGAAATTGAGATAAGGACTTGTTCTCTTTTTTCAATCTTCTCCGCATTTTTTAAAGCTTCCTCTGCAGCTGATTTATATGCCTGAATAAGCCCGCTTTTGCCGAGCTTGGTCCCCCCGAAATAACGCACTACTATTACAATAATATTAGTTAGTTCAAAAGATTTAATTTGGTTAAATATTGGATCTCCTGCTGTGTGAGAGGGTTCTCCTGCATCATTTACCCTGAACTTTTGCTCTGCAAAACCTATCCGATAGGCATAGCAAATGTGACGGGCATCATAGTACTCTTTTTTAAACCTTTCTAGAATATCCTTTATTTCTGTTTCACTAGATACAGGAAAAGCAAAAGAAATGAATTTACTGCCCAGCTCTTTGTAAAGTCCTTCTGATGGAGCTTTTATTGAGTAATAGACTTGTTGCATGGAGATTTAGAAGACAGAATTTTTAAGGGAACTTCGTACGTATCTGATTACTTTCCTTTTTTGAGGTATTTTTCGGCTTCTTCAATTACTGATGTGTATTCTGCCAATTCCAGAGCTCTTTGATAATAGGCTTTTGCTTTATCCCTTTCTCCGCGGCTTTCAGCTATTCTGGCAAGTCCTGCATAGGCAAAGCTCACATAGTCTTTATTGGGTGTATTTATTTCAGGAGCCATGTTTACCGCTCTCAGATAAAAAGCTTTTGCATGTTCAGGTCTTTTTTTCCCTTTTTCATTAATGATTCCCAAAAATACATAAGATGCCATCTCAAAGTATTTTTTTCCACTGTTTCTCAGAGTTAATGAAAGCTTTTCTGTTTCCGAATATTCACCTATCCCAATCAGCGATTCAATATGCCTTGATAAAAAATATAGATTATTAGGGTATTTGGTGAAGAGAAGATTAGTATACTTAACAGCTTTTTCGGGGATATTTTGGTAACGCAAGAAAATATTTGCCAGATAATGATTGGCCTCAACTTTTGAAAACAAAGAATTTGTTGCAGCTATCTCAAGTTCTTTAATTCCTTTTTCTTTACCTCCTGGAGAGAAAAATACCATAAAGGGCCTGAAAACAGGATGGGTTTCAGGAAATTGTTGCACATAAAAGTCATATAAACCTGTAGTAAAATAAAACTCATTGAAAACGTCTTTCAGATTAAATCCGGTTTTTACATACTCATATGTTTTTTTAGCATTGTTCACTGCCTTCATTGTTTCTTTCATTTGAGAATGATATTGAGCAAGAGAACTGTAAATGGCCAGGGAAAAAAATACCCCTTCAGGATCTTTGTTGTTTTTGGAAATACGAGCTTGAGCTTGTTGTAAGGCGGCATCAAGATATTTCAGATATTCTGCTGAATTTTCCTTGAATGAGTTGAAGTAATACATTTTCCAATAAAGATTCATTGCTTTCAGGAAATTGTATGCTGGATGTGTAGGATAAGCTGATTTGACCTCTGATATAACTTCATCAGCTTCATCAAATTCAAAATTATACGTAAAATCCATTGCCTTTAAAATGGTTACTTTAATTTCTTCATCTTTAAGCATCGATTGTCCTGCTGCTTTAAGACTTAAAGTCACCATTAAAATTATTCCGGTAATATGGATTAAAATAACTTTCATTAGTCAAAACTTATCCTGAACCTTTCCTTGCAAACAGCAGGAATATATGCTTTTTTTAAATGACCTTTCGGGAGTTAAGAAAATGACCTTCCGGGTTCAATTTTATTACGGAAAAATAATACCCTTTATCGTAAAAAAATATTCTATATAATCTCTTTATAATAAAAAATGTTACCCTATTAATTATTTAAAATCTAATCGATTGGTTTTTAGTAAGTGCCTTTCAAGTAATTCTTAAATAAATGAAAAAACATGACTATTTATCAAATTATATAGGGAATTGGGTTTACTACCTCCACTAAATTGGTATATATAGAAAATTTACTTTTATTAAGTTATTGCGTAAAAAGATTCATCAATTTTTCATATTTCCCTATTAATAGCGGTTATTTGCGAAAAAAATTGTTTTTATTTAAGAATTAGTTGGATAAGTGGATTTAATGGATATTCCCAGAATAATAGATTTTCAAAAGATAGGCAATCCGGAAATTGGATATATCTCAATAGCAGAACCTAAAGGAGAGTTACCATTTCCTGTAAAAAGGGTATATTGGGTTTATGGAACACCGGAAAAGTCTGAAAGGGGGAATCATGCTTCTAAAACAGGAAAACAGGTGTTAGTGATTGTAAATGGTGAAGCTGAAGTGATTTTAGAAAATCCTGAAGGAAAGATTAGTAATTTTAAATTAAATGATCCGAATATAGGTTTGTATGTACCTCCTTTACACTGGAAACAAATCAAACTTTCCGAAAAGGCAATCATTTTAAGTCTTGCATCTTCAGAATTTGATGAATCAGATTATCTAAGAGATTATAAATTGTTTAAGTCCTTTGTTGCTGTTCAAAGACGATAGTACTTTTTCTATTCAAAATTCCTTTAAGGGATTTCTTTTTAACTCTGTTGAACAAATTCATTTTCAGTCTGCAGGGAATCCGTTTTACTCTTTTATTCTCTTTGAAGAAAAAGCTTCTGTGGCCCGATTAAGAATGACCTTATTCATCAGGAATTCAGAAGCATATAGTCCATTAAGATCTCCTTTTGGTAGCCTTGAGTTTGATGAGAATACTAATATTCAGGATATCAATTATTTTTTTAAGGAGCTTGACAAATGGCTGGTCTCAAGGAAAATAGAAAAGGTTTTTATTGTTTCTTATCCCTATTGCTATAATCAGAAGCATAGTGAAATGGTGACCCATTGTTTTCTGAAAAATGGCTATTTTATTTCTGAATATGATATGAACTTTCATCTTCAGATTTCTTCAGATAATTTTGAAAAAAAATTAGATCCTGCCGCTCGCAGAAGGTATGCGAAATTCAAAGATAAATTTCAGTTTTCGATAGAAGAGTCTCCTGATATAGAAACTATTTTCAGTTTGATAAAAGAAAACCGTGAGATTAAGGGAAATCCGGTATCTATTACCCCTGAAGTTTTAGGAAATCTTTATTATTCATTCAAGGAAAATTTTAAATCCTTTTTGTTGAAAGATGGTGAAACACTCATTGGCTCGGCTTTTGGCGTAAGAGTTTCGGAAAATGTTTTGTATTATTACCTTGCTGCGGATTCTTATGGTTATAAAAAATACAGTCCATCTACTATTATGATTGGGCAAATTTATAACTACTGCCTTCAGGCAGGTATATCAATATTTGATTTGGGGATAGCAACAAGCAAGAGCGTTCCAAATTTTGGCCTAATAAAATTTAAGCAGAATATGGGAGGAATTGTTTCATTAAAACTCTCCTTTGAAAAAATATTAAATTGAATTTTTCACAAACTGAATTTTTGTTTCCAAATAGCGAAGTTGATGATTCTCCAAAGCCGCCTCGCTGAATTATTGTCTGCACTATCAATCAGAAGGTCCCAGTCTCTAAGCAGCTCTCTGGTATTCACGAAATGGTCTAAATTATTGTTTATATAGGATTTGTAAAATTTTTTGGAATGCTTCAGCCAGTTTGCTTCAGGAGTTGAGAACCCTTTTTTATCTTTTCTATTTGCTATGGATTCGGGAAGTAAATCTCTCATAGACTCCCTGAGTAATACTTTGCTATACCCTTTCCTTATTTTATAGGTTGAGGAGATATTGAAGATGTATTCTATAAGTTTTAAATCGTCTGCAAAAGGCATTCTTGTTTCGACCGAAAATTTCATGGAGTTTCTGTCTGCAGTCTTAAACAGATGTTTTATATCCTGTCCGGTAAACTGATTATAAAGATATTTATTCAGATGAAGAGGTAGGGAATCCAGAATTATCGTGAGGGCTTCCTTTTCCCTTTCCCAAAAGGGTTCTGCAATATAGCTGTATTCTCGATGAAGTTTTCTGTATCTGTTATTTTTAAGTTGATCAAAAGCTGTCTGGAAATATATTTTTTTCCCGATTAGTTCCGCCATAGTTTTGGCATCTGAAAAATCTCCTTTGCTACAAATAATATTATTTAAGAGGATTCGGAAGGACAGAGAATTGAATGCTTGGCCGATAAATGCACTATAGTGAGGAATATATCCGGAAAAAAGCTCATCACCACCCTGGCCGTCAAGAGTAACTTTTATGTTCTCCTGCTTGATCAGTTTCATAACTGAATATTGTGCAAATGTACTTGTAGAAACGAAGGGGATATCCTGTGTATAAATAAGATTTTCAGTTTCTTCAATAAGGTCCTGAGCTTCAGGATAGGTCTTATACCAAGCCGATTTGGTTTTTTTTACAACTTCGTTAGCCCATGAGCTTTCGTCATAAGCCGGGTCTTTAAAACAGGCTGTAAAAACTTTCTGAGAAAAAGTATTTTTCTCAGCAGAGATTTGCTGCGTAAGGTGTTGAACCGTGCATACAATTGATGCACTATCTAAGCCACCGCTGAGGCAACTGCCTACAGGTACATCAGACTGAAGCCTTGCATTTACGGAATCCTTTATAAGTTCTTTTATATCGCTGAGATAATTTTGGAATTTTTTTTTATTAAAAGATTCAGTTGTCTTGTTATAGCTCAGTTCATAATATTTGTTGATTTTGATGCTCCTAGTATCCAGATATATAGTTAATGAATGAGAAGGTAGAAGCTCAATGACATTGCGGAACAATCCTTCTTGTTCTGTTTCCGTTTTTCCCAAAACGAGATACTCAAATGCGGCCTTTTCATTTATGCTGGTGGATAAATGTGGCAATGTCATTAGGGCTTTTTGTTCTGATGCAAAGGAAAAATAATTCTGGTCTTGATGGTAATAAAACGGTTTTACACCAAATCTGTCCCTGGCAGCAAAAAACAGATTTTTATTCTTGTCATAAATAACAAATGCCCACATACCATTTAACTTGGATAGCATGGTTTCTCCCCATTCCTGGTATGCAGCCAGAACTACTTCTGTATCTGTATCTGTCCTAAATTGGTATCCTCTTTCTAAAAGGTTGTTTTTTAATTCTTTGTAATTGTAAATTTCTCCGTTATAAACAATCCAAAGATCGCCCGCAAAATTACACAGAGGTTGGTGGCCTGCGGCAGAAACATCAATAATACTTAATCTTCTATGTCCCAGAACTGCTCTCCAGTTTGTAGCAGGTAGTGTAGTAATATCTTTTTGGGGAGCAAATCTAAAGTCGCTTTCTTTAACCTGAGAAGGGGTATCTGTTCCGGCAGTACATTCTACAAAAGCATCATATATTGTTACAAATCCTTCATCATCAGGCCCCCTGTGACTTATAGAATCTGTCATTTTTTTAATGACAGTATTTGGCAAGCTAATGTCTGAGGATAATTTTATGATTCCCGCAATTCCACACATGAAATTCTTAAGTTATTCGACCATTTAAAGTTAGTAGATTAAATATTATAACTTTATTACCAGGGTAAAATTTTATTTTTTGGATTAACTTTGAAAAAGACAGGTTATGAAAATATTTAATGCAAAGAGATTTGCAGGATTTGTTGTTATGAATTGTTGCTCAATATTAATAATTATTACTCAAATTCGTTTTTCTTTTTCCAAAGGAAGTTAGTATTCGAAAGTATGCGGTTTATAAAATCATCTATGTGGGCGGGGGCAGTTGTTGGTGTAAAAGCCTTTGGGAATATTTTAATTAATAAATTAATCTCATCCTACTATCAAAGCCCCGATGTATTTGCATTATTGGCTCATTTTCAAAATTTATTAGGTATATTTTTGTCAGTTCCGGCAGATGGTATAAATCAGGGCATAGTAAAATATCTTTCAGATAAAAACTTAAGAAAAGCAGATTACTATAATTACTATTATGCAGGATTATTTCTGAATCTACTTGTGTTTGCAGCATGTTTTATCTCTTTATGGTTTTACAAAGATTATTTTACATCGGTTTTTTCAATAAATGAAAATAGAAGTTTGTGGATATTGGGAGTTGGAGCTATCATTCTTGCTCAATTGTTAACTTTATATTTTCAGTCTCTTTTACTGGCCTTTCAGGAGCTGAAAGTATATGCATTGCTCAGTGCTGCAGGTATTGTTAGCGCAATAGCATTTTGTTATTTCGCCTTGATAAAATTTAATTTCCCAGTTGTATTACTGGCTGTCGGTTTAGGCAATTCGGGCTTGTTTCTGATCAATATCATTTTTATTGTTAAAAGACATTTTCCAACTATCAGTATTGGAAAGCCTAAGGTGGAGGCCATAAAAAAACTTGGTGAATTTGTATTGATGGCTTTGAGTATATTGCTTTTTGGAAAAATGGTAGATTTTGTGATCAGACAGTTTGCCATGAATTCATTTTCAACCTATCAGACAGGATTATGGCAAACAGTAGTGAAGTTTTCTGATTATTATACCGCCGCTTTCGGAAGCCTCATTGCAATGGTATATTTTCCTAAGATCAGTGAATATATAAATGATTTCGATGTGCTTAAAAAGTATGTGAGGGAAGTAGCTATTATTATAGTTCCCTTAATTGCATTCGGACTCATTGCCATATATTTTCTGAGGGAATATATCTTGGTACTGTTCTTTGACGAACATTTCAGAAGTGCAGAAAGGTTTTTCCTGTTTCAATTAATAGGCGATTTTTTAAAAATGATCTCCTTCTTGCTGGCATATCTTATCAATGCCCAGGCAAGAACGGGATTGTTTATTTTATCTCAAGGGCTTTCAGCCTTCCTTTATATTGGTCTCATATTTCTTTGCTCTTCTTATATTGGCATTGATGGATTTACTCTGGCACATACGCTACGATATATAGTTTATTGCATATTTATTGTTTTGTTATATCGTAAACTCATATTTTCATGAAACCTCTGGTATCCGTTATATGCCTGTGTTATAACCATGAAAAGTTTGTTGAAAAAGCTTTATTGTCAGTAGTAAATCAAACCTATTCGAATGTTGAAATAATAGTGGTAGATGATTGCAGTACTGATAAGAGCAGTGAATTGATTATGCGGTTTTTGAAGACTTATCAAAGTATAAAGTTTATTCAAAATGAAGCTAATGTTGGCAATTGTATTTCCTTTAACAAAGCTCTTGCAATTGCCAATGGAGATTTTATAGTCGATTTTGCTACGGATGATATATTAAAGAAAGATAAGCTTGAACTACAGGTAAATGCTTTTGAGCAACTCGACAATTCTTATGGAGTTGTATTTACAAATGCAGAAATTATAAACGAGAATGGAGATTACCTTATGGATTGGTATGACAGAGGTGTAGCCGTTTCGGATGGGTATGTGTTTGAAAAAATTTTAAAAAAGAGTTATATAAGCGCTTCAACAATGCTGGTGAGGAGGGAAGTATTTGATTTTTTGGGTGGATATGATGAAAGACTGGCTTATGAAGATTTTGACTTTTGGGTAAGGTCTTCTCAGAAGTTCAAGTACTATTATTTATCTGATAAGACAATAGAAAAAAGAATCGTTTCCAGATCGCTTTCTGCAAAGGCTGATACAAAAATCGGATATACTATTATAGCTTCTACTCTTAATGTTTGTGCAAAGGCTTGGTGGCTTTTAAAAAACGAAACTGAAAAACAAGCATTAAAAAAAAGGATCTATTTCGAAATGCGACATGCGTTAATGATAGAAGCGTTCGATTGTGTCTTGTCCTATTATTCACTACTTAAAGAAATGAACGATACTGATATAAAAAGCAGATTGATCAAAACATTGGCTGAATTGAAAATACCATTATATTATTTTTATAAAATTTATAAAGGAGGGCAAGGGTAATTATGGAAATGAAGAGAAGATTGAATGCTATGAAGATACTGATTGGTATCCAGAAGGAACTTTTACTGAAAAAGGAGCTATATACAGATGACTTTTGAAAACGATGCTACGGAAGTTTTCTCAGGTTTCTTTGCTGTAAGCGAGAAATGTCGTGATCAAAGGAAGTGGTACTATGGCTTCTTATATTTACCAGGTATTGAATTGCAGGCAAAGCTTGGTTAATAGTTCAAAGCCAATTGTTGAAACGAAATACATTGCCAATAGAAATTGCTTATCTTCTGCTATCCTCATTGGTAAGCATGCTTAAATAACTTTCATACCTGGATAAGGCAATTTTCCCTTTTTCTACCTGTTGAACGATGCTGCACCCTGGTTCGTTAAAGTGCTTGCAGTTATGAAATCTACAATGTCCCAGAAGCTCTCTCATTTCAGGGAAATAATGACTGATTTCTTCTTCCTCCATGTCAAAAATTCCAAGTTCTTTAATACCTGGAGTATCAATAATGTAGGTATCGGGTTCCAGTTCAAACATTTCAGCAAAAGTAGTAGTGTGCTTGCCTTTCAGACTGAAATCTGATATATCCCCGGTTTTGAGTTCGAGGTCTGGAGCAATTAAATTGATAAGTGAAGACTTTCCTACTCCTGAATGTCCGCTTATAAGACTCTTTTTATTTTTAAGAATGTTTTTGAAATCTTCAATACCTTGGCCTGTTTGTACTGAAGTCAGAATACACTTGTATCCCAGACCTTCATATATGTCTACAAGGTCCTGCTGATAGGTATAAAGAGCTTCATCATATAAGTCTGTTTTATTAAAGACTAATACTGCTGGTATTCTGAAAGCTTCGCAGGAGACAAGAAACCTGTCAATGAATCCAAGTGATGTTCTGGGAAGTACGAGGGTGACAACAAGTATACTCTGATCTATATTCGCCGCAATCATGTGACCATGCCCTGTTTTGTGAACAGATTTTCTGATCATGTAATTTTCTCTCGGATGGATCTTTTCAATGATAACAGTACGTTCAGCAGTATTCTCAATTGTAAAATCTACATAGTCCCCTACAGCAATGGGATTCGTTACTTTGAAGTTTTTCAGTTTGAATTTGCCGGGCAATCTTCCTTTAAAGATCTCTTTTTGATCCGTTATTATTTCGTACCATGATCCTGTGGATCTCATTATCATTCCTTGCATGTGTAGCTTTGGATTTTATTTTTAATAAGAGTAATCTTTTAAGTCCTGTTATTAGTTCAGCAATAAAGCTGAATAATCGATGATTCTGTCTGTAGCACCTTTATTTGCCTCTATGAAATTTTTATTTTTATTGGTGATTTCCTGATGGAGGACAGCATCATTCATTACGTTGAAAAATGCATTTTCAAACTCTTTTGCAGATGTAATTGAAAAAGCTCCGCCAATGCTTATCAGGTCCTTTGCTTCCTGGAACTTCTTATAGTTTGGGCCAAAAAATAATGGTAATCCAAAAGTAGCCGCTTCAAGTGTATTATGTAAACCTTTTCCAAATGCACCGCCAATATATCCAAAATCACCATAAGCATAAACACCGGATAAGATACCTATGCAATCTATTATCAATACTTCAAAATTATTTAACTGTAAGTTGTCAGCCTTGGTGTATCTGACACAATTAAGTTTACAGCTTTGAATAAAATCATTGATCTCATGCTCATGAATTTCATGTGGTGCAATTATGAACTTTAAATCTTTAATACCTTTATTAATTAATGGCAACAGAATTTCCAGATCCTTTGGCCATGTGCTTCCGGCAATAAAAACTTTAGAATTACTTTTAAAAGATTCAACAATCGGAAGAGGTTTGATTGATTTTCGTATTTCGAGAACTCTGTCGAAACGCGTATCACCGGCAATTTCACCTGTATTGATTTGATGAGTTGTAAGTAACTCCAGTGACTCTTTATTCTG
Source organism: Sporocytophaga myxococcoides (assembly GCF_000775915.1). Lineage (NCBI taxonomy): Bacteria > Pseudomonadati > Bacteroidota > Cytophagia > Cytophagales > Cytophagaceae > Sporocytophaga > Sporocytophaga myxococcoides. The sequence goes on from NZ_BBLT01000001.1 coordinate 256,373, forward strand.
GACAAAAATTTTTGAAATACTTTTAAGAATTGCCAGATAGAACTTCCCATAAGATTTAAAGAAAAGCTGGTCCTTTCTGAAAATTGTAGAAAATGAGATCACCGGGATTCCGGACTCGTTCAGACAATGGATGTAATGATGCCAGAATTCATATTTAACAAAAAATGCAATTTTGGGTCTCGTAATTTCAATAAAAGACTTTGAATTTGAATGAGTATCGAGTGGCAGGTATTCGATAAAATCAGCTTTTGGATAATTTTTCCTGACCTCATAACCACTTGGGGAAAAGAAGGTTAGGAGAATCTTGTATTCAGGAAATTTTCCCCTGAAATTTTCAAGTACAGGTCTTGCCTGTTCAAACTCACCTAAAGAAGCGCAATGAAACCAGGCTACCGGAGCTTTATTCGTTTTAAATTTACCTCCAAGTTTTTCTTTCCAATTTTTCCTTCCTCTAATCCATAATTTAGCTTTGGAATTAAATGGTGAAATGAATAGAATGAGCAGATAGTAGAGATAAATTCCGGCGTTATAGAATATAATCATCAAGGATATCTAAAATGACTAAAAGTCATCTTCTAAGTGAAATTTTTTAATTATTTTAGGAGGTTAAAATTAACGAAAAAAGACGAATCTAATTACCATAAAGGTTTATTATGAATAAAGAAAAAGTCAGCTATAAAGATGCCCTCAATCTTGCTGTCATTGTTGCCGCTTTAGGCTATTTTGTAGATGTTTATGACCTTGTTTTATTCCTTATTGTAGGACTGAAGAGTTTGGAAGACTTGAAAATTCCCGGAGAACCTGTTAAAAATTTTCAATTTCTGCTGAATGTCCAGATGATTGGGATGCTGATAGGAGGGGTATTCTGGGGAGTCCTTGGAGATAAAAAGGGAAGGCTTTCTGTACTTTTTGGATCTATATTACTTTATTCTCTTGCAAACCTTGCCAATGGATTGGTAGCAGAAATTAGTACTGTCACAGGCTTCTCTCCGATGGATACCTATGCAGTACTACGATTTTTAGCTGGGCTGGGGCTGGCTGGAGAACTTGGTGCAGGAATCACACTTGTTTCGGAAACGATGCCAAAAGAAACCAGAGGTTATGGTACAATGATTATAGCTTCTGTTGGTGTTACTGGTGCAGTAGTGGCAGCCCTCATTGGAAAAATAGGATGGGAGTTATCCTATTTCATTGGCGGAGGATTAGGTATCTCTCTTCTCCTGCTCCGCATTGGGGTTTTTGAGTCAGGCATGTTTCAAGGCCTAATGGAAAAGAAAGTGAAACAAGGTGAGTTTATGATGCTTTTTCAAAATAAAGAAAGAGCAATTAAATATTTGAACTGCATTTTAATCGGATTGCCCGTATGGTTTATCATAGGTATTCTAATAGGGCGTGCGGGGCTAATTGCAAAAACACTGAATGTACAAGGTACGATAGAGCAGGGATATGCAGTTATGCTTTGCTATGGAGGCTTGGTCTTCGGTGACCTGTGCAGCGGTTTAATGAGTCAGGCTTTAAAAAGCAGGAAAAAAGTATTTTACTTTTTTTACTTGCTGTCTACACTGATCATTGTCTTTTATTTAAGGCAATATAATGTTCCAGTAGCAACATTTTATATATTTATCTTCAGTTTAGGGTTTTCAGTAGGTTTCTGGGCAATCTTCGTTACTGTGGCTTCAGAGCAGTTTGGTACAAATATTCGTGCTACAGTTACTACAACAGTTCCCAATTTTGTCAGAGGTTCATTGGTTCCAATTTCCATTTTGTTTGACTATTTATTGGAAAAGGAATTAGGACTGATTAATACAAGTTATATAGTAACTGCAATAATAGTAGTGATCTCCTTGATATCGTTATACAATCTTGACGAAACTTTCGGAAAGGACCTTGATTATCTTGAAGAGGAAGGAAGCAGCAAGCTGAAAGCTGAAGGCGTAAAGCTAAAAGCTTAAAGCGGAAAGGTAAAAGTTGAAAGAGTATTAGGCTCGAAGCATAAAGTAAACTTAGTTTAAAAAAAGCCCTGCAAAACATATCTGCAGGGCTTTTTTAATCTGTAGGTTTTCCAACTTTCAACTTTTAACTTTAAGCTTTCAACTTAAATTAGTGTTTCGCCAAATAATCAGCAACACCTTCTCTTGATGCTTTCATAGCATCTTTACCTTCTTCCCAGTTAGCAGGACAAACCTCACCATACTTTTCGTTGTGACGAAGCGCATCAACAATTCTGATTGCCTCATCAATATTTCTGCCTAGTGGAAGGTCATTTACAAGTTCATGTCTTACTATACCGTTTTTGTCAATAAGGAAGGTTGCTCTGTAAGCGATTGGAATACCTTTGAATTCCATCATTCCTTCTTCGTTGTACTCATATTCACCGGCAAGTACACCATAGTTTAATGAAATTGTCTTTGCTACGTCAGCAACAATCGGGTAAGTTACGCCCTGAATACCACCTTGTGCCTTTGGAGTCGTAAGCCAGGCAAGGTGAGAGTTCTCAGTATCTGTAGAACATCCGACTACTGCTACATTTCTTTTTTCAAATTCAGCCAGCTTTTCCTGAAAAGCAAGTATTTCAGTAGGGCAAACAAAAGTGAAGTCTTTAGGATAAAAGAAAAAGATTACATCTCTTTTTCCAAGGTACTGCTGAAGGCTGAATCCTTCAACGATTTCTTCTCCGTTGATTACCGCCGGAGCATTGAATACAGGAGCTTTTCTTCCTACTAATGCCATGATTATTTCTAAAATTTTAGGTTAATATTAGTTAATTTGATTTTTCTGCTATGTCGACTTTTTCTCCTTGGATTTGGAGCTTAAAATCTTTGATTTTTAAATTCGGTATACTTTTCTTTTTAAAGAATGCAATAATCAGTTCCTGCAATTCCGAATCATAAAAATCAACTATTTCTTTAGTATCAGTATAATAAATATGATGATGTGAATTTAAGTTAGCATCATATCTGTAACTGCCGGTTTCTGAAAGAACTTTTTCTGCAAGTCCTGTTTGTACAAATGTATCAAGTGTTTTGTATACTGTTCCTAATGAAATGCTTGGATTATTGATTTTTAGTTTTTCAAAAAGAAGTTCTGCAGTAGGGTGTTCAAAAGAATTAAACAGCAGATGGTAAATCACAATTCTTTGATGTGTGGCTTTTAACCCTTTGCTTATTAGTAATTCTTTTATTTCGGAAAAGCTTTTTTCCATGTTCCTTCTACTGATTAAATAAGAATAATTCCTATTTAAGAATTTTTAGAAAGACAAAAATAGACGGATTAAGAGAAAAATCAAATGGCAGAATGCAAGAATGGGATAAAACTAAAAAAAGCCCTGGTGAAAGGGCTTTTTTTAGAAGAAATTAAACAGATTATGAATAAAATTATTAAGTGTATTCTAAATATTAATACAGAAACGTTACAAAATGTAACCAATTGTTTTAAAAAAAGATTCATAAAAAAACCTCTGCAGGAGAGGTTTTGTGAAAATTTATTTTAATATTTTAAACGGTTATTAAAATTTTACTTTTTTTAGCAATTGTTGAGTCATGGCTAACTTTTCCATTTCCACATTTTTATCTGCTAATTGTGAAGTGTCCATTTTTTTGTGCAGAATAGATATACCCAAAAGCACGAAGAGACAAAATATTTTTAACAGAAATCTCAAATTTGACATAACCTCTATATTAGGCCTTACAGAATTTTAATTTTAATACCTGAAAATAATAAAAGGTAACTTAAAAAAGAGTTTTTATTAATTTTCTCATACTAAATTTAGTATAAAGTGTCCAAAATTATTAATAAATTTCAATTTATTCGACAAAAAGTGTTATTACTTATTTGACCATATTTATAATTTACTGGAAATGAAGAAAATTTTATTTGTCTGTTTGGGAAATATATGCCGATCTCCAATGGCAGAAGGTGTTTTTAAGAAAGTTATTGAAAATAAGGGTGTCTCACATAAATTTTATTGTGATTCTGCCGGGACCTCCGCCTATCATATTGGCGCTCTGCCAGATGAGCGGATGCGGGCAACAGCTATGGAACGAGGTATTATTTTGGATCATTGTGCAAGGCAAATTACAGTAAAAGATTTTGATAACTTTGATTATATCCTTGCCATGGATACTTCAAATTACAATAATATCAAAAGTCTTACAAATGATAAATTTAAGCATGATAAAGTGTTAATGATGAGGAGTTTCGATTCGATTAAAAGCACAGTGGATGTTCCTGATCCTTATTATGGCGGCATGTCCGGTTTTACCGAAGTTTATGAAATCCTCTGGAGATGTTGTAATAATTTTTACAATCATATTGAAGAAAATCAGGAAATCTAGATGCTGATATGGAAGCTGTTAGTGATCTCTTAAATGAAGTTATTCACGAAGGTATAGATTCAATAGCACCTGTTGGTGGTGGAAGTATAAATAATACTTATAAAGTAAAGACTTCCAGGAAGGTCTATTTTGTAAAGGTTAACAGAAATGTTCCTGAAGATTTTTTTGAAAAAGAAGCGGAAGGTTTGAGTTTATTAGCAAAGACTAACAGGATCAGGATTCCAGAGATAATTTTCATAGGACGTAATCTTTTGGTAATGGAGTTTATTGAAAGGGGACTTGAAAGTAAAAATTATTGGTTTAAACTGGGGCAAAAGCTTTCTGACATTCATAAAGTTACAGCTTCTTCATTTGGATTAGATTATAATAACTATATAGGTAGCCTTGAACAGCTCAATGGCTGGTACAGTAATTGGCCGGAGTTTTTTGTGGAAAGAAGAATTTTCCCATTAGCCCATAGGGCCTATGCAGACGGAAGGCTTGAAAGGAGGGGAGTAGAGTTGATTGAACAGCTTTCCAAGAAGATTAATGATTTATTGGTTCATGAAAAACCATCGTTACTACATGGGGATTTATGGAGCGGGAATGTAATGGTAGATTTATCAGAAGCTCCTGTTTTCGTAGATCCAGCAGTATATTACGGAAACAGGGAAATTGAAATAGCCTTTACGACTTTGTTCGGTGGTTTTGATCCTTTATTCTATGAGTCTTACCAGGAGGCATTTCCTTTGGAGAAAAATTTTGACAAGAGGATAGATCTTTATAATCTTTATCCATTGCTGGTCCATGCAAATTTATTTGGCGGTAGTTATTCCAATTCAGTAATGACTATCCTCCGGAGATTTGCCTGAATACTTTTGTCTGATCTGAATTCTTTGAATCTGTCTTTCTACCATTTTCTGAGCAAGAGTTAAACATAGTTCTTCTCCGGCCTTTTCCTGAAACGTTTTTTTTACAATACTTTCATTTACATCAAGTCTGTAAAGTATTTGAAATAACTTCTCCGGCTGGGTTTGCAAAAGCTGTCCTATTGCTTTGCTCAGAGCTGCAATAAGAGCATCTAGTGAGCTATTCAAATCATTTGAAGTTGAAAGACCAAACTCTTGTATCAGACTCATTCCTGCAAGGTGTTCAATTTCTTCTTTATTCTCTGGCATTAGGTATAAGGATCAAATCTGTTTGCAAATAAGTAATTACTTTTGAATATTTATCCCCACATTGTACTATGAAAAAAGCAATTATTTCTTTTTGGGCTTTAACTGCCTTATTCTTTTTAAGTTATAAAACTTCAGCTCAGTCAATCAGTGGCAAACTTATAGGAGGTATCAATGCTGGTCAGGTTGATGGGGATGATTATGCAGGCTTTGATAAACCCGGGCTAATACTGGGAGCAGCAGCAGCATTCCCTTTGTCTGAAAAAATTTTTCTGCAACCTGAAGTCTATTATTCTCAAAAAGGAGCAAAGAACAGCGAAAAGAACCCTGCCTATTTCAGATGGAGGTTAAATTACATTGAAACTCCTGTTGTTGTTCATTTCAGGATTGTGAAAAGATTTGGATTTGACGCTGGAATATCCCCCAATTTTTTATTAAAGTCCAAAGTGGATTTGGGTACTGGGTATGCTGATAATACTAAGGATTTTGATAAGGTCAATCTATGTTTACTGGGTGGGGTAGAGTTCAGAATTGTACGCGGACTTGATTTGAATATGCGTTATTCAAGATCTATAATGCCAATTAATTCCAAAGAGAGTTCTTCCTATGGCCGTAAGTTTTATACAAGTACTTTATCCCTGTCCCTCAGAATTACTTTGAATAAAGTTGAATAAAGCAGAATGCTTAAAGCAAAAAGTTGAAAGTAAAAAAATGAAAGTAAAAAGTTGAAAGTTAGTTAAATAAGTGGATTCATAAAAAAACCGGAATCACTTCCGGTTTTTCATTTTTTATGCTTTTTTAGCTGTCTTAGCTTTAGGTTTTGCTTCTTTTTCTTCTTTATCAGTAACCTTTTCTTTAGCTGCTTTAGCTTTTGGCTTGGCTGCTTTTACTGGCTCTGCCTCTTCTTTTACTTCTGAAGTTTCTGCTGAAGCACTTTCGGATGAAGATGCTGCTGTAAATCTTTCCGGAAAATAAGTTGATATGGTTGTGTACCATACAACTAATTTTTTCATATCTGATTGATATACTTTTTCTTTGTCGTAATCAGGAACGACTGACTCTACGAATTTTTGCAGTTCTGCAGGAGAAGATTTTCCTGAAACATCGATAGTTTTTCCGTATTTTTCAAAAATTCTTGAAAATACATCCTCTAAAGGAACAGACGCTTCTTTGCCGTCTGTATAGATTGAAATCTCCTTTAAAAGAGAAACTCTGGTGTTAGCATTGGCAATGAATTTAGTTTTTTGCTCATCAATACTTTCCAGGATTACACCATTCCTCGTAGGTTTTAAAACTTTATAAAGACCACTTTTTCCTGAAACTGCTGCAATATCTTTTAAATCCATTTTAAATTAAATAAGGTTAAAAATCTATAGTTTGAAATATATAGGAATACTAGTTTGAATTTTATATCCTGGAGCCTTAAATTTCAATAGTTTAGCTACCCTGAGTGCTTCCTGTCCGCAACCACCTCCGATATTTTTTACGATTGTTGGGCTAGAGATTGTACCGTCTTCATTGAGAATGAAATTGATAATACACTCTCCGGAAATTCTATTCTTCTTTGCAAGAATTGGATATACTTTGTTTTTTTCAATAAACGCATACATAGAATCTTGTCCGCCTGGATAAAATTCTGCAGCAGGTATTGCTTTTCCACTTTGAGCAAAAATCACAAAGTTTATTCCTAGGAAAAGAAGGGATGATAAAATGAGTTTTTTCATATTTTTACTCGAAATTATATTAAAAGCATTTGCAAAAATACTTTGAATTATTTACTAACCAAATTTTAATTTTTCTGTTCTTCGAAATTTTTTACCATACTATCCAAGTAATTGAGCACCTCTTCTTTTCCAAAACCTGTTTCGGAAGAAGTAACGAATCTAGGTGGCAATTCTTGCCATGTCTTTGACATCTCGTTTTCAAACTTCAGTAAATTATTATTAGCCTGTGTTTTGGATAGCTTATCGTATTTTGTGAATATTAAAGAGAATGGTATTCCATTTTCTCCAAGCCAGTTAATGAATTCTATATCAATTACTTGAGGTTCCAGTCTGTTGTCAATCAGTACGAATACGCAAAATAAATTTTCTCTTAGAGTGAGGTAATCTTTAACCATTTTTTCCCATTTGGCTTTAGATTCTTTGCTTACCTTGGCCCACCCATATCCTGGTAAATCGACCAGATACCATTTCTCATTGATAATAAAATGATTAATAAGCTGTGTCTTACCTGGTTTTGCACTGGTTTTAGCCAATCCCTTTTGTCCGGTGAGCATATTAATAAGAGAAGATTTACCCACATTGGACCTGCCGATAAATGCAAATTCACACTTATCCGGTAAGGGGCAATCTTTGTAATTAGTTTTGCTTTGGACAAAAGCTGCTTTTTTTATTATCATAATTGTGTAGTCTTTCGTTGCAGAATTTCGCCAGTTGAAATCTCTTAAGGAAAGGCAAAATTAAAAGAATTGACTTAATATAACATAGCTATAATAGAATTACTCACTTAGGATACAATAAAACCTATTTCAATGTTATGTCGTATTGAAAAGTTTGGAATAATTACTCAAAATATTTCTTGATTGATAAAAAAAGTTATAAATTGAACTTAAGAAAGAAATAATATTCTCTAATTGAGAATTTACAGAGAAAAAACTCATTGATATTCTAAATAACTTTGTTCTATCCTGCCTCAGTTTAAGCTTAACAGTTTATCAAATATGCGAAAATCATATCTCCTGGTCCTGTTCCTAATTTGTTCCTTTGCTGGAATCGCTCAGCCCAACATCAAGAAATCTTTAAAAAAGGCAAACTATTATTTTGATGCGCGCAAATATAAGGAAGCAATTGCTGCTTATCTTGAAGTGCTTGATCTGGAAAAAAATAATGCAGAAGCAAATTTTAAACTTGGTGTTTCTTATTTAAATACAATTCACCATACGAAATCCCTGCCTTATCTTACAAAAGCTTACGAAGTAAATTCTAATATTGATCCTAAAATTCTTCAGCTTCTTGGTAAATCTTACCAATACAATCACAAATTTGAAGAAGCATTAAAATATTATCAGGAATACAAAGCAAAAATTGACAAGAAGGATTTAGAAGAGATCAAAAAAACAGATCGAAAAATTTATGAATGCGAAAACGGTATTATTTATGTAAAAAATCCAGTTAAAGCAAAAATTGAAAACATGGGGCCAGTAATCAATTCCAGATTTATAGATCATGGTCCGGTTATTTCTGCAGACGAATCCGTACTTGTATTTACAAGCAGAAGAGAAGGTGGAACTGGAGAGGCTCTTGATGAACAGGGACTGCTTTTTGAAGATATCTATATTTCCTATAATAAAAACGGCCAGTGGACCGCTCCTCAGAATATCGGTAAACCAATTAATACTGAAGCACATGATGCAAGTATAGCAATCTCTCCTGACGGAAGTCAGATTTTTATTTACAGAGATAGTGATGATAGCAAAGGTGATATATTCTTATCCACACTTCAGGATGGTAAATGGTCAAAACCTCAGGACCTTGGTAAAAACATTAATACTAAAGCGGATGAAAAATCCATTTCCATGACTGCAGATGGCAATACGATATATTTCACAAGTGATAGGGAAGGGGGCTTGGGCGGACTTGATATTTACATGAGTAAAAAGGATAAAAAGGGAAAATGGGGAGTAGCTGTCAATCTGGGAAAGATTATCAACACTGAATACGATGATGATGCTCCATTTATACATCCGGATGGAAAGACGCTCTACTTCAGCTCAAAAGGCCATGCAGGAATGGGCTGGTATGATATCTATAAATCCACTCTGACAACAGATGGAACCTGGTCTGCTCCTGAAAACCTGGGTTATCCTATCAATACCGCTGATGACGATATATACTTTGTACTTTCTGCTGATAATAAACATGGTTATTATGCAAGTGAAAGAGAGGGAGGCCAGGGTGAAACAGATGTGTATAGGATCAGTATGCCTAAGCCTGAAGAACTCGCAGAGGTTTCAGGGAAAAGTGTAACTGAAAGTAAAGAACCAGGAAAGAAGAAACTTGTATCAATAGCAAAAGTAGAAGCTTTTAATCCGATTACAATTTTAAAGGGTACAGTTACAGATGCTCTTACTAAAGCTCCACTTGAAAGTAAATTGCTGATTATTGATAATGAGAAAAACGAAGTTATACATGAAGTAACAACCAATAGCCTTACAGGCGGCTATCTTGTTATTCTTCCGTCTGGAAAAAATTATGGAATTGCAGTTGAAAAGAAAGACTATTTATTCCATTCTGAAAATTTTGATATACCAGCGAGTACAAACTATCAAGAAATAGTGAAGGACGTAGAACTTAAAAAGGTAGCTGTAGGTACTAAGATTGTTTTAAGAAACATATTTTTCGATTTTGATAAAGCAACTTTAAGACCAGCTTCAACTGCTGAGCTGGAAAGGCTGTATGAATTACTTGTTAAGGTCCCGACTTTAAAAATAGAAATCTCAGGTCATACTGATAATAAAGGATCTGCGGATTATAACAAAAATCTTTCACAGAAAAGAGCGCAGGCTGTGGTCGACTATCTTATTAAAAAGGGAATTGATTCTGCAAGATTGAAATATGCCGGATATGGATTTGACAGGCCAATGGAAACAAATGATACCGAGGAGGGCCGTCAACTCAACAGAAGAACGGAATTTGAAATCATCGGAAACTGATTAGGTTTTATTTACCTATCTTGCATTTACTATTTTTGCAGGATAAGTATATAAGGTGATATGAAAAAGCTTTGTTTTTTTATAATATGTCTTTCATACTCTTTGTTAGTAAGCATTTCAGTGCGTGCTCAGGGGGAAAAGAAAATTATTAAAGAAGCAGAAGCCGCATTGGCTCAAAAAGACAAGAAGAAGGCACTTGAGTTATACCTCAACGCATTGGAAATAAATCCCAATAAAGCCGATGTCAATTATAAAGTTGGAATTTTATATCTGGAAAGCGATTTTAAGTTTAAAGCATTATCGTATCTGGAAAAAGCCTCGGCATTGGGATTATCTTCTGATTACCCAATCACCAAATATCTTGGAATCGCCAATCAGTTCAATCATAATTTTGAAAAGGCGATAGAGAACTATCAGAATTACAGAGGAGCTATTACTGATAAGGAAGAAATCAAAAAAGTTGACAGACGAATTTATGAATGCAGGAATGGAATAGAGTTTATTGCGAATCCTGTTCCTGTAAAAATTGATAATTTAGGGCCAGCTATCAATACACTTTTTCCCGAATATGCTCCCGTTATTTCAGCTGATGATTCTATTCTTATATTTACTTCAAGACGTCCAGGTTCTACTGGTGGAATTACAGACCAGTCCGGAATGTATTTCGAGGATTTGTATGTAAGTAAAAAAACACATGAAGGTTGGGTTAAGCCTCAAAATTTAGGATTCCCTGTAAATACTACTTCACACGAGGCCTCTGTCGGAATCTCTCCAGACGGAAATCAATTATTTATTTATAAGGATAATGGAAACGGGGATATTTATGTGTGCAGCATATCTGAAGATAATAAATGGTCAAAGCCGGTTTCTGTAGGAAGTGAAGTTAATTCTGTAAAATATTTTGAGAACGGAGCTTGTCTTTCTTTTGATGGAAAGAAATTGTTCTTTGCAAGTAATCGCGAGGGAGGGGCAGGTGGAAATGATATTTGGGTGACACAGAAACAAGATAATGGAAGTTGGGGGAAACCCTCTAATCTGGGGCTTCCGATTAATACGGAAGCAGATGAGGAAAGTCCTTTTATGGACCTCGATGGAAAGACACTTTATTTTAGCTCGCGTTCCCACAAGGGAATGGGTGGGTTTGATATATTCAAATCAGTTTTCAATGAAGAATCACAAAAATGGTCAGTACCTGAAAATCTTGGGTATCCTATAAATTCTGCTGATAATGACCTTTACTTTATTTTGTCCGGAGATGGCAGACATGGATATTATGCCTCGGTAAAAGAAGGTGGCTATGGAGATAAAGACATTTACAGAATCTCAATGCCACCAAGGTCAGACTATCAGGACCTCCAGGCAAGATTACAAACGATCAGAGAAAAGAAATACTCATCCAATCCACCTTTTGATAAGGCAAATTCTTATATAATATCCGGAAAGGTATTGGATTCTTCTTCAACTAAATCTATATCCAATGCTTTGGTGCAAGTAAAAGATAATAAAGGGAATGTTATCAATGAAATATTCAGTAAACCAGATGGAGAGTATTATATCAAAATAAGTATTGATACACCAGGTGCTTATGTGCTTTCAGCTTACGCAAAAGGTTATGGCCCTTTTCTGAAAGATATTGAAATACATAAAGAAAAGAATACTACCCATATTCAGGTTGCTGATATAAAATTGAAAAAACTGGATTTAGGTGAGCGATTTGTCCTCAGAAATATTTATTTTGATTTTGATAAATCTGAATTAAAACCAGAATCAAAGTCAGACCTGGAAAATTTGATAATACTTTTGAATGACAATCCATCTATTAAAATAGAAATAGGAGGGTATACGGATAGTAAAGGTGAAAAGGAGTATAATCGGAATTTGTCTCAGAAAAGAGCAGAGGCTGTATTAAACTATCTCGTATCAAGAGGGATCTCTAAAAAGAGATTGATAGCAAAAGGATACGGTGAAAGTAGTTCTATCACTAAAGGGCAGGTAAATCAGGAAGAAATAAGTCGAAGAACAGAGTTTGTAATCATAGATAAGTAATTGTACCGAAATTAAGAGTAAATAATACTATGAAGTTGAATGTCAGATTTTTTTTAATTCTGGTGATGTCTTTAGGACTTATAGTTCGGGCAAAAAGTCAGGATATTTCAGGTGATTTAAGGGAAGGGCAGCGTCTGTTGAGACAGGAACATTATAGAAATGCTCTGCCTTTTTTTGAAAAGGTTTTAACTAAAGAACCTAAAAATACGAAAGCATTGTTTGGCGCAGCTGTTTGTTATCTTCACAGGTATTCCAAAGAAAAAGCACTGACATATATTGAAAAGGTTTATGCCCTGGATTCTACAGTAGATAAACATATTCATTTCTGGATGGGAAGAGTCTATCATCAAAATTATATGTTTGATAAGGCTCTTGAACAATATAGTATCTATCAATCCAATCTATCCAAAAAGGATTTACGTCAGAAAGACCTGGTAAAATATATCAACCAGGTACATACAGCAAAAGAATTTGTTAAGAATAATCAGAATTATCTGGTCTCTAATCTTGGGCCTGTCATCAATAGCTCTTATTCAGAGCACAGTCCTGTAACCTCTATGGATGACAAATTACTTTTATTTACTTCCAGAAGGTCAAATGAATCAAGTAAAGAAGATCTGGATGGTGAGCCTTTTGAAGATATCTTCCAGTCAATAAAACTGGACGAAGGTAAATGGTCTGAACCTCAGAAGATACAGCTGAACTCAGGTGGACACGATGCTTCCATTCAGCTGTTTGATAATGATACTAAGCTGCTTGTATATAAATTTACAAAAGGCGGAGATATTTATTATACTGAAAGAAATGGAGACAAATGGGGAGATCTAAAGCCTTTTGTCGGCATTAATTCCAGAGATTTTGAAGCAGATGCATTCATTTCTGCAGATGGTCAAACTGCATACTTTGCCACCAATCACTACAAAAGAAATGGAGATCTTGATATCTATTATGTAAAGAAGAAAGCTGACGGAACATGGGGAGAGGCTACAGAGCTTAAAGGCGGTATCAATAGTGATGAAGACGAAGATGCACCGTTTGTAACTCCGGATGGCAAGACTCTTTATTTTAGTTCAAGAGGGCATAAAAATATGGGAGGTTATGATGTCTTCAAATCTGTACTTGGTGATAGCGGCAAATGGTCAGAACCTGAAAATATGGGCTATCCCATCAATACACCGGATGATGATGTATACTTCTACCTTTCTTCAATATCCAAGAAATCATATATTTCTTCGTACCGGGAAGGCGGTTACGGAGAAAAAGACATCTATGAAATTTCACCTATTCCATCAGTAAAAATCAATGGGAATGTAACAGAAGATCGCACTGGTAAAAAAGTAAATAATCTTCAGATTTTATTTGTCTCCACAAGAAATACCACCAAGCCTGTAAATGAAATTGCAATTACACAGGATGGAAGATATTCGGCAACTCTTACAGCTTATAATTCTTACAGGATAAAACTTGTAGACGGGAAGGATACTTTGTTGACCCAGGAGCTGGACATTCCTTTTACTGCTGATGAAAGTATGGTATTAACAAGAGATTTCGTTATCCCATTTATTCAGAAAGATTCAGGTGTAGCAATCATATTGCCTGAAAAGTTTTACTCTGGAAAATTCCTGTTAAGAGATATTCATTATGAAAAAGGGAAATCAGCTTTAAGTACCTTAAATCAAAAAGAGCTCGACAAAGCGGCGGAGATTTTAAAGAAAAATCCGGAAGCAAAACTCAAGTTAAAAGGATCGGTAGAAAGCAATGAAAACCCTACGCTCGCACAGGAAAGAAGTAAAAGTGTTTCTGAATATTTAAAAGGAAAAGGGGTTTCAACTAAGCAGCTCGAGGTAGTTGATGGCTTTACAGATGGCAGTATTGTTGCTCTTGAAAGTAACTTTAAAGGCACACCTACAATGGAGTTTGATAAGAGCATTATCAATTCAGCAGCAGTGGGAGCGTCCTTTATTCTAAGGAATGTCCATTTCGAGACAGCTAAATGGGATTTAAATGAAGTGTCCAGAAATGAGCTCGATCTGTTGATCAGTATTTTAAAAGAGAATCCTACACTAAATATTGAAATAGGAGGTTATACGGACAATCTTGGAGAAGATGCTGCAAATCAGATTTTATCAGAGAAAAGAGCTAAGTCAGTTGAAGAATACCTTCTTAGTAATGGCATAAATAAAAGCCACTTATCTGTTGTTGGATATGGAGAGGCGAATCCTCTTGCACCAAATGATACAGAGCAGGGACGGGTATTGAACAGAAGGACAGAGATCAGGATTTTGGGTAAGTTATAAAGAATAGCATATGTAATTTTTGTGATGCTGCCGTCGTAAGATGGCAGCATTTTTTTTTGTCGATAATTCCAACGCAAATGAGTTGCGATATGGTCTTCTATGTTTGTGATATAACATAGAATTATCTATCAGTATTAACATTCAAGCATGAATTGAGAAAATTTTACTGTAACAACAAGGCTGAAATTAAATTATAGTTAATATTTTTAGTTTAATAGTTGCTATCTGTTTATTATCAGTTTTTTATATGTTCTTTAAGTGTTGTGTAAAATATTATATTAATTCTTGTGTGTTTAATTTGTTTGTTTGTCGATAATTTTTCTATGTTTGTATTATTGTTAAATTTTTAAACCCAAGCTTTTATGAAAAACATTAAAAAATTATTTAGCGTCCTAAGTTTAGCAACAATTTGTTTAGCTGATGCAAATGCTCAGCAATTTTCAGGTCCGAGTGATCTAACGTCTGATATTGAGAGAAGTGGATTGGTAAAAATTAATGGAGGATATGGAGATAAGCTGTTTGTAAGTGGAGGAGGTCCTGGTGGAGGAGGATACTTATATCTTTCAGAGTCTGGCTTGAGATTAAATTCATTTGGAAGTAGGTTGAGGTTAGGTTTTCATGATTCAGGAGTTTCAGGATTTTCGGGTTCTATGATAGTTTCTGAAGAAACTGCAGGAAATACAAGTTCAAGTTTAGCAAATAATCTTGGAATTTTTGCAGGTACTGGGAGAACTTTGGTTTTGGGGGCAAATAAAACTAAACAAATGGAGTTTAGTAGTGCTGGTGATATAACCATTGCATCAGGTACTTTAAGAATTGGTACTTTAAAAACTAATTCGGTTAACAACTTTCCAACTGGATACAGACTTTATGTAGAAGATGGTATTCTTACCGAAAAATTAAAGGTTGGCCTTAAGACTACTTCAGACTGGTCTGACTATGTATTTGCCAGTGATTACAAATTACTATCATTGTCAGAAGTCGAAAGATTTATCAAAGCTAATAAACATTTACCTGATGTTCCTTCTGCTGAAGAGGTTGTTAGAACAGGCATAGACGTGGCACAAATGGATGCTAAACTTCTTCAGAAAATAGAGGAACTAACACTATATGTAATCGAGCAACAAAAGCAAATTGAAGAGTTGAAAGCAATGATGAAGAAATAGTTCAGAGGTTTAATTTTTTATTAATAAAACAATTTTAAACCTATGAAACCTATGAATTTATATAAACTTTTAGCAATAGGTATGCTCCTGGTCCTTGGAGTAATATCAAATGCCAAAGCTCAGGGTATAACCTTAAGTATGACTCCCACTAGTGGCTGTGATAGTTATAGTTCGGGAGTTACTGTAACTGCAACTGCAACTTCGCTTTCTTCTGGTGTTACTGGAGTATATTGGTCAATTAATGATTGGGGAGTAACATTTTGTGCCGGATTTTCAGGTTGTCATCAGGATAGAAAGTCCTATACTTTTACATTTAAGCAGAGCGGCATTTATACATTCAAATGTATTTATGGAGGAAATGTTTACACTTCAGATCCTATAGACGTTTCTGTTTACTCGAATAACCTTGAAGTTTGTGATAATAATTTTCAACATTTTGTTTGGAATGAAGTATCATCTACCTGGTGGAGTGGGAACTACATAACAACCTGTAGTACTGGAGTACAAGTTCAAGGAGTAGAAACCGATCCCGATTTGCATACGCAACTTTATTTAAAAGCCAATAATTCAGTTACGCTTTCCCCCGGATTTGTTGCAGAAAGAGGAACAATTGTAGAAGCCAGAATAGCTTCCAATTGTTCAGCAAATACACCTTGGTCAACAACATACTCCAGTTTGAGAAATGGGATTGTAGATATAGAAAACACAGGGAGTACATCTATATACCCGAATCCAACATCTGGAAATTTTGCGTTGAATCTGAATTATTCAACACTAAAAAGCGTGGATGTGGTGGTATCTGATTTAACTGGTAATATTGTTTATAACAACAAAGTTGGTTATGTCGATTCTGCTAATCTAAATATAGACCTTTCTAACAAGGAGCCAGGTTTATATCTGGTAAAAATTATATCCGATTCTAAAACAGAAGTTAAAAAGGTAGTTGTCTCCAGATAATTTGATAATTGTTTAATCAGAATAATCTGTTGAAGTTTTAAAGGCTAAATCTTATGATTTAGCCTTTAATTTTAATTGGTTCCAGCCTTTATAAGGCTGGTTTTGATGCGAAATTTTTTAAATATTTTTAATTAATCCAACTACTATTTTAAGCTATGAAAATAATTAAGGTATTAATGATAATTATATTGCTTTGCCAATACGGCCAGGCAATTAAAGCTCAGGATATCATGGTTGTGATAAATCCTACAAGTGGATGTAAGGAAGGAGGATTTGTTAATGCAACTATAACTGCTAATTTCGTTCCTTCTGGACACTATTGTAGTTGGGCTATAAATTTAACTGGATTTTCATTGCCATTTCACGATAGAACATTCTCACATTCCTTAACTACAGGGGTTTATTTATTTAGATGTAAATATGGTAGCAATATTTATTCTTCATCTCTTATCAATGTTACAACTTATGGAACTATTGAGGAAATTTGTGGGGAATATAAGCAATGGCCTTATTGGGTTGCGGGAAATTATATTACAACTTGTGAAGATGGTGCAGTGATTATTGAAGACGATGAGCCTGGGGAACTATATCTGAAAGCCAGTAATGCAATAACTCTTCTCCCTGGATTTACTGCTAATACCGGGACAATCGTGGAGGCTAGAATAGCTCCGGTTTGTTCTCCAAATACTGAATCTAATGTTTTTTCTAATCTAAGAGAAAGTGTACTAAACTCTTACATAAATGAAACCTTCAATACTTCAATTTACCCCAATCCAAGTTCCGGCGATTTTATGTTAGACTTGAATTTTCCGGAATCAAGAAATGTAGATATTGAAGTTTCAGATGTGACAGGTAAAGAAGTTTATAAAAACAAACTTGGTTTTATCGACATGGCCAGTTTGAATATTGATCTTTCCAGAGAAAAGCCGGGTTTGTATCTTTTGAAAATAATCTCAGATTCAAATACTGAATTTCAAAAGATTGTTATTTCCAGATAAGAGGTAAATTTCCGACCTGAAAAGTTTATAAAGGCTAAACCATCCGGTTTAGTCTTTTTTTATTTAATTTGCGCAAAATTTTGACTGATGGTATTACCTTATAAGGATGACGTAAGCAAAGGCAAAAAGGAACAGGTTTCTCAGATGTTCGATAATATTGCGCCTAAATATGATCTGCTAAACAGGGTTTTAAGTGCAGGGATCGACATCAGATGGAGAAAAAAGGCGATCAG
Organism: Sporocytophaga myxococcoides; assembly: GCF_000775915.1. Lineage (NCBI taxonomy): Bacteria > Pseudomonadati > Bacteroidota > Cytophagia > Cytophagales > Cytophagaceae > Sporocytophaga > Sporocytophaga myxococcoides. The sequence goes on from NZ_BBLT01000001.1 coordinate 274,272, forward strand.
TAAATTAAAAGCCAACAATCCTCAATTGATCCTGGATATCGCGACTGGAACTGGTGACCTGGCTATTGAAGCTTTGAGTATCAATCCTGAAAGAATCATCGGTATAGATATTTCAGAAGGAATGCTTGCCATTGGCAGAGAAAAAATTTCAAAACTTGGTCTTGGCGGTAAAATAATTCTTCAACAAGGCGATTCTGAAAATATTATATTTCCGGACAATTATTTTGATGCTGTTACCGTTGCCTTTGGAGTAAGGAACTTCGAACATCTGGAAAAAGGACTTAGTGAGATTTTCAGAGTGCTGAAACCAGGTGGTGAAGTAATGATACTTGAATTTTCTCAGCCGGAGAAATTTCCGTTTAAACAATTGTATTCTTTTTATAGTAAACAAATTCTTCCTCTCATCGGAAGACTGGTATCAAGAGACAAAGCTGCGTATACATATCTTCCTGAATCAGTTAAAAAGTTTCCTTACGGAAAAGAGTTTGTCAGTATTTTAAACAGAATTGGATTTAAATCAGCAACATGTCAATCTTTAAGTTTAGGAATAGCCTCCATTTACGTGGCAAAAAAACAATAGCTCTATTTTTTTGTTTATTCACCCTGAGCAAGTCATTCGGTCAATATACGGCAAATACAAACCTGCCATTTTATGACGATAAGCTTTTGCACTACGGATTTTTCCTTGCTGCAGGAATGACAAAGTTTAATGTGGTACATTCCGACTATTATTTTCAGCTGGATTCCATCAGACAAGCTGCTCCGGGAAATAACGGAGCCTTGACAATCGGATTTATTGTAAATTTAAAGTTGCATGACCACTGGGATTTAAGGCTTTTGCCAAACTTTTCTTTGTATACAAGAAACGTCGTATATCAATTCCAGAACAAGTATAAGTCAGATCAGATTACTGAATCGTCTTATATTAACTTACCACTTCTTGTGAAATTTAAGTCACAAAGAAGAAAAAATGCCAGAATGTACATACTTGGAGGAATAAATCCAGGTATAGAGGCAGGGGCAAAGAAAAAAGAAAAAAAAGAAACAGATCTTAGGGTTCAAAATACGGATTTGAGAATAGACTATGGATTTGGTTTTGATATTTATTATCCACTGTTTAAATTTTCACCAGAACTTAGGTTTTCACACGGTGTTAAAAACATGCTGATCAATGACGATAACATTTACAGTAAAAGTTTAAAAAAAGTATTTACTCATACGGTTACTTTATATCTGAATTTTGAATAAAAGGCGATAAATATTTCTTGAAATTATTCTATTTTTGAGGTTATAGCCTTGAAAATTAGATACTTTATTAAATCTGTAATTATTTTTATTTTTATTTAAAATATTGGCGAAAATATTATTATAAACTATTGTTATTGTCAGGCATTTATTATTACATTTGCATAGTTTGATAATAAAAAATTAAACTTAATCTAAAAAAAATTCAATAAAACTTAATTCTATGAAAAAACAATTACTTTCTGGTTTAATGGTTTTAGCAACAACTTTTAGCTTTGCTCAAACTATAGTTTATTATGATGGAACTGATAATTTTTTGAACAGCCCGGTTACTGATGCAGGTAATGTTTTTGATAATCTAGTTGCTACAGAGCCTACAGACGGCCCGACTGGTGCTTATTTACACTTGGTTGGACCATCTACTGAGGGCGGTTATTATGTTGGAGGATTTGTAAATGCACATTATCTTGAAGATGGTTCTAAGGCTCAAATCCTACCATTAGAAGCTAATGCTGATCTAAGCAAAATTAACCTTTCTTTTGATGCATTTACGAATGGCACTACTACTAAAGTCAAATTTCAATTCCAAGGAACTCCTAATAACTTCGGATACGAGTGGGATTTAACTGCAGAAGGTGCTAAAGCTGGATGGAAAACAATTACATTGCCTTTATCTGAACTTCAACAAATTATTGGTAATGACCCTACAGGAGACGCTCCTACTGTTGAAGATGTAAATTCATTCAGTGAGTTCCAAATTATCGTTGTTTGTACTAACAATTCTGGAGTTTGCGATGCTGAAGCAAATATAGATAACATCAAAGTTTCAGGTCCTGGAGTTATCGCTTCAATCTTAAATAACGCTAGAGTTTCTACAATTTCTCTTGCTCCTAACCCTGCTTCTGACTTCACTACTTTGAATTACAATGCAACTGCAGAAACTGTAGTGAACGTTGCTGATCTTAAAGGAACAGTTGTTAAAACTGTAAAAGGTTCTACAACTTCTGCAACTATCAACACTTCTGATCTGACTTCAGGTCTTTATGTTGTAACTGTAAATGTTGATGGAGTTCCTTCAGCAGTTGAGAAACTTGTTGTTAAGTAATTAACTAAAGTCAATAATAAAAAAGGGTTGCTTTTAGCAACCCTTTTTTGTTTATATAATAACAAAGACAGGAAAGTTTGTAAAAAGCATTATTTTAGTTGATTCAGCACCTGCTCATTGATCTCATGTTTCCCATTAAAAATAATCACTTTTAAATTCCTAAACTTAGAGCCAAGCAATTCTATTTCTTCTAAATGCTCTTCTTTTAACAACGGATCTCTCTTCCCATAAACGATATATACTTCCTTTTCCTGAAAGGTTTCCATACTAAACTGAAAGTCTGTATTCAGATCAGGAGGGAAAATGCCGGCCCATAGTACAAGTTTATCAAAGTTCTTTTTTTTACTCACTGCCCATCGGCATACCGTTGCTACTCCTTGTGAAAAACCCAGTATGTTGAGTTTAAACTGTTCTTCAGGATAACCATGAGTTAATTCTTTATGAAGCTTTTCAAGATATTCCACATAATCTTCAATATCGCTTTCCCGTTCTTCTTTTGTCATCCAGGTTGCGCCCACTCTTCCGCTAAAACCTTCAAGATAAAATCTGGACAGGGCTTCCGGGGCTATTATGAAAGTACTGCCATCTTCTAATACTTTAAATTTATCAATAAAATAGGGAGCAAGCTGGCCATAGCCATGGCAAACTATCCAAATATTTCTGGTTTGCTGATTCATCTCTCCAAGCGTGCAATACCTTGCAGTTTTTTCAACTTTAAGAAAATGTGTTTTCATAGAATTGCTTAACTGTCCAAACATAAAAATTTATTTTCTATTTTTAGAGCATACTCGTATATCAGAAACAAAGGAAATCGGTCATATGAAAAAAATACTGGTGTTAGGAGCAGGAAGGTCGTCGGCAGCATTAATTGCTTATCTTTTAAAAGCTTGCGCAACAAATGGCTGGAAGCTTACAGTGGCAGATGCTGAAGAAAAACTGATCAATGGAAAATTAAAGAGTCATCCTTCTGGTATCCCTTTGATTTTTGATATCAATAACGATACTCAGAGAAAAAGAGAGATAGGAAATCATCATCTTGTTATATCTCTGCTTCCTCCGCATTTACATATTATTGCTGCCAAAGAATGTTTGGATTTGTCGGTCCCTTTTATGACTGCTTCTTATGTTTCACCGGAAATACAGGCACTTGATAAAGATGCAAAGGAAAAAGGTTTGTTAATACTGATGGAAAGTGGTCTTGATCCAGGCATTGATCATATGTCTGCAATGGAAGAGATCGATAAAATCAAAGCAGAAGGCGGATCGCTTACCAGTTTCAAGTCCTATACAGGCGGACTCGTTGCTCCTGAATCTGATACGAATCCGTGGCATTATAAAATAAGCTGGAACCCGCGCAATGTAGTGCTTGCTGGACAAGGCACTGTCAAATATCTGGAAAACGGAATTTATAAATATGTTCCTTACCACCGTCTTTTTTCAAGAATTGAAAATGTTGCTGTGGATGATGCAGGAAGATTTGAGGGGTATCTCAACAGAGATTCCTTAAAATACATTGATCTCTATGGATTGAACGGGATAGATACTTTTATCAGAGGCACACTCAGAGGGGAAGGATATTGTAAGGCGTGGGACTGCCTTGTTCAGCTTGGTCTTACAGATGATTCATATACAATAGATCTGCCGCTGGATGCTTCCTTTGTAAATCTTTTAGATGCCTATTTGCCGGCAGGAACAGGTAGTATATCAGAGAGAACATGTAAATATCTGGGAATATCTCCTCAAAGTAATGAGATCAAACTAATGCAATGGCTTGGTTTATTTGATTCAGCTAATAAAATTAAAAATTTAAATTCCACACCTGCTCAGCATTTGCAGAGCCTGCTTGAAGAAAAGTGGAAGTTGGAAGTAAATGATAAAGACAGAATCGTTATGATTCATAATTTTGAATATAATATAGGAAATAAATTATTCAGCAAAACATCCTCATTAGTTGTAAACGGAGACGACCAGATGAATACTGCTATGGCCAAAACGGTAGGTCTGCCTCTTGGGATTGCAGCTAAGCTTTTGCTGGAAGGGAAAATCAAACTTACTGGTGTTCACGTGCCAATCAGCAGGGAACTATATTATCCTATCCTTCGGGAATTAGAGCAGGAAGGAATTATCTTTAAGATGAAAAATCAATAAATTATTTTTAAAGGAAGAGATAATAGGGGCGGAGCAGCTCTGAAAATTCAGTTGTATACTGCCCTTCAGAATTTTTGATAATAAGAGATCTGTGAGATGAAGTTGCAGGGGTGTTATTATAACAATCAATTACTCTTATTATTTTTCCTTCACTTTTATCTTTGACCTCCAGTCTGTGCTGTAGGAAAAGTTTTAACTCCTTTAGGGATTCTTCAAAAACAGAAGCCTCATAAGGTGGTAGTAAAACATAAAATTTTCCTTCAGGTGACAAAAGACGGGAAACACATTCTGAAAGTTCTTTCAAGGAAAGGGTTGTGTTGTGTATAGCCTTGTTTAGTTTAGGATTTGGGGATAATAAATGATTGATAAAAAAAGGTGGATTTGAAATTATAAGATCATATTTTTTTGTTGCTTCAGTGCTGAAATTTTGAATAGATGAAGAAAATATATGAAGTCTGTTATTCCAGGGACTGTTTTTAAAATTTTCTTCGGATTGTAGTACTGCATCTGCATCAATTTCAACTGCGTCAATTTCTGCATTTGTTTTTTGCGCCAGCATCAATGAAAGAAGGCCAGTGCCACTGCCTATATCAAGTATAGTTTGTGCTCCTTCAGGATCAATATAGGCACCGAATATGCAGGAATCTGTACAGACTTTCATACCTGCTTTTTCCTGGTTGACTTGGAATTGCTTAAATCTGAAATAAGTATTACCCACTTTTAATCAAATAAAATTAATCAAAATAAGCTATCTCTGCTGTTGGCACTTCTTTCGTAGCCCTCGTCAATCAGCAGCTTCGGACCTTCGGCACTTTTTACAGCCAACCTGTCACAGATTTCATTTTCCACATTTCCTGCATGGCCTTTTACCCATTGAAATTTAACTTCATGTTTTTTATATACTTCAATAAATTTTCTCCACAGATCTTCATTTTTCTTATCCTTAAAGTTCTTTTTTACCCAGCCCCATATCCAGCCCTTTTCTACGGCATCAACAACATACTTGGAATCTGAGTAAATCATCACTTGTTGTCCTGGTTCTTTTAAAGCTTCAAGTCCTTTTATCACAGCAAGAAGCTCCATTCTATTATTAGTTGTAAGTCTGAACCCTTCAGAAAGCTCTTTTCTATGTTGCTTATATTTAAGCACCGTTCCATAGCCTCCTGGTCCTGGATTTCCTTTAGCAGCGCCGTCTGTATAAATGACAATCATGTTTAGTATAAGGTGTTTTTGAAGAAAGTTTTAAGTTGCACTATCTCTTGTTCATCAATTGCAGGAAAATTGGCAATCCTGAAAGTGTCGGATTTCCATGTTCCATAGCCATTGCCAAGAGTGATGCCAGCTTTTAATGATTGTTCTTTTAAATTTTTTATATGTGTAACATCTCCCTTTAAAGTTATAACTGTATCTGATCGCACTTGCTTTTCAGTTACCAATATTTGGACAGATTGAATGTTACTCAGAAAATCATACCAGTCATTTGCTTGTCTTTTTATTCTCAGGTCAACTTTGTCAATAGGGGGAACACTTTCCAATACTTTCTTTAATAAAACTATATCCAGAATGTTGGGCGTATGCGTAGTCTGATATTTCAGCATATTTTCATGAAGGTTCACAAAACTGTTATAGTATTTGTTGCTGCCGATTTCCAATCCTTTTTTAACAGCTTTTGGAGAGCATAACAACAGTGCGAGACCGGAAGGTAGACCAAAACACTTTTGTACAGAAGCATACCAGATATCAGCCTTTGAAAAATCAAGAAAGACACCAGCCATAGATGAAGTTGCATCCACAGCTATTAACTTTTCGGGAAAAGCTGTTCTGATTTCTGATACCTGTTCATTTTGAATCTGAGTTCCATTGGAAGTTTCATTTTGTGTTACAGCTATCAAGTCACATTCTGAGACACCTTTTAACATTTCAGAATGAACAACTTCATTTACATTATATCTATAGCCAATGGTTTTAAGGCCCAGCTTCCTGGTCGTATCCTGCCATTTTTCTCCGAATGCTCCATTATATAAATGAAAAGATTCTTCTTTAATGAAAGATTGAGCAATGATTTCCCAGCATTCAGTAGCGGAAGAAACAAAATAAACGGAGTACTCTTCGGGTAAATGAAGTTTGTTTTTGATGAGTTGAACACAATCCTTATAAAGTTCCATAAATCCGGAACTCCTGTGGTTCAAGCTCAGAATTCCCGAATCAAAAGCCTCATTCATGAAGCCTTTTACCTGTTTGTAAATTTTTGAAGGTCCGGGATAAAAGGTAATCATTATTTTAAGGTTGAAAGGAATTGATAAACAGCAAGACGGTAGCTATCCATTCCAAAACCAGAAATTACTCCTTTACAGTTCTTTGCCAGTATACTTTTATGTCTGTAATCTTCTCTGGAGTATACATTGGAGAGATGTACCTCATATACTGGTGTTTTAATACCAGCAATGGCATCAGAGATGGCAATAGAAGTATGTGTGTAAGCGCCGGCATTCAATACGATCCCGTCATAGGAAAATCCGGTTTCATGAAGTTTGTTAATGATTTCTCCTTCAATATTTGATTGATAATATTCCAATCCTGCCTGTGGGAATTCAGCGGTTAATTTTTTAAAATAATCGGTAAATGATTGGGAACCGTATATAGAAGTCTCGCGGATACCTAGCAAATTTAAATTTGGTCCGTTTATGATAATGATTTTCATGAATCCTTTATTGCTGTTAATTTTATATTATGAATTGGGAGCTCCTTCTAAAGCAATTTAAAAATTATCTTAAGTTAGAGAAGTCTTTATCGCTAAATTCTATAGATGCATATGTGCATGATGTTGTAAAACTAAGACAGTTTTTAGAAATCTCCAATAAAGAAAGTAGCCCGGCCAGACTTACTTACAATGATTTGACTGACTTTCTGGTATTTCTTTCTGAATTGGGTATGTCCCCTCATTCACAAGCGAGAATCATTTCTGGAATAAAAGGATTTTATAAGTTTTTGATGATAGAGGAGATTGTTACCAATGATCCATCAGCGCTTCTTGAAAGTCCAAAATTAGGAAGGAAACTTCCTGATACTTTAAGCTTCCCGGAAATAGAAAGTTTACTCAACTCTATTGATTTGTCAACTGCTGAAGGAACGAGAAATCGTGCCATGCTGGAAACTTTGTATAGTTCCGGCCTTAGGGTTTCTGAGCTTGTAGAACTCCGACTTAATAATGTTTTTGGAGATCAGGGATTTTTAAGAGTGTTAGGTAAAGGAAACAAGGAAAGGCTTGTGCCGATAGGCAGAGAGGCTCTTAAGTATATAAATATTTATGTAAAAGAGATACGCTGCCACCTGGTGGCTAAACCTGGATCTGAAAACCATGTATTTTTAAACCGGAGAGGAGCAAGCCTCACCAGAGTGATGGTATTTACAATTATCAAAAATCTGGCGAAAGATTTAGGAATGAAAAAAAGTATTAGTCCCCATACTTTCAGACATTCTTTCGCAACTCATTTAATAGAAGGTGGTGCGGATTTAAGAGCAGTCCAGGAAATGTTAGGTCATGAGTCTATCACAACTACTGAAATTTATACACATCTGGACAGAGATTATCTAAAGCAAATTATAAAAGATTTTCACCCTCGAAGTTAACCCACCCCCATAAAGACCCGTGCAAAATATTTGCAGGAATTGATTAATTAAGACATTGCATGCTTAGAACTATTTCCATCGGGACTATAGAGAAAGACATCTTTTCTTCAAGATGTAATTCATTATAATCAGATTTCAGCATGAACTGAACCTGGTGTGAATCCCTGTCGACAACTAAGAGGTATAGGAAATTAGCTTTCAATAAATTATGAAATGCCTGAAGAAAATTATCTGCGTGAGTCGGCATTTTTTCTCTTACCAGGTCATATAATGTGGTAAATTGAAATAATGGTTTTTGTGTCTTTATGGTAGAGCTCAAATGGGAAATCACCTTGGATTTTACCAGTATTGAAAACATATTTTCATGAATCTGATCCTGAATCGCTCTGAGGTTTTCAATATTCTCCTGTCTTCTCATATTAAAATAATAAAGAAGCGATTCACATTGTTTTCAAGAAATAGAATTCAATAAGAGGATTCCTGTAAGTGCCTATTTTCTAACCTTTTTGGCTGTTTTTTTTGCGGATACTTTTAAGGCAGGCTTAGCTGATTTTTTACCAATCTTACTCTCCAATAAGGTATTGATTTTCTCTAGATATAATATCTCTCTCTTAGCAATGTCCAGTTGCTTTTTGATATCTTCAGAGCTTCCATTTACCTTATCTCCCTTTTGCTTTTTCCTATACATAACTCCGTCTTCATGCACTTCTGCTTTAGCAAGCTCTTCATTTGCAGCAAGTAATGTAAAGAAGTTGAAGTTTAACACCTTTGAAATTTGCAGGAGAAGGTCTGTGTCTACACTTTCTCTCTTAAATATATCCTGCACATTCTGTCGTGATTTGTTTATTCGCCTTGCGAATTCACTCTTATTCATTCCAAGCTCAGCAAGTCTCGAAAGAATCAATTTTCCAATATGTTTTGCCATTTAGCAAATTTTATTAATTAAATAATTTCTTGTACAAATCCCTGTATCAAAAAATTTTAAGAATTTATTATTTTTTTGAATATAAAGTAAAAAAATAGGACATTAAATTTTTCTAACCTCAGGTTTTTTGAGGGTTTTTCCCTATTTTCTAATAAGTTACAGATTGGATTCCTATGCTTTTTACCTGATACACAAAGGAATTTAATAATTCTCTAGAAATGACAAATTGCAGTTTGTTAAAATAACTAACGTATGTAATACTTTAGTGTATTTTGTACAAAAATTAATAGTTTTTTGCTGCAATGTATAATATTAGTGTAAAAAAATATGAAATAAAATTAATCCAGGGTATAAAGCGGCATCATCCACCTTTTCTTTTTAAGCTTCCGCATTGCCTTTGGGAAAAAACTGAGATTTTCATATTGCATTTTGGGCTTTATAAGAACCTGAGGATTTATAATATCAATTTTCGTTAATATCAATTGATAAGGTTTGCCTGAATAATAAGTGAAAAAATTGTCAAGGACAGCTCTGTATTCTTTAAAATTCCAATAATGGAAAATATATGGTTCTGCCAGAACAATTTTTCCTAGAGAATGTTCATTTAGAATATAGGAAAATGACAATTGTTCCATACAATGAATCCCTGTATGATCATATAACAGGTCTGTTTTTTCCAAAACATCATCAAGAAGATTTTTATAAGAATAAGGTATACCTAAAACTCCTGCATTATACATATTTGTTTCTGTAGGAATTTTTATTTTGGTCTGAAGGTCTTTATCCTTAAGTATTTTTTTGAGTTTCTTAAAAGTAATATTTGAACCTGAGGCAATTAAACCCTCATTTTTGTGCATTATGAAATTCCCAGAATCTATTTTAGAAAATAATTCATCAGGTCTGGATAAAAAAGTTGTATCTGAATCAGCATAAAGAATCGAACATTCATAATTTTTGAATACATCTTTTATTATCTCGACTTTTACCCTGTGCAAGAATCTATTCGGTCCGCTCCACTTCAGTATTTGTGGTCTGTCAATTTCTTTGAACTCAATATACTCTGGTAAATATTTTTTCAGGTACTGTATTTGATCGGAATAGACAATAATTTTTTGGGGTGGTTGCTGATAATCGTATTGCTTTATTAAGGTATAAATCGAATAAATCAATTCATTGATGATATCGATCTGACCATAGCTTTGATACACTATACAGTGGTTCATAAAATATAACCTCTTAACTCTAAAATTAATCAGCAATATAGGATTATTTAATCAGAGAGTCCATCTATACGCCTTTATATTCGGGTCCCTTGAAGTACTTTTATTTCCGAACCTTCTGCAAGAAAGACGCTGTTAGGTATCTGGTTACTTAGACAAGCAAACTCATTGCCGTAAATGTCTTTGCAATTAACTTGAATGTCATGGGTTTCCACTGGATATACATTCCATTTGGGATGTTCCACACCATACTCAGCTGTTATATTTTCTTTGATTTTTGTATATCCCCAATAGTGTTCTGTTATAAATTCTTCTTCCGAACCTTCATCAAAACAGCACCTCTTGTTATTAGCACTCACCTTTAACCGATTCCAGCTATTTTGGAATTTCCATTCATATGAAACCTGAAGTTTGCTTCCGCTTTGCCACAAATGCCTCATTGGCATTGTTTCATAATTTTCATTGTAAAGTGTATTGGCAACAAAGGTAATTGCAGGCTTGGGGTAATTGCAGGCTTGGGGACGATTTCTTTAATGAATACAACACCTCTTCTCCATTGCCCATCCTCAGACTTATATTTTACATAGAATCTAAGATTGACTTCTTCAAAATCAGTGTGAAAAGGAATTTTAAGTCCTTTGACTTTTGTATTACAAAATTTAAAGCCGACCAGACTTACAAGACATTTATTATTGAAGAAATCCAGCTCAGTTTTATGAGGAAGATGTTTTTTTAAATCAGAGGGATCGAATTCGTAGTTGGCAAGAATTAGATTTCTCCATTGAGCTTGCAGAAATACATTTTTCATAAGTTAAAAATGAATTGAACTTAGAATAAATTAATGATAAAAAATTCATTTTCCAGCCTTTTCTAAAAAAGTTTTACCAACCTGTTAAACGTGCTTTTTTAATCCCTTTCTCTGTCCTAAATTTGATAGAAAAAGCAAAACAGTTTTGTATAAAAAAATTCTACTCCCGCTTCTTTTTCAAATTGATCCTGAAAAAGTACACCATCTTACATTCGATCTTGTTCGTTTTTTCTTTAAAATTCCTGGAATATCACTGGTTTTCAAGTTGCTTTATCGGGTAAAAGATAAAAGGCTTGAACGTAAGCTATTTGGAATTACATTTCCTAATCCCGTCGGTTTGGCTGCAGGCTTTGATAAGGATGCAAAGTTGTTTAATGAGTTGTCCTGCATGGGATTTGGGTTTGTCGAAATCGGAACGCTAACGCCTAAACCTCAACCGGGTAATGATAAACCACGCTTGTTCAGACTAAGAGAAGATGAAGCTATAATAAACAGAATGGGATTCAATAATGAAGGAGTAGAGGCGGCTGTTGAAAGGCTAAAAAATAGAAGAGAAAAAGTAATTATTGGCGGAAATATTGGTAAGAATAAAGCTACTGATAATGTGGATGCGGTAAAAGATTATAAGTATGGCTTCAATGTTCTGTTTGACTATGTAGATTATTTTGTGGTGAATGTGAGTTCTCCTAATACCCCGGATTTAAGAGCATTACAGGATAAGAAACCTCTGACCGAACTTTTGAGTAGTTTAAAAGATCTTAATCTTTCTAAACCTGCACCAAAGCCAATACTCCTTAAGATTGCGCCTGATCTTACCACTGGTGATCTTGATGATATTATATCCATTATTAAAGAGTTGAAAATTGATGGTGTAATAGCTACCAATACCACAGTTTCAAGGTCCGGTCTTAAAACTGATCAGGCAGTGTTAGATCAGATTGGCAAATTGGGGGGCTTAAGTGGAAAGCCATTGCATAAAAGATCTGTAGAAGTGGTTGAATATCTGGTGCAAAAATCCGGAAATGCCTTCCCTGTCATTGCGGTCGGAGGAATTCATTCTGCTGAAGATGCCATGGATATGTTCAGGGCAGGTGCCACTCTGGTGCAGATATATACTGGGTTTATCTATGAGGGCCCCGCTCTGGTTAGTGCAATCAATAAGAAATTACTCAAAGAAAAATAGGATTTTTAATAGTAAGACCTTCTCATATTTTAAACCTATTCTTTGGTAAAAATTCTTAATTTTGTAATCCATTATTCCAAATACCATGGCTGAAAATACCTATAAGAAACCTAATAAAAAGAAGGAAAAAGAAAGCTCTGGAAGCAGACTTCCCAACATTAATTTAGGTTTTCTGAAAGACAGGCGATTTTTGCTTGCTTCAGGATTCACTTTATTGGTATTTTCCCTTTGTCTGGTCATTGCCTTTATATCTTTTCTGTTTAATGGAACCGAAGATCAAAGTGTAGTAGAGGCATTACTTTCAACAAACGTTCAGGAGTCGGGACTGGAATCCAGAAACTGGCTGGGATTATTTGGATCTGTTTTATCATATTGGTTTATATTTAAGTGGTTTGGAATAGCGTCCTTTTTATTTATCCCACTGGTTTTCCTGATAGGTTTTAAACTGGTTTTTCAAAAGGATCTCTTCAATTTCAGAAGAGTATTTATATTCTGTGCATTTTTTATATTTTGGATTTCACTTACTTCCGGTTATTTTGTTTTTGCAATTGATAATCAGTCTGTCCTTGGTTTTCTGAGTGGAGGTATTGGCTTTGAACTTGCAAATATTACAAACGCAATGATTGGCTGGGGGACTCCGCTTGTAATGCTTCTGGCCCTGGTAATTTTCAGCATATTTTATTTTAACATTACCACAATCTGGGGAGCCAAAGAGGTACTGGCAGAAAATGTTGCAGAGGCCAAAAATCATTTAAAAGAAATTGCTTCTGATGATCAGGAAAAAGAAGAAGAGGAAGAGGAAATTTCAGATGAAGACTGGCTGGTCAAGGTTGTGGATGAACAAGAGGAGACTGCTGAAGAAGCTTTAGAAGAAGAGGAAGAAGTATCTGGGCAGGAATATGAGAATGAGGAATATGAGGAAGAAGTTGGCGAAGAAGATGGGGCAGAGGAAGAATATGAATATGAAGAAAATTCAGAAGAAGAGGAAGTTCATGAATACATTCCTTCCAATGAAGAAGGAGGTATAGGTCTGATGGTTGCAAAAGCACCTGAGGAAGAGATTGTTGAAGAAGGAATAGCTGAAAACTATGATCCGACCCTTGATCTATCTTCTTATAAATATCCAACCCTTGACTTACTTAATGAATATGAAGGAGTTAAATTTCAGGTAAGCAAAGAAGAGCTTGAGGCCAACAAAGATAAGATTGTAGAAACACTCTCTCATTATAATATTGGTATCAGCAATATCAAGGCAACCATTGGTCCAACTGTTACTTTGTATGAGATCGTACCGGATGCAGGTATCAGAATTTCAAAAATAAAAAATCTTGAAGATGATATTGCCTTAAGTCTTGCAGCACTTGGTATAAGAATTATAGCCCCTATTCCAGGCAAAGGTACAATAGGTATTGAAGTGCCAAACAGCAATAAAGAAACAGTATCTATCCGTTCAGTACTGTCCACCGAGAAGTTTTTGAAGAGCGACAAAGATCTTCCTGTTGTATTTGGGAAAACTATATCCAATGAAGTATTTGTCGGAGACCTTGCTAAAATGCCGCACTTGCTGATGGCAGGTGCTACAGGTCAGGGTAAATCTGTAGGTTTGAATGTGCTGTTGGCTTCACTTATTTATAAAAAACATCCATCCCAGTTAAAATTTGTACTGGTGGATCCTAAAAAAGTAGAGCTTTCCTTATTTAATAAAATAGAAAGACATTTTCTGGCAAAGCTTCCTGATACTCAGGATGCAATTATAACGGATACTAAAAAAGTAATTCATACGCTCAATTCCCTCTGTATGGAAATGGATATGCGTTACGATCTTCTCAAAGATGCTAATTGCAGAAATCTAAAAGAGTACAATAAAAAGTTTGTTGAACGGAAGCTTAATCCGACCAAAGGACATCGCTTTATGCCGTATATCGTACTTGTTATAGATGAGCTTGCTGACTTAATGATGACTGCGGGTAAAGAGGTTGAAACCCCGATTGCCCGTCTTGCTCAGCTGGCGCGTGCTATTGGTATTCACCTTGTGGTTGCTACACAAAGACCGTCTGTCAATGTAATTACGGGTATTATAAAAGCGAATTTCCCGGCGAGGTTGTCTTTTAAAGTAACCTCCAAAATAGATTCCAGAACTATTCTGGATGCTGGAGGAGCTGAGCAGTTAATCGGGCAAGGGGATATGTTATTTTCAATGGGGTCTGAACTAATTCGTGTACAATGTGCTTTTATAGATACTCCGGAGGTTGAAAAAGTCTGCGAATTTATTGGATCTCAGAGAGGTTATGATTCAGCGTATATGTTGCCTGAGTATGTTGATGAAGAAGGAGAAGGAGGGGATAAGGGAGAATTCAATTTTGCAGAAAGAGATAGTTTATTCGAGGAAGCCGCCCGGATTATTGTTACACATCAACAGGGAAGTACTTCATTATTACAAAGAAGATTAAAACTAGGCTACAACAGAGCAGGCCGTTTGATAGATCAGCTGGAGTCTGCAGGAGTTGTCGGTCCGTTTGAAGGAAGCAAAGCCAGAGAGGTGCTTGTGACCGACGAATATAGTTTGGAACAATTATTGAATGAATTGGATAAGAAAAAATAGGAATACGAAATTTTAGTTAAATGAGAAAAATTGCAAGCCTTTTAATAGTACTATTTGTTAGTCTTTCGAAAGTATCTTTCGCTCAATATGACCCAAAAGCAGCAGCGATTCTTGATGCAATGAGTTCAAAGTATAAAAGTATGCCTTCCTTTAAGGCAAAATTTGTCTATACACTTGAAGCTCCTAATAATGTTAAAGAAACTTCTGAAGGGGAAATTGTAGTAAAAGGTTCTAAATTTACATTAAAGATAGATGGTCAGGAGATTATTAATAACGGGTCTACTGTTTGGACTTACATTAAGGATGCGAATGAAGTGAATGTTTCGAACTATGAGCCAGATGAAAATGATTTGAATCCGACAAAGATTTATTCAATGTATAAAAAAGGTTATAAATATACCTTTCTGGAAGAAAAAAATGAGAATGGTAAGACTTATGAGGTTGTCGATCTGATTCCTGAAGACAGAAAGCCACAGATTTTTAAAGTTAGAATGGAAATAAATAAGAAGGATAAAACTCTGAAAAGCTGGAAAATATTTGAGAAAAACGGAAACAAGTATTATTATACCGTAAAAGAATTTATTCCTGATTTTAAAGTGGAAGACAACTATTTTAGTTTTGATGTTTCAAAACATAAAGGCGTTGAAGTGATTGAATTAAGATAGAAGTCAAAAAACAGACAATGAAAAAAATTTCCCTGGGGCTTTTAGCAATTTGTTTAAGTTTCCGAGCTTTGTATGCTCAACAGGATCCTAAAGCCGCCGCAACGCTTGACGCTGTAAGTAAAAAATACCAACAAATTAAATCCTTTAAGGCAAAGTTTACCTATTCATTGGAAAGTCCCACCGCTGGCATCAATGAAACCTCTGAAGGAGAAATTATTGTTCAGGGGCCCAAGTTTAACCTGAAACTAAGTGGTCAGGAAATTATTAATAATGGTACTACCGTTTGGACCTATCTTAAAGAATCAAACGAAGTGAATATTACTAATTATGAGCCCGGAGAGGAGGATGTTACTCCTTCAAGAATATACAGCATTTACAAGAAAGGCTACAAATATGCTTTTCTGGAAGAAAAACAGGAAGGCGGTAAAGTCTATGAAGTAATTGATCTCATCCCTGAAGATAAAAATAATCAGTTTTTTAAAGTCAGATTGGAAATTAACAAAAAAGATAAGACTATAAAAAGCTGGAAAATTTTTGAGAAAAACGGAAACAGATACCTTTACACTGTAAAAAGCTTCTTCCCGGATTTTAAAGTGGACGAGTCATTGTTTTCATTTGACAAATCAAAATATAAAAATGTAGAAGTTGTCGATCTCAGATAACTGATTCTGAAACATTAAAAAAAGCCTGAGGGGTAAATGAAAATTTAACTTCAGGCTTCTTTATTATATAAACCTGGTTTAAAATACCTCCCTTCCTGAACTTATTCCCGAAAAGTGACATAAGTAGTATCTCTGAAAGATTTTGTCAATTTTCAACTTTTAGCTTTCGGCTTTCAGCCCTTTCAACTTTCAATTTTCCGCCTTATTTTTATGCATTCCTGATTTACGATGAAAAGAGAAGAGCTGGTAAAGCAAATAAAATCAAAAGAATCTTACCTGTGCATTGGACTTGACACAGATTTAAAAAAAATTCCGGCAAGTCTTCAGAAGTTTGAAGATCCTATATTTGAATTCAATAAACGAATCATAGATGCAACCCATGAATATTGCGTTGCTTACAAACCCAATATTGCCTTTTATGAAGCAATGGGCTCAAAAGGATGGGATTCTCTGGAAAAAACATTGGAATATATTCCAAAAGAAATATTTACAATTGCAGATGCCAAAAGGGGAGATATAGGAAATACCTCAGGATTATATGCCAGGGCGTTTTTCGATAATATGAATTTTGGCTCTGTTACCGTTGCTCCATATATGGGGGAGGATTCTGTTACTCCTTTTCTTGAATTCAAAGATAAGTGGGTTATTCTCCTTGCTTTGACATCCAATTCAGGAAGTAAAGATTTTCAAATGATGAAACTTGAAAATGGTCAATACCTTTATCAGGAAGTCTTAGAAAAAAGCAGTAAATGGGGCAATGCATCAAACCTTATGTATGTAGTTGGGGCCACTCAGGCGACACTATTGAAAGATATCAGAAAAATAATTCCTGATCATTTTCTCCTCGTTCCAGGTGTTGGTGCGCAAGGAGGAAGCCTGGAAGAAGTTTCTCAGAATGGAATGAATAAAGACTGTGGTTTACTTGTAAATGCTTCCAGAAGTATTATATATGCTTCATCAGGAGATGATTTCAATACTAAGGCGAAGGAGGAGGCAATTAAGCTCAGAGATGAGATGAAAGTTTATCTCAGCAAATATTTATAATTTTAGTGCTGGGCTGTCTTAGTGAATAAGACAGCTCTAAATTTTTTATCAGCAGTTCAACCAATTTATAAGCTATGAAAGAAGATTTACTCCATTTTATATGGCAGTACCAGTACTTCCATAAGGAAAAACTCCAAACTACAGATGGTAAACCATTGAATGTGCTTTTTCAGGGTTTTCCCAATACAGATGCGGGGCCTGATTTTTTAAACAGCAAAGTCCGAATTGAAAATGTGGAATGGATAGGAAATATTGAAATACATGTCAATAGTTCCGCCTGGAAAGACCACCATCACGAGCAGGATGAAGCGTACAATTCTGTAATCCTTCATATCGTTTTTTCTAATGATGAAATTGTTTACAGGAAAGATGGAACCATAGTTCCTGTTCTAGAACTGAAGGAGAGGATCTTTCCGGAAGTAATAAAAAAGTACAGAGCTTTCATTCAAGATGAGGGAATTCCATGTCTTTCCAGATTTTCGGAAGTTCCGGAGATGATTAAACTCAGTATGCTGGATTCAGTATTATCGGAGCGCCTTGAAAGAAAATCACAAAGGATAATTTCTGAACTTGAAAAAAACAACAATGACTGGGAAGAAACCTGCTACCAGATGCTGGCATCAAATTTTGGGTTTAAGCTTAATAATGATCCGTTTTTAAGGCTAAGCAAAATTCTTCCATATAAGCTTATCAATAAATGTTCGGGCAATCATTTCCAGGTAGAAGCTTTGTTATTTGGAATGGCAGGTCTTTTAAAGGGACATTTTGAAGATGAATATCCACGATCGCTTCAAAAGGAATTTAATTATCTCGCTGTGAAGTTTTCTCTGCAGAATAAGGAAATGACAGGAGCCGAATGGAAATTTCTCCGAGTCAGGCCAGCAGGTTTTCCCAGCATGAGAATTGCTCAACTTGCGGCTTTGCTGGCCCGTCATCAGAAGTTGTTCTATAAGTTTATTGAAAGCAGATCTCACAAAGAATTATTGGCAGTATTGGATGTTGCCACAAGCCCATATTGGATAAATCATTTTACCTTTGATGTTTTGTCGGATGCGAAGCAAAAAAAGCTTGGCAAAACTTCTATAAATAATCTGGTTATTAATTCAGTAGTTCCTCTTTTGGCTGCTTACGGAAGGCAAAAGGATATTCCTGGTTTGGTAGATAAGGCGATTGAATTTCTGGAAACATTGCCGGCAGAAGAGAATTACATTACTCAAAAATGGAAGAAACATGCTTTGAAGATGAAGTCAGCATTCGATACTCAGGCTTCAATAGAACTTTATACCAATTTCTGCTTGAAAAAACAGTGTCTGAAGTGTAAAATTGGAATAAATATCCTGAAGGAAACATGTATCAGTGGGGCATCCATCTAATTTTACTTTCGGTAATCTGCTTTTTTTATTATAAAAAAAACAGAAATACTGTGCTCGGTGGAGTGCTTCTTCCGGCTTTGTTACTGAAATTGCTCTCCGGAATCTGTTTGGGCCTTGTCTTTCTTATATTTTACAAGGGAACGGGAGATACTTTTGTTTTCTTTGAATATGCAGTAAAATATTCCAAAATGATCTCGAATGAACCTGATAGGTTTATTAAGTTTTTCTTTAAGAATATTACAGATGATCCCTTTCTATCCTCTCAGCCTAGGGTGGTGGCTTTTATTAAATTGGCTTCACTGATAACTTTTATTTCTTTTAATAATTATTGGATAGCTTCAATATACTTCTCGCTTATTTCATTTTTAGGTTTCTTTAATTTTGCCAGTATGGTAGCATCGGCTTACCCGGAATATAAGTGGCATATAGCAGTTTCCTTTTTATTTTTTCCTTCTGTTGTGTTCTGGAGTTCTGGATTTATAAAGGAAAGTATCGTAATGCCTGCAATGCTTATTATAACAGGTTATTTTTTTTCATGGATATTTGAAAAAAGAAAAATCAAAATATTGCACGTGGGTATTACTATTCTGATGTGCGGAGTAGTTTTCTTTATCAAGTTTTACTATGCAGCTGTCCTCATTCCTGTTCTTATAGCATTAGGAATTACCAAATATCTGAGCAGAATGGCAGAGATTAAAACGTCTATGCAAGTGACAGTTTTTTTTACCTCCTTATTAAGCCTCTTCATTGTAGTGTCGTTTCTGAATCCATATTTGTCCATCAATACTTTCCTGCAGTCAATATATCAAAATAACGTGGCTACTGTTCTATTATCATCACATGGAAAAATGATTCATTTTTATAATTTAACACCAACTATTTCTTCATTTGTTATAAACTTTCCGGCAGCTTTATTTGCAGGGCTTTTCAGACCATTGATATTTGAAGCAAAAAATGTATTTATGATTACAACAGGACTCGAAAACGCCTGTCTCTTAATATTATCTTTTTACGTCTTTTTTAATCTGAAAAGGAATAAAAGAAAAACAGATATTTTGATTCTGACAAGTATTGTTTTTTACATAGTTTTTCTTTCTTCTTTGCTTGCCTTCTCATCACCTAATTTGGGGACCCTGGCAAGGTATAAAATTGGCTTTTTACCTTTCTTCATTTGCCTTTTGTTATTGTATTCTCCTTTTGAAAAGATTATCAAACGATTTAATAAGCCTCATTAATGGTTTGATTTCAATCCATCGGATAAAATAAATGTACGTGAAAACCCATGGATTTATAATGGAGGAAATGCCGAAGAGTACTACAGTACCTATGTGAAATAATATTCCTGCTGGCAGAAATATCCATTTTAGTTTATCCTTCCAAAGGATGCTTATAAAGCCAAGCTGAAAAATCATGGCAGCAAAAGGCAACATAGAGCATAGTATGGGATAATTTAATATTTGCATTCCCAAAGGAGCCTGATGAAGGTATATATAGCTTTTAAATGTTGCTGGCGATAACCATGCTCCTTTGGAGATAAATAATTTCTCAAGGCCTGCAAGAAGGTAACAAAGACTTAAAGAAAGTTTTATAAGTTGCAGTGGCCAGTCCGGAAGGAGTGAGGTTGCAGAATTAGCCTTTTTTTTCTGCTGATAAAGGAGGAAAGGCATTATTAGTCCTGCATAATTTAAAGTAGTATAACCGTGGTCAATTTTTTCAAAACTGAAGAATACTGCCTGAAAATATATAAAAGTTAATACTGCTATAGCAGATGACAATACAGGATAAATGCTTAGAATACACAATATACAGCTGAGCATTAAAATTAAATACAAGATCAATCCTAATGGTGCAGAAGGAAATCCTAATCCTGCTAGTTTAAGTAAGAATAAAGGTTTAAAGAATGCTTTGATAGAAGATAAAACAAGTAAATCATTGTAAAATTCAAAAGAGAAGTATAGCAATGAACCATAGAATAAAATCCTGAGAATGCTAACTTGGTGATAATCTACAAATCCGTTGAAGAATTGTATGGTGAATTTTCTGAAAGAAGTGGATTTTGATTTCAGAAAAAGGAAAATCGCAAAGCCTGATAGGATAAAGGTGATACGCAGAATCACTTGTATGGCTTTTTCTTCAAAGAATGAAACCGGAAAACGATTTCGTTCAGTGATCATTCTCGGATAAATAAATTCAATCAAATTATTAACCCAAGGTGGTGCTGAACCATCAAAGTATGCTTTTACCAAAGGGCTAAAGTATGTGAGATAAATTGCCGGAATTGTAAAGGCAACAAATAGTAAAAAGAAGATAAGTACCCTGTCTTTTCTACTCATCTTATTATTAAAGTTTCAATGATAATCGTGTCAGCTTGTTGAGGATTATTTCCAGAAATCTGAATAAACTTTAATCTCCAAGCATATATAGAAGTATCCGGAATGGCTTGACTTAGTTTATTAAGAAATTCTTGTGACTGATTTCTGTAATAGTAATTACGTGCAAGGTACATAAAGGAACCTGATGCCATATTAAATTGCTTCGCATTCAGGTTGTGCCATTGGTGATTCTGATAAAATTCAGCTTCAAATATTTTAAGAGTGTCGGCTGAGCTTACAGGTTCTGCAAACATTCCAAACCTTGCAAATGGAAAAAGATCAGTAATTAAAATAAATGGAAGAATAAGTGCCGCGATAAATCCTGAAATGATAATATTTTTTAACTTTATCTTCATTAAATGCACATATGGGAATGATCTCTAAATGAATCCTAAAAATCTATATTTTTTTTCTTCAATAATAAAGTTACTATTTCTTACAGGATTATTAGTAGTAATCGCAATTCCTTTTTTTCTATGGACTACAAGTTATTATGATTTTCTGCATTCTATAATCTTGCACTACAATATTCAAGATAAGGAATTTGTGCTGAGGAATAAATATTTGACTCCACATACTTTCACTGCATCCCGATATTTTACTTTGATTGCAGCTGTGGTTTATATTTTAAGCATACCCAGACTGATAAGAAAATCAGAATCTCTTACTGTCTTAATTTTAACAAAATACTTTAGATTAATTACAAGGATAACAAAAGAATTTTCTCTTTTAAAGAGAGACGAAGTGATTGCATTTTCTCTGATAACACTATTTTCCCTGCTGTTGAAACTCTGGTATTTTTTCAAGGTTCCTTTTTTGGTTGATGAAGCCTTTTCATATGTGTATTTTGTAAGTAAAGGATTTGCAGTTACAGCCACCTATTATCCGGCTCCAAACAATCATATATTCAGTAATTTGTTATCCTGTCTTATTCAACTGTTTATTGACAATACGTTATTAATAATGCGCTTACCATCATTTATTTTTTCAATAATACTGGGAGCGGTGTTGTTTTTATTTTATAAAAAGCATTTTTCATATTTTACGGCCATCGCGGCCTATTTATTTTATTCATTTAGTTTTCAAATGAATTTTTATGCAGTGCAGGGGAGAGGCTATTTGTTGCTGACAATGTGTTCATTTCTTCTGTTGGTCATATGTTTTAAGTATACATCAGCTCAGAAAAGAGCATATCTATTTGCGTTTACCTTCATATCCATCATAGGCTTTTACACAATTCCTACTTTTCTTTATCCATTCGTAGCTTCAATTATTTTTCTTCATTTTTATTTTTTTCTGAATAAAAATATTAATCCTTTATTTAAATTATATGCAGCTTATTGTGCAGTATTAGCAGGGGTTTTGTTGCTTTATGCTCCTGTTTTTTTGGTAAGCGGAGTTTCTTCTTTAGTATCTAACAGTTGGGTAAGGTCATTGTCGTTAAACGATTGGATAAATAGTATTCCTTCATACTTGGGAGACTCAGCCATCTGGTTATTAAATGTAGAAACGGGAGGAGGGGTATTACTGATATTTATTATGGTCTGGAATATTTTTATACATACACAAAGATCTGAAAGAGTTTTCCAATTGCTCTCAATAATTCATTTGCTTATTCCTATACTACTTATTGGAGTACAAAGGGTATTGCCATTTTTCAGAATCTGGATATATCTGATTCCAATTATAAGTTTCTGGATTGGTGGAATTTGTTCAGGTTTTAAAAAAAGATATCTGAAGTTGGCTTACATACTGGCTTTAGCTGCAGCTATGTTATTTTCTGATCTGAGAGCGTTTAGGAATGATTTTGGGTTTTATGATGAGATGAATCTGGCTCTTTCAAAAATATTTGAGGTTATTCCTCAAAATGTATATTGTGAAGAAGATACTTACTACGTCTTTTTAAACTATTATGGAATAAAACATCATGTATCTTTGAATGTGGATGATACTTATGAAGCATTGACAAATTATGATTTTCTGATTTTAAAGCCTCAAAGCAATTTTTCGCATCAAGGCTATGATTTGATTGTTGAAAATCAATACGTTGTGGTATATGTTAGGAATAAATGAACTTTATTAAAGTTCTTAAATGTTACTGGTTCGTTAATTCTTTTCAGAAACAAATAATTTTACATTTATATTTGGTAAAAAAATATGAGCATGGATAATAATCCTGTAATTATCTTCGGAGCAAAAGGACTAGGAAAAGTTGCTCTGGATATTTTTCAAAGTAATAATGTTGTTACCTATTGTTTTTTAGATGACGATGATAAACTGCACGGCAAGGAAATCTGCGATGTAGCTGTACTTGGCCGTACAGATGACGATGGCTTTTTAAAATATCTCGGGAAAAAATGCTCAGCTTTTGTTGCCAGTGATGACAATAAACTAAGGCAGAATCTTGTGCAGATGCTTAAGGAGAAAAGAAAAATTATGCCTGTAAATGCAGTTCATTCCAAAGCATTTATATCAGAGTATTCTTTTCTCGGCTATGGCAATATGATCAATGCGGGTGCTATCATTAATAGCAATGCCAAGATTTCTAATCACTGTATTATCAGTTGCAATGCCTTGATAGATTTTGATGCCCAGATTGAGGACTTTGTTCAGATTGGTGCCGGAAGTATTATTAATTCCGGTGTTAAAATAGAAAAAGGGGCATTTGTTGGTTCCGGAGCAATTATTATTTCAGGCGTTACTATAGGTAAAAATGCCAGAGTAGGTGCAGGTTCAGTGGTGATCAATGATGTAAAAGATGGAGAAACTGTATTTGGTAATCCGGCAAAAGTAGTTTAAAAATACTCTATCAATAGAAAAGGTTGTGCTGTCTGTACAACCTTTTCTATTTTAGTTTATTACAAAATGTTCATTCAGGATACTGGAGAATTTTTCATCTGTTAATGGCTTGTTCACATAACCAAAGACTCCCGAGTCATTTAATTTCTTTATATCCAGTGGATTTGTAGAAGTAGTAAGCATTACAATTACTACAGATTTTTTATCTGGAAAATCTAATGTTTTATAAGCTTCAAGAAACTCGAACCCATCCATAACCGGCATATTAATGTCCAGCAAAATTAATTCAGGACATTTCTGACCAGAACTAATTATCTCTTGAAGCAGGTTCAAAGCTTCTTCCCCGTTAAGAACTATTTTTACCTCGTCTGCTACATTCAGCCTTTTAATTAGTTTTTCATTGATGAAATTATTGATACTGTCATCATCAACTAATAAAATGCTTTTGATTCTTTTCATGGCGGTGTGAAATCTATTTTTTTCTTTAGAGAAAGTAGGGCTACTCCTTCTTTAAAGGTAAATCAAAATTTGTGTAAGATTAATCTATTTTTTAAAAAAAAATAGAAGATTTCTTTAAAAAAAACTCCAATATTTTTAAAATATTAATAATCAGTAATGTATGATTTTTGCTAAAATTTAGTTTTTTCAGGACATCCTACGACTCTTTTTGCCTGAAGTAGTTTAATACTTTTCAAAGCAAAAAAGTATCCTAGATTTTAGATTTTTTTTTGATGGGTTTGTTGATAAATGTCTTTATTGAATTATATGTTTTTGGTTTTTATTATTCTTTCAATACAGTAACTTTACTCCCCTGTTTTAAACAGTAATGATATTAATTCCGGTATTTCTGTCAATTATCCTTGTCTATACTGTATTTGCAGTGTATGCAGAACGAAAAATCTCTGGATTTATCCAGGATAGATATGGTCCTATGGAAGTAGGGCCTTACGGGATATTGCAGACAATCGCGGACCTTATAAAGCTCCTGATCAAAGAAGATATTGTTCCGAAATCGGCTGACAGAAAGTTGTTTATTGCCGCTCCGGCAATTGTTTTTTCTGCAATATTTGCTGGTTATGCTGTTTTGCCTTTTGCACCTGGTTTGGAAGCTTCACGTGCTTCAGTCGGAGTGTTTTACCTTCTGGCTATCATTTCACTAGATGTCATAGGTTTGTTAATGGCAGGGTGGGGATCCAATAATAAATTTTCATTATATGGTGCTATCAGGGCTGTAGCTCAGATGATTTCGTACGAAGTCCCATTAAGCCTTTCCGTCCTTGCTGTGGTTATGACCTGCCAGAGTCTTGACTTACAGGAAATAAGTTATCAGCAGAGTTTATGGATTAAAGACTTTTCAAAAATATCAGATAATAATTACTTATTTGGTATTCAAAGTTCAGATATCAATATCACAGAAGTGGGAGGGTTTCTTACCTGGAATATTTTCAGAAATCCGATATTAATGGTAAGCTTTGTAGTATTCTTTATTGCCTCGCTGGCAGAATGCAACAGGGCTCCTTTTGATATACCCGAAGCAGAATCAGAGCTTGTCGCTGGATTTCATACAGAATATACAGGATTTAGATTTGCAATCTTGTTTCTGGGAGAGTATGCCATTATGCTGCTTGTATCTTTTCTTGCCTCTATATTATTTCTTGGAAGCTGGAATAGCCCATTTCCGAATATAGGTTTTTTAAGACTGGCAGATTGGACAAACGGATATCCTGGCACAATTTCCGGCATAGCCTGGGGGGCGTTCTGGTTGATTTCAAAAGCCTTTTCCTTAATTGGATTGCAAATGGTAATCAGATGGACCTATCCAAGGTTGAGAGTTGACCAGCTCATGTTTTTATGCTGGAAAGTCCTTACGCCTTTGGCATTAGTTGTCATCTTAATTTCTGGTTTCTGGAGACTCATGATGAATTAAACTGAGGAGGTGCATGATGACTAAAAGCCATATACATAAAGGAGCCAAGAGTACATACTGGGGAAGTATATCTGAGGGCATTACGTCACTTTTAGCAGGACTACTGCTGACTTTTAAACATTTATTTCAAGCTTTAAGATATAAAAGAGAACCGGTAGGAGTAGAAAATAAAGACTATTTCTCTTTTGATAAAGGTATTGTAACGCTTCAATATCCGCATGAGGCCATCCCTGTTCCGGATAATGGTCGATATCGTCTACATAATGAAATAGATGATTGTATCGTCTGTGACCTCTGTGCAAAGATCTGTCCTGTCAATTGCATAGAGATAGATGCAATCAAATCAACGGAAGAAATAGGAAAAACTTCTGACGGTTCCACCAAAAGGATTTATGCCGGTACTTTCGACATAGATATGGCCAAGTGCTGCTATTGTGGTTTATGTACTACAGTATGTCCTACAGAATGTCTTACAATGACTAAAACTTACGATTACAGTGAGTTTGATGTCAGAAACATGGTTTACCATTTTACTAATCTTACGCCTGATCAGGCTGAGGAGAAGAAAAAACTTTACGAAGAGAAGCAAAAGGAAAAGTCTAAACCAAAATCGCAGGAAACTACTAAACCTTCTGGTACTGAAGATGCAAAAGCAGAAGAAAAGGCAAATATACCAAAACCTGCCTTTAAGCCTGTTATAAAGCCTCCAGCTTCAACCCCTGAATCCAGAGAGGATACCAATTTGAAGCCAGAGGAAATGTCAGGAACAATTAAATCGGGCGAAACGAAACCGGAGGAAAAGAAAGCTGCGAAGCCGGTTTTTAAGCCGGTAATAAAAGCACCAACCTTAAATCCTAAGCCTGAAGAGGAAAGCAATGTTAAACCAGAGAACAAGCCAGCAACTTCTGAATCGGGTGAAATCAAGCCAGAGGAAAAGAAAGCTCTGAGGCCAGTATTTAAGCCAGTTATAAAGCCGTCAGTTCCTAAAGTCTCTCAATCAGAGGAAGCATCGAATGAACAGGACAGGAAGCAAGACGCTACTGATGAGAAAAAAGGAAGCACCGATGAGCCTAAATCAGGGGAAGTTAAGAAACCAGCCAAGCCAATATTTAAACCTGTAATTAAGCCAAAACCAAAGCAGGAAGGAGAACAAGGTGATCAATAGTCCGGAGGTATACTTTTTTTATTTCTTTGCCGCCATTATTGTTGGCTCAGCTTTGTTTTTAATTATTACTAAAAATGTAGTTTACTCTGCATTTGCCTTATTAAGCACTTTGCTTGGAGTTGCCGGATTGTTTGTTCTGGCCTCTGCTGATTTTCTGGGAATCATGCAAATTGTGATCTATATAGGGGGTATCCTATTGCTCTTTATGTTTGCAATCATGTTTGCAAATAAACTTACAGGGCAGCATTATATTATTACAGAACATAAAAACCTTCTTTCCGGAATTATTCTAGGGATAGCTGTTTTTATTATTTTTGCCACAGCTATTTTAAATGCCGGATATAAGGAACATCTTTCATATTATCCGAATAAGAGCACAGTTTCAGGTATAGGTATAGAGCTTATGACAGCGTACGTTTTACCATTTGAGTTTGCAGGAGTATTTCTTTTCGCGGCTTTAATCGGGGCTTCTATCGTAGCAGGACATTTAATAAAAGATAAAATTAAAAAATGATTCCATCCACGCATTTTCTGATAATTGCAGCTTTCCTTTTTTCAATAGGTATCATAATGCTTATTGTAAAAAGAAATGCAATTGCAGCATTGATGGGAATAGAATTAATGCTTAATGCGGTGAACATCAATCTGGTAGTTTTCAGTAATCTGAATAGACAGATGGACGGACAAATGTTTGTGATTTTTGTGATAGTAGTTGCTGTTGCGGAAGCTGCTGTGGGATTAGCTTTATTACTTCAGGTTTATAAAAGTTATAAAACTTCAGATCTGGATAAAATTACTAAATTAAAAGGCTAGGTCAGACATGAATTCATATTTAATAACAGACCTTGATAACCTCGTTTATTTCTCCATGATTACGGCTTTCTTGCCGCTCTTTGCGTTTTTTATCCTGTTTTTTTACGGAAAAAAATTACCAGGGAAAGGTGACTGGCTAGCTTCATTATTTATAGGCATTTCCTTTATCCTCTCATTACTTATTTTCTTGTCCGTATGGGAGGGAAGAGCAGGTTCCATAACATTCAAATGGATATCTCTGACAGGCATTTCTGAAAATGCATTTTATGTATCTCTGAGTGTTGATAAGTTATCAAGCTTTATGATGCTGACTGTTTGCCTCATCTCATTGCTGGTGCATTTATATTCAATGGAGTATATGAAGGGAAAGCTGAACTATACCCGATACTTTCCTTATCTGTCCATATTTACATTTGCAATGCTCGGTCTGATTGTCTCTGATAATCTTCTGATTACTTTTATGTTCTGGGAATTGGTAGGCTTTACTTCTTATTTATTGATTGGATTCTGGTTTACCAAAGAAGAAGCAATAAAAGCAAGTAAGAAAGCTTTCCTTTTCAACAGGATAGGGGATCTTGGCTTTTTACTGGCTTTAATGATTATATGGTCATTCGCCGGTACTTTTGAGTTTCAGTATCTCGATGTTAGTGATGAAGACCAGAGCATATGGTTTACAATAGCAGGGCTGGGTTTAGTATTGGCATGTATTGGAAAGTCAGCTCAGTTTCCTTTATATGTATGGCTTCCGGATGCAATGGAAGGACCTACTCCCGTCTCTGCGTTAATTCATGCTGCTACAATGGTTGCTGCCGGTATCTTCCTGCTGGCAAAAGTATTCTTCCTGCTTTCTGAAGAGGTGCTTACAACAATAGCTTCAATAGGCGCGATAACGATGCTAATGTCATCTCTTCCTGCTTTATTTCAAAATGATATTAAAAAGGTTCTGGCCTATTCTACCATTTCTCAGTTAGGCTACATGTTTGTCGGAATCGGATCAGGTGTGCCAGAAGCTGCATTATTCCACTTATTTACACATGCTTTTTTCAAAGCAGGTCTGTTTCTTTCTGCTGGTGCAGTAATACACTATATGCATGATATAAAACATGTATTATTTCATGAAGGGGTATATAATGATTTTGATTCCCAGGATATGAGATTAATGGGAGGGCTAAGAAAAAAATTACCACTTGTATTTATAGTTTTTATAATATGTTCTGCTTCTTTGGTTGGGTTACCATTGTTATCTGGTTTTCTTTCAAAAGAAGCAATTATAGGAGCAGCAGTCAATTGGGCAGATTCATATAATAATGTCAATAAAGGTATTGTTTATTATTTGATTCCATTGTCATGCTTTATAACAGCATTTTTTACAGCGCTTTACATGATCAGGCAATTGATTATGGTTTTCTTTGGAGGCTTTAGACTTGAAAACCAGATCCCATACCTGAGAAGTGCAAAGCATGAACATCACCATTTATCACTTTTGATTTCAATACCTCTTGTGATACTTTGTCTGTTATCTTTGGCGTTTCCATTTTCTTTGAATCCATTTTCTCCCCAATCAAGTTGGTTCTTAAAAGAACTTAACCAGATATTTGAAAGTAATCTTGAATTTTCCCATTGGGTAACTTACACTACTGTCTTATTGGCTTTAGCTGGAATTATAATGGGCATATTTGCATATAGAAATAATGCTTATACCCCAGGTAAAGAAGAAAAATCAAATGTAACGAAATTGCTTGGTCATAACTGGTACCTGGAAAAATTCTATTATCAAGTTATGGTTGTACCAGGCTTTAAGATTGCTTTTTATACTACCAAATTAGATTATCTGATTGACAAATTAATAGATGGTGCAGCTATAGCATATGTGGTGCTTAGTCATATTGCTGCATGGTTTGATAAAAATATTGTAGATGGTCTTGTTAAATTTATGGCAAACTTTGCAGCCTTTATTTCTGGAATTTTCAAGAATATACAATCCGGAAAAGTTCAAGAATACTTTGTATATACACTCGCTACAGTAATGCTCTTAATTTATATCTTTTTTAATTGGATGAAATAGCAGACCATATATATAATGAATTAAATATTTGCTGAAATAATTTATTACCATCGTGACGGAGAAAGTGTTAAGTATACTGATATTTTTACCTCTTGTAGGTCTAATACCTCTACTGGTACTGCCGAAAAGCAGCTCTGGTATTTATAAATATATTAACTTGACGGTATGTTTGTTGCAAACCATTCTGGCAGTTTTTGTTTTTGGCCTTTATTCAAAGCCGGGTCTTGTAACAGATCCCATCTATGGATTATTTAAACTCACTGAGCGCCTTAACTGGATTACCGTTGATCTTGGAAATGTAGGACGTCTTTCAATAAATTATTTTATTGGAGTAGATGGATTGAATGTGACGATGGTATTGCTGTCTGCTATTGTTATGCTTATTGCGGCAGTTTCCTCCTGGTCAGTAGAAAAATATCTTAAGGGATATTATGCACTGCTCCTGATTCTGAACACGTCCATTCTAGGTTGCTTTCTTTCTCTTGACTTATTTCTGTTTTTCCTGTTTTTTGAATTTATGCTTCTTCCAATGTATTTTCTGATAGGAATATGGGGGGGGCCAAGGAGAGAATATGCTTCAATAAAGTTTTTTTTATATACGCTTGCGGGCTCTTTATTGATCCTGGCTGTAATTATAGGATTATATTTTTCAGTAGCTGATCCCGTTGAAACATCTGTAAGGTTAGGACTGGCAGAAAACGTGGAAACTGTAACTGTCAATGATGTTGCGAATATACAAGGCATGCTTCAAAGTAAGCAAATCCCAAGAAGGGCTATAGTGCATTCATTTAATATACCGGATATGACTAATCCCAAAAATTTTATTCCGGGATCTGTCTTTCATGTAATGACAAAAATCGACTTTATGGGATTGCCGATAAGAATGGCTGCATTTCTGGCTTTGTTATTAGGTTTTTTGATTAAACTGCCTGCTGTTCCATTTCATACATGGTTGCCTGATGCTCACGTAGAAGCACCAACACCAGTGTCAGTTATCCTGGCTGGGATTCTGTTAAAAATAGGAGGATATGGTCTGATAAGAACTGTATTGCCAGTATTTCCAGAAGGTGTAGTTTATTTTGGCTGGTTTATTTCATTTCTGGCAGTACTGTCTATAATTTATGCAGCAATGAATGCCTTAGGAATGAAAGATCTGAAGAAAATGATAGCATACTCTTCTGTATCACATATGGGCTTTGTTCTTTTGGGGATCGCTAGTGGGACTCCGGAAGGTATTAATGGAGCCATCTTCCAGATGTTCAGTCACGGGATACTGTCAAGCGGGTTGTTTCTCGCTGCTGGTGTGCTTTATGACAGAACCCATGATCGTGGTATTGAAAATTATCGAGGACTTGCATCTAAAATGCCCGCTTATACAATTGCCGTAACAATATTGTTTTTCGCATCTCTCGGATTGCCCGTATTCTCAGGCTTTATAGGAGAATTATTTTCCTTGCTGGGGGCTTTTCATTCTTCTGCCACCAATGGTCTTGTTCCTTATTGGATGTCGATAACAGCAGTATTTGGCATTCTAATAGGAGCAACTTATTTTCTATGGACATTGCAAAGAATGTTTTTCGGAAAATTCTGGATCTCAAAAAATATTACATCCAATAATAAATTCAACGATCTAAATTCGAGAGAACTGATCATGCTTGTCCCATTGATCGTAATTACTCTCGTACTTGGTGTTTTTCCAGGCATACTGCTAGAACCTGTTTCCGATTCAGTAGAGGTGCTTGTCGGACAGATTTTCAATTCAGGATTGGAAAATCTGAAAACCATGCAAAATTTCAGATCACTGTAATACTTTGAAAAATACAAAATTAAACAAGTTGAAAACGATGTTTTATTTAATAAGTAAATTGTCGGTTTCTCAGATAAACAAATACTTATAATAATGAAAGAACAACTCTTTCATATTCTCAAAAGTACCGGATTTATAGGGCCCGAGTTATTTCTGGTTTCCCTGTTTATAATACTATTAATTATCCAGATCATATATCCCAAAACAGGGCAAACTGTATTTGCAGGAATGAGCTCACTAGGTTTTGTTATATATTTAAAACTTATTCTGGATCAGTTGCTCTTAGTGCAGTTGGAGGGTTCAAGTGTTATCTATTATGAAATGCTTTCATTAGATAAATGGTCCCTGTTTTTTAAATTCCTTTTCGCGATAGCTGGATTAGTTACTTCATTTTTCTCAATAGTTTCTCAGGATACAAAGAAAATGGAATCAGGAACAGGAGAATATAATGCGTTTATAGTAATACTGATTGCAGGACTTTCATTTCTGGTAATGGCAGATAATTTTCTGATGATTTATCTGGCAATCGAGCTTATTTCAATATCTTCTTTTGTACTTACCTTTTACGGAAAAAAGGAAAAGAGCGCAGAAGCTGGATTTAAATATTTTATATTCGGGGCATTTTCTTCAGCCCTAATGCTTTATGGTATATCTCTGGTTTATGGGCTTACGGGTTCTTTGCTGTTTTCTGATACTATATTTATAGAAGGGGTGAGAAAAGCACAGGAATTTCCATTATTTCTTGGATTTATATTAATACTTTCTGGCTTCCTGTTCAAAATTGCCTCTGTTCCATTCCATGAATGGACACCAGATGTATACGAGGCTGCCCCTTATCCGGTAGCAGCTTTATTCTCTATAGCACCCAAAGCTGGAGCTATGGCCGTTCTTTTTAAATTTTCTTATACATTTTTTAAAATTTCACCTTTCCATTACAATTGGAAGGTCATGATAGCAGCATTTGCTATATTGAGTCTTACCGTCGGAAATTTTGCGGCTTTATTCCAGAAAAATGCAAAGAGGATGCTGGCATATTCTTCAATTGCCCATACAGGATTTATCCTCTTAGGATTATTCGCACTAAACCAGTTGGCAGTAAAAGCATTATTGTTTTATCTGCTAATTCTTTTACTTATGAACTTCGCCGCTTTTTTATTGGTTGAAAAATTAGCAGGATATACCGGATCAGACGAGATATCCGGTTTTAACGGAGCAGGAAGAAAATTACCATTTATCGGAACCTTAGCAGTAATTATAATGATATCATTGACAGGATTGCCTCCTACTGCAGGATTTTATGCAAAATTCTTTGTTTTTTCAGCCCTTTGGGAAAGTTATCAGTCGTCGGGAGTAACAATGAATCTGGTGATTTTGATGGCTGGTTTGCTCAATACTGTGCTGGCACTTTTTTATTATATGCGGATACCTTATTACCTCTTTTTCCGCAAAGCAGAAAATAACAATCTTATACTTACATCGACGATTTCTGCATCTGATATTTTCGTATCTTTATTATCGATTCCATTGCTGGTTTTATTCTTCAAACCTAACTGGTTAATTAATCTAGTAGAAACGTTTTTGAATTGATCTAATACAGGGCAGCTTATTAAGCTTATTATATGAGTGACGCAATAAAACACGAATGCGGTATCGCTTTAATCAGGTTACGTAAACCTTTTTCTTATTACATAGAAAAATACGGAACCCCGATGTACGGCATCAATAAGCTGTACCTCCTGATGGAAAAACAGCACAATAGAGGCCAGGATGGAGCCGGTGTTGCAGCTGTAAAAATAGGTGTTCCTGAAGGAAAAAGGTACATCAGCCGTTATAGGTCTGTTGATCCTCAACCTATATCTGTTATTTTTAATAAAATCAACAGAAAATTCAGAAAAGCTATAAGAGATCATAAAGACAGATACCTTGATGCAGAGTGGATACTTGAAAACACTGCATTTTCAGGAGAGGTATTGTTAGGTCACCTCCGCTATGGAACTCATGGAAGCAATGAAATTGAAAACTGCCATCCATTCCTAAGACAAAGCAACTGGAGGAGCCGTAATCTGGTTGTGGCAGGAAACTTCAATATGACCAATGTGGATGAACTTTTCAATAAGCTTGTTGAGCTTGGTCAGCATCCTAAAGAAAAAAATGATACTGTAACAGTCCTTGAAAAGATAGGACACTTTCTCGATGAAGAAAATCAGCTGTTATTTAATAAATTTAAAAACGAACATAGTAACCACGAAATATCTTCATTGATTGAAGATGAGCTTGATCTTCAGAGGGTATTGATGCGTTCCTGCAAAGATTTTGATGGTGGATATGCTATGGCGGGAATGACAGGTTATGGAGCTGCTTTCGTTGCGAGAGACCCTGCCGGAATAAGACCAGCTTATTATTATGCAGATGACGAAGTGGTTGTTGTTGCATCTGAAAAGCCTGCGATTAAAATTGCCTTCAATATAAACTATGATCAGATAAAGGAGATTGAGCCTGGTCATGCTCTTATAATAGAGAAAAATGGAGACTTTGCTCAAAAGCAGTTCATCGATCAGTTAGAGAAAAAATCCTGCAGTTTTGAAAGAATATATTTTTCGAGAGGTTCTGATCCTGAAATTTATCAGGAAAGAAAAATGCTAGGTAAATTACTTGTACCACAGGTTCTTGAAGCTGTTAATTTTGACTTAGAAAATACTGTATTTTCTTATATTCCTAATACTGCTGAGACTGCCTTTCTGGGGATGATGGAAGGTATAGAAGATTACCTCATTCAGTACAGGAAAAAGGTAATTCTTGATGGTAAACCCAATGGGGTTGATCCTGAAAAAATATTGTCTTTAAAGCCAAGAATAGAAAAGCTTGTAATTAAAGACGCGAAGCAAAGGTCATTCATCGTTGCGGATAGCGAGCGTGATAAGTTTGTTACCAACCTATATGACACCACTTACGGTGTAATCAAAAAAGATATAGATACCATTGTTGTTATTGACGATTCAATTGTTCGTGGAACTACTCTTGAGAGGAGCATTATTCAGATGCTTGATAAGCTTGGGCCTAAAAAGATTGTAATCGTTTCTTCATCTCCTCAGATCAGATTCCCTGACTGCTATGGAATTGATATGTCCAAGATGAAAGAGTTCGT
The DNA here is from genome assembly GCF_000775915.1 of Sporocytophaga myxococcoides. NCBI lineage: Bacteria > Pseudomonadati > Bacteroidota > Cytophagia > Cytophagales > Cytophagaceae > Sporocytophaga > Sporocytophaga myxococcoides. The sequence goes on from NZ_BBLT01000001.1 coordinate 308,975, forward strand.
TGCTTTCCGCGCTGTGCTTGAGTTGTTAAAAGAATCTGGGAAAGAGTATCATCTGGAAGAAGTTTATGAGCAATGTAAAGGCGCTATCCAGACTTTAAGCGGGAATATGGAAAATCATGTAAAGAATCTTTATGCTCAGTTTTCATATAATGAAATCTCCAGAAAAGTATCAGAGATAGTAACTCCTAAAAACTGTAAAGCCGAGATCCAGGTTGTATTTCAGACTATAGATAACCTTCATAAAGCCTGTCCAAAACATATTGGTGACTGGTATTTCACAGGTGACTATGCAACTCCTGGTGGAAACAGAGTAGCTAATAAAGCCTACATGTTCTTTATGGAAGGAAAAACGGTCAGAGCTTACTAAAAGAAGACTTATAATATATTATTGATAAATAAAAAAAGAGCAGCTTACTGCTCTTTTTTTATTTCTTTGTTTTAAATAAATTATATATTCTATTTACTTATACCGCAAAGCTTTCCCCGCATCCGCAGGTTCTGCTGGCATTTGGATTAATAAACTGAAAGCCTTTTCCATTTAATCCATCAGAAAAATCAAGAGTTGTTCCTAAAAGGTATAGAAGACTTTTTTTGTCTACCAGAATCTTTATTCCTTTATCTTCAAAAACCTGATCAGCTGGGTTGATCTGGTTATCAAATTTCAGATCATACATTAAACCCGAGCAACCACCACCATTAACAGCTACTCTAATATTATAATCGTCAGTATAACCTTCTTTTTGTTTTAGGTCAAAGACATGTTCTTTGGCTTTTTCTGTAATATTAATCATGATGAGAACATTTTTATGGTTAAATCGGAAACAGTCTTATTATAAAATAAGTTCGTTTCATAAGACTTAAATTTACTAATTATTAATAAAAAATCCTGATAATTGTTGAATCTTTAATGAATATGAAAAACCTTGAACATATTGGCATTGCTGTAAAAAGTATAGAAGCATCTATACCTCTTTTTTCTAAACTCTTCAATACAGAACCATATAAAGAGGAATTTGTAGCAGGTGAAAAGGTACGAACACTTTTTTTTAATTGTGGAAATGTAAAAATAGAACTTTTGGAATCTACCACAGAAGACGGGGCAATTGCAAAATTTATTGAAAAAAGAGGCGAAGGGATTCATCACTTGGCATTTGAAGTAGAAGACATTAATCAGGAAATGCAGAGAATGAAAGAAGAAGGTTTCACTCTTTTGAATGAACAGCCTAAAGAAGGTGCAGACCATAAACTGATTTGTTTTTTGCATCCTAAAACGACAGGTGGAACGCTAATAGAGCTCTGTCAGGAAAACAAAAAGGGATCTTAATGATCCCTTTTTAAAATTATTTATCCGTTATTATCTTAAACGGTCATTGACCAATGATAGGAGAAATCAGAAGAAAAAGATAGATTTACATCTTAATTTGTCCGCTTTTTCTCATTTTGCTTACCTTCTTAGCATTCTTCTTACACTTTGGATTGGCTTTTACACAAGAAGTAGCTGAAAATGAGAAAGCAAAAAGAATAAGTAGAATTGAGAGTATCGTTGCTTTTTTCATATTTAATTTATTTACGATTGGATTAATGCTTGACAAATTTAAATGAAATCTTAGATAAAGTAAATAATTAAGATTTACAAAACTTATACAATATACAAAAAAATCTGATGGAAAATAATAAAAGGACGGAATTAAGTGATTTAGGAGAGTTTGGATTAATTAATCGTTTGAAAGAAAAAGTTGTTTTAAGGCATCCTGAGACTCAAACAGGAATTGGAGACGATGCAGCGGTTATTGAAAACAGGAATGAACTTACATTAGTCTCTAAAGATATTCTGGCCGAAGGTGTTCATTTTGACCTTACTTATACTCCATTAAGACACTTGGGATATAAAGCTGTTGCGGTAAATGTTTCCGATATAGCTGCCATGAATGGTATACCAAAGCAAATTGTGGTTGGAATTGCTCTTAGTAACAGATTTTCACTTGAGGCAATAGAAGAATTGTATGAGGGAATTAATCAGGCTTGTGAAGATTATAATGTGGATCTGGCTGGTGGGGATACTACCTCTTCAAGATCAGGTCTTATTATTTCAGTGACAGTGCTTGGAGAAGCTAAGAAAGAAGAAGTGACATACAGATCAGGCGCTCAGGTAAACGATCTGATTTGTGTTACGGGTGACTTGGGTGGCGCGTACATCGGATTACAGTTATTAGAAAGAGAGAAACAGGTTTTCAAGCAGGATCCTGAAATGCAGCCTCAGCTTTCGGATAAGGAATATGTGGTAAGGAGACAGCTTAAGCCAGAGGCAAGAATGGATGTGACATATGATTTGAAAGAGCTCAAAATTAAACCTTCGTCAATGATTGATATTTCAGATGGATTGGCAAGTGAGCTTCTTCATATATGCAAGGCATCTAAAGTCGGCGCAAGAATCTATGAAGATAAACTCCCGGTTGATAGTATGACTTTTGATACTGCCAGAGAGTTCAACCTTGATCCTACTACAGTAGCTCTAAATGGAGGTGAGGATTATGAACTTCTATTTACAGTAAATCAAAGCGCGTTCGATAAGATTAAAAATCATCCTGACATTACAATCATTGGGCACATTACTGAATATTCGGATGGAGTGCAGTTAATTACGGGAGGGGGAAATATATTCCCAATAAAAGCTCAGGGATGGGTGCACTTTTAAAAACTGAGACCCTAATCTGATATATTAATTTCAGATTAGGGTTTTTTATCATGAAAGGGGATTATTACGCCTGTAATTTTCACTTTTTTTATTTTTTAATCCATTTGATAAGCAATATCTTGCTTTTAAAATTGGATCTATTTAAGATTCTATTAAAACATTTTCCTGCGTTGCGGGTTTGCTGTTCGGTAAAAAAGTATTAGTTGCCCAATTGAAGCATGTTTTCAAGTTTCCAACTAGGAAAAAATCCAGGTAAATTTTTCAGAGTAATTAATTTATGAAAGTAAAAACTGCTGTAAGGGAGGTCTCTTCTTTGGATGAAGAATTGCTCAGAGTTTTGACCGAAATTAAAAATGGAAATTTTTCCGCCCGGATGGCATTGGACCAGACAGGTATAAAAGGAAAAATCTCTGATACGATGAATACTATCGTCGAAATGAATGAGCGCTTTATGGCAGAGCTCACTCAGGCTGCTACCATTATAGGTAAAAACGGACAACTTGAGCACAGAATTTCATTTACTGATGGAAAGGGAGCCTGGAAAGAAGGTACCAATTCCATCAATGCACTTATCACAGACCTGGTGCAACCTACTATTGAAATAGCAGATGTTATCAGTTCTGTGGCAAAAGGAAATCTCTCCAATACTATGCCTCTGGCTGTTAGTAATCATAAGCTGAAAGGGGAGTTTTACAGGATTGCGAAAGAGGTAAATGACATGGTAAAGCAGCTGAATCTTTTTTCAATGGAAGTTACTCGTGTTGCAAGGGAAGTGGGATCGGAAGGTAAATTAGGAGGGCAGGCAAAAGTTAAAGGTGTAGCAGGGGTATGGAAAGACCTTACCGATTCTGTAAACCTGATGGCAGGTAATCTTACTGACCAGGTAAGGAATATTGCTGAAGTTACTACTGCTGTTGCTAAAGGCGATTTGTCAAAAAAAATCACTGTTGATGTAAAAGGAGAAATTCTTGAATTAAAAAACACCATCAATACTATGGTGGATCAGCTTAATTCTTTTTCGTCTGAGGTAACCCGCGTGGCTCTTGAAGTAGGTACTGAGGGTAAGCTGGGTGGACAGGCGCAGGTGAAAGGGGTAGCAGGTACATGGAAAGGTCTTACTGACTCCGTAAATCAAATGGCCAGCAATCTTACAGCTCAGGTACGAAACATTGCAGATGTAACCACAGCCGTAGCAAAAGGTGACTTGTCAAAAAAAATCACAGTTCAGGTAAAAGGGGAAATTCTTGAGTTGAAAAATACCATTAACACAATGGTGGATCAGTTAAACTCTTTTGCATCAGAAGTAACCCGTGTGGCGCTGGAAGTAGGTACTGAAGGAAAACTGGGCGGACAAGCCAAGGTAAAAGGAATTGGGGGGGTATGGAAAGACCTTACTGATTCTGTAAACCAGATGGCCAGTAATCTTACAGCTCAGGTGCGAAACATTGCAGATGTAACTACAGCAGTTGCCAAAGGTGACTTATCAAAGAAAATTACTGTAAATGTAGAAGGAGAAATTCTTGAGTTGAAAAATACCATCAATACCATGGTGGATCAATTGAACTCATTTGCATCAGAAGTCACCCGTGTGGCGCTTGAGGTAGGTACAGAAGGTAAACTGGGTGGTCAGGCGAAAGTGAAAGGCGTTGGAGGGGTATGGAAAGACCTTACAGATTCTGTAAATCAAATGGCCAGTAATCTTACTGCTCAGGTTCGTAATATTGCAGATGTTACCACTGCTGTGGCCAATGGTGACTTATCAAAGAAAATTACTGTAAATGTAGAAGGCGAAATTCTTGAACTTAAGGAAACCATCAATACCATGGTGGACCAATTAAATTCCTTTGCTTCTGAAGTAACCAGAGTTGCCGTGGAAGTTGGAACTGAAGGTAAACTTGGTGGACAGGCTAAGGTAAGGGATGTCGGAGGTGTTTGGAAAGACCTCACGGATTCTGTTAACCAGATGGCCAGCAACCTCACTGCTCAGGTACGTAACATTGCTGACGTAACAACTGCTGTTGCCAATGGCGATCTCTCCAAGAAAATTACAGTAAATGTTGAAGGGGAAATACTTGAACTTAAAAATACCATCAATACGATGGTAGATCAGTTAAACTCCTTTGCATCCGAAGTTACGCGAGTAGCACTGGAGGTAGGAACAGAAGGTAAGCTGGGTGGTCAAGCTAAAGTAAGGGATGTTGGTGGTGTGTGGAAAGACCTTACCGATTCTGTAAATCAGATGGCCAGCAACCTGACAGCTCAGGTGCGTAATATTGCCGAAGTAACCACTGCCGTGGCAAAGGGTAATCTTTCAAGAAAAATTACAGTTGACGTTAAGGGTGAAATTCTCGAACTAAAGAATACCATTAACACAATGGTGGATCAACTTAATGCTTTTGGTTCGGAAGTTACCCGTGTTGCACGTGAAGTAGGTTCTGAAGGGAAGTTGGGAGGGCAGGCTTATGTTCCCGGTGTGGCAGGTACCTGGAAAGACCTCACTGATTCTGTAAATAAAATGGGGGGGAACCTGACTGCCCAGGTAAGAAATATAGCAGAGGTAACGACTGCTGTGGCCAAAGGCGACTTATCAAGGAAGATTGAAGTAAATGTTAAAGGCGAAATTCTTGAACTTAAAAATACCATCAATACGATGGTGGACCAGCTTAGAGCCTTCGCATCAGAAGTGACGCGTGTGGCAAGAGAAGTGGGTACGGAAGGTAAGCTTGGAGGTCAGGCTAGCGTGGAAGGGGTAGGTGGTGTTTGGAAAGACCTTACAGACTCCGTGAATCAGATGGCTGGCAACCTCACAGCTCAGGTTCGAAATATCACAGATGTCGCAATAGCAGTGGCAAACGGTGATATGTCTAAAAAAATTACCGTTGATGTTCGTGGTGAAATTCTTCAATTGAAAGAAACCATCAATACAATGGTAGATCAGCTTAGAGCATTTGCATCAGAAGTAACCCGTGTAGCAAGGGAAGTAGGTACAGAAGGAAAATTAGGCGGACAGGCTTTCGTGCCTGGTGTTGCCGGTATTTGGAAAGACCTTACAGATTCAGTAAACCATATGTCCGGTAATCTGACGTCTCAGGTACGTAACATCGCTGAAGTAACAAAAGCCGTGGCCAGTGGCGACCTTTCTAAAACCATCATGGTTGATGTAAAAGGTGAAATTCTTGATCTGAAGAATACGATCAATACAATGGTGGATCAGCTGAACTCTTTCGCTTCTGAAGTAACACGTGTAGCAAGGGAAGTAGGCTCAGAAGGTAAACTGGGAGGACAAGCGCAGGTTAAAGGTGTAGCAGGTACGTGGAAGGATTTAACAGACAGTGTAAACTTTATGGCATCTAATCTCACTAGTCAGGTGCGAGGTATTGCTAAAGTTGTAACTTCTGTAGCAAAAGGTAATCTGAAGCAAAAGTTAAATATTAATGCATCGGGTGAAGTTTCACAGTTGACAGATACAATCAATGAGATGATTGATACGCTGGCAATATTTGCGGATCAGGTAACAACTGTTGCTAAGGAGGTAGGAGTTGAAGGAAGACTGGGTGGGCAGGCAAGTGTTCCTGGGGCTTCTGGTATCTGGAAAGATCTTACTGAAAACGTAAATCAACTTGCGGCAAATCTTACCACCCAGGTAAGATCTATTTCAGAAGTAGCATCTGCTGTAACTAAAGGTGATTTAACAAGAACCATCAAGATAGAAGCAAGGGGAGAGGTTGAGGCGCTTAAAGATACAATCAATCAGATGATTGCTAATCTGAAAGAAACTACCCTCAGAAACCATGAGCAGGATTGGCTCAAATCTAACCTGGCTAAATTTACTCAGATGCTTCAGGGGCAAAGAGACACGAATACTGTGGCTAAGAAAATTCTTTCAGAACTTGCTCAGGTTGTGGTTGCTCAGAAAGGATCATTCTACATTCTTAATGATGAAGGAGATCATGTGAAGCTTAAGCTATTTGCTTCCTATGCAGATGATACTAGTATTCCAAGAGAATTCAATATTGGTGAAGGTTTAGTAGGCCAATGCGCTCTCGAAAAAGAAAAAATACATTTAAAGAATGTTCCTATAGATTATCTTAAAATAAGTTCAAGCCTGGGAGAAGCAACTCCTTTGTCGATCATAGTGCTTCCGGTATTGTTCGAAAATCAGATTAAAGCCGTAATTGAGCTGGCTTCTTTTGATTCATTTTCCAGCACCCACCTTGATTTCCTTGATCAGTTAACAGAAAGTATTGGTATCGTAATCAACACCATTGAAACAAATACAAGAACTGAAGAATTACTTATCCAATCCCAGTCACTTGCAGACGAACTTACAAGGACCAATGAAGAGCTTCAGGATAAAGCCTTCCTGTTAGAGAAGCAGAAGCAGGAAGTGGAAGAGAAAAACAGAGTTATTGAAGAAGCAAGAAGATCGTTGGAAGATAAAGCAGAACAGCTTACTCTGACTTCTAAATATAAATCAGAGTTTTTGGCGAATATGTCTCATGAGTTAAGAACACCGCTAAACAGCTTGCTGATACTTGCACAACAACTGTTTGAAAACCCTGAAGGAAATCTTTCAGACAGGCAAGTTAATTATGCCAGAACTATATATTCATGTGGAGATGATCTTATACAATTAATCAATGATATTCTGGATCTTTCGAAAATTGAGTCAGGATATATCTCTATTCAGGTATCTAAAATTCCTATCAGTGAGATTACAGGCTTTGTAGAGACTACATTTAAACCGGTTGCCGAAACTAAAAAGGTTAAGTTTAATATCGTCGTTGAAGATCTTGCTGAATCTATTGAAACGGATATGCAAAGGCTGAATCAGATATTAAAAAATCTGCTTTCCAATGCATTTAAATTTACAGAAAAAGGGGAGGTAAAATTAAAAATATACAATGCGGAAAAGTCTTGGAAACAGAGAAACAGGCAGCTAGAAAATGCTGATAAAGTTATTGCCTTTGCTATCTCAGATACCGGTATTGGTATTCCAATTGACAAGCAGAATATTATTTTTGAAGCCTTCCAACAGGCAGAAGGGTCTACTTCAAGAAAGTATGGTGGAACAGGCCTTGGACTTTCAATTTCCAGAGGTCTTGCGGAGCTGTTAGGCGGAACTATCGAACTTGAAAGTGAAGTAGACAAGGGGAGTACTTTCATTCTGTATATTCCGGTAAAATCAACTCCGGAAGATTTGAAGATAACCAAGGTGCCGGAAACAAAAATAGTTTCACTTGATACTGTTAATTCAGGAACAGCTAAGACATTGGGAAGTTTTCTAAATCCCACCGAAGGAGGAGGTTTGGATATTGAAATTCCAGATTTTGAACTTTTATCAGAAATGTTTCCTGATCCTGGTGATGATAGAAATACAATAAAGCCAGGAGACAATGTCATTATGATTGTTGAGGACGACCAAAGGTTTGCAAAGATTATTCTTGATAAAGCTCATGATTATGGGTTTAAAGCAATTATTGCTGCGAGTTATGGGGAAGTATTTGAGATGGCAATTACTTATAAACTGACAGCAGTGACGTTGGATATCAAAATGCCAGGAGTAAGTAGCGGATGGAGAGTACTTGATCTCTTTAAAAATGATCCGAATCTTCGACATATTCCTGTATATATGATCTCCGGGGAAGAAAACGCTGATCTGGCTTACCATAGAGGAGCCAGAAGCTTTTTGATGAAACCGGTGAAAAAGGATATTCTTGATCAGTTATTTAAGGATATTCAGGACTTTCATTCCAGGAAGACAAGAAACCTCCTGGTAGTGGAGGATAATGAAATTGATTCTTCAAGAATTAAAGATCTTTTTCTACAGATTCAGACTATCAATGTAACGGTTGTTTCTACAGGTAAAGAAGCAGTGAGTGAATGGTATGCTAATGGTTTTGATGCCATAATACTGGATTATAAACTTCCTGATATTGAGGTGATAGACCTTATACGACAGTTTAATGATAAGAAGCAGCTTCAATATACTCCGGTGATATTATATACTGCTAAAGAATTTTCTCCGGCAGAAGCAAATCAGATTAAAAAAATTACCAAAAGTATTCTGTTAAAGGATGTAAATTCACTGGATAAGTTACTGGAGGAGGCTATCATTCATATGCATATTTCATTTAATGATCTACCTCAGGATATAAAAAACAGAATAATAAAAATACAGAGAGAAGAAGATATTTTAAATGGAAAGAATGTTTTAGTTGTTGATGATGATATCAGGAATCTTTTCGCTTTAACCACTGTTTTTGAGAGACTAAACATCAATTCAATCACTGCGGAAAGTGGGAAAGAAGCTATAAATATTTTAAATTCCAACGACAATGTTGATCTTATTTTAATGGATATTATGATGCCGGAAATGGATGGATATGAAACCATCCAGAAGATCAGGAGAGAAAATAAAAACTTTAATCTTCCTATTATTGCTGTCACAGCAAAGGCTATGAAAGGTGACAGGCAAAAATGTATTGAGGCCGGTGCTTCAGACTACATTACTAAGCCTGTTAAAATTGATCAACTTTTGGCCCTGATGCGAGTATGGATGAGAAAATAAATTAATTTAGAGAACCTTTAAATTATTAAGGATTTGGAAACCAAGCCCGAGGTTAAAGTATTATTAGTAGATGACCGGGAGGATAATTTATTCTCAATGAGTACTGTCCTTGAACGGGATGGGTATGTAATTCGCACTGCAAGGTCAGGAAGGGAAGCGTTGAAAATTCTTTTGAAAGAACATGATTTTACCCTCATTTTGCTCGATGTACAAATGCCAGATCTCTCAGGATATGAAACAGCTTCTTTGATCTATGCAAGAGATAAGCTCAAGCATATCCCGGTTATTTTTGTAACAGCTCATAGCTACAGTGATGAGTATGTCTATAAAGGCTATCAGGCAGGGGCTGTAGATTATATATATAAACCCATTAATCCTGAACTTTTAAGAGCTAAGGTTAATGTCTTTGCTGAATTGTACAGGAAAACTCATTTGCTGGTAGCTCATGAGCAGCAACTCAGGGAAATGAACAATGAACTTGAGAATCGCGTTCGGCAAAGGACAGAAGAACTAACAGATAAAAACGCAGAACTGGAGAGGGCCAACTTCGAATTAAAAAAAGTAAACAATGATCTCGACAGCTTTGTATACGCTGCTTCTCATGATTTGAAAGCTCCTGTTTCAAATATTGAAGGTCTGTTGGCTTCTCTTACAGATTTCTTTTCTCCAGAGATGCTAGAAGATGACAATGTGAAAATGATCATTGGAATGATTAACGAATCAATATCACGCTTTAAAGTCACGATTCATGATCTTACTGAAGTTACCAAAATACAGAAGAGTATTGAAGAAGATGTCAATACTATTGATATTTTGGAGGTTATCGAGGATGTTAAGGTCGGTATAAGGGACATGATTGAAAATACAGGAGCAATTCTGAATATTGTTCATAATGGGGAAACTAAAGTCAGTTTCTCAAGGAAAAACCTTAAAAGTGTATTGTATAATCTTATCAGCAATGCAATAAAATACAGGTCTTCAGAAAGAATTCCGGAAGTGGATATCAGTATTGGAAGGGAAGATGAATATATCATAATTTCTGTTACTGATAATGGTTTGGGCTTTAATCCGAATGATAAAGAAAAAATCTTTACCATGTTTAAACGGCTACATGATCATGTAGAAGGCACAGGCATTGGTCTTTACATAGTAAAAAAAATAGTTGAGAACTGCGGAGGAAGAATAGAAGTAGAAAGCGAACAAGGAAGAGGCACAACTTTTTCTGTTTTTATCAGAGTAAAGCCGGAAATTGTTCTTATATAATCAGCAAAGAATTACTCTGACGTAAGTTGGATGATGTCCAATGGTTTGGTAAGGTATTTGGAAACGGATTTAAAACTGAAGGCTTTTCTTATATCTTGTTTATCATCCGATGATGAAATAATAAAAAGCTTTGACTTGAGAAGTTCCGGTCTTTCAATTTTTTCAAAAGCTTCGACAAATTCAAAACCAGTCATCTCCGGCATATTTATATCTACAAAAATTGCATCCGGGGTAATTTTTCCTTCAGTCAAGTCTTTAATTGCAACAGTAGGGCTATTATAAAGCTGAATATTCTGAGAGTAGTTAAATTTTTCCAGGATAATTTTATTCAGCAAGTTATCCATTTCATTATCATCAATAATCATTACTGATTCCAATTGGGCAGATCTAGATGTCATTATAAAAACTGAATTCAAAAATTTAATTAAAACTCTAATTTAGATAATATTCTCTTAATCTATAACTTTCAATGCACTTTTAGCCAGCCTTATTGCCCTTTTATAAATTTGTAAACCTGCCTGGAATAATCAGACTCTATACTTAAAATGTATACAGAAGCATGCAGACTGCTCACATTAAGCTTTTCATGGTGAAAACCGGGATTTTTCCTGCCAAGATCTATATTCATTAGTTCTTTCTGATCCAAATTATATATTTTTATTCTGACATTTGATTCAATCCCAGTGGAAAAGGAAACAAGAGCTTCATCTACACACGGATTAGGATATACAGATAAAGAACTAATAGCTTCTTTATAATCGATTGTGCCTGCAACAGGGATATAACGGATAATCGGGAAAAGAGCAAGATGGAATTTGTATCCAAGTCTCTGGTACAAATCCCTCCATTGACCATGGTGAAATCTAACAGCATTTCTTCCTATATCGGCAAGATCACTGTCTGGTCTTGAACCATCAAGTGAAGTCAGGAGCGCAAGGGTATCTGTAAAACCAGATTCTTCTGCATCGTGGGCGTAAAGTAAAAAATTAAACGCTACAAAGAATGAATCCTCCACAGATATAGGCTCATAGAAAAGCGTTGTAACAGGGTTTCCAGAAATAATTAGATTTCTGTAGCTCATATACCTTCCACCCAAGGAATCCTCCGGAAGGTGGTTGGCTCCAACAGACCATATGTCAAAGGTAACCTGCCGATTGGGTCTTGTCATATAACCTGTATGATAACTGATTACCCCAAGAACCTCGGCTTTTCCTTTAATTCTGTATTTTTCTGCATAATTTTCAGAAAACCAACAGTTTTGTCCGGTTAGATAGCCGCATATATAACCTCCATAATCTGATCTGTAAGCAATTAATTTTTCATCCTGGCGAATATTTCTAAGAGTGTCCTGACAAAATGCCGTCAAAGAAATAGCAAGGAAAATCAATATAAATAATTGTTTTTTTACCATATTTATGGGGAAGTTACCAAAAAAATGCTATTTATAAAATAGCAATGTGGAGGAGGAAGGGCAACGAATAGTTCCGATTTTAAATTAAATTTGTCGAAATGAGTACTTCTACAGTAAATCCAATTGTTGTTTTCTTTTTATTTCTCCAGTCAATACTACTATTTTCTGCATGTAAAAGAGAAGGAAGAAAAGAACAACCAGTTGAACCTGCATTTGAATTGAAGATCCCTGAAGGGTTTCCTCAACCCGAGATTCCTGCAGATAATGAACTCACTGCTGATAGGGCGGCTCTTGGTAAGATGTTGTTTTTTGACCCGATCCTTTCCGCTGACTCAACCATTTCATGCGGCTCCTGCCATAATCCTGCTATTTCATTTAGTGATAATGCTGTTGTAAGTGTCGGGGTAAAAGGACAAAGGGGAACCAGGAATTCAATGCCCCTTGTGAACCTGGCATGGTCTAATTCTTTTATGTGGGATGGAGGTATTCCTTCGCTTGAATTACAGGTTTTGGCTCCACTTACCAACCATCTTGAACTGAATTTGCCTATTTCAGAAGCGATAAATCGCCTTAAAAAGCATCCTGTTTATCCTTCTTTATTTAAAAAAGCATATAACAGGGAGCCGGATGATTATTCTTTGTTCAGGGCAATTGCAGCATATGAAAGAACCTTGATTAGCGGTAATTCCCGTTATGATCAGTATTTTTATCAGGGAAAAGATGTTATGTCAGAGTCGGAAATCAATGGTATGAATCTGTTCTTCAGTGACAGACTACATTGTTCTTCTTGTCATAGTGGAATAAACTTTACCAACGGTACTTTTCAGAATACTGGTTTGTATGTAGTTTATCCCGATCCTGGACGAAATCTGATTACCGGAAATGAATCTGATAAGGGAAAATTTAAAGTGCCTACACTTAGAAATGTAGAGTTGACAGCTCCATACATGCATGATGGAAGCATAGCAACGTTGGAAGATGTTATTAAGCATTATTTAAGTGGAGGAAAATTTAATAGAAATAAGTCTGCACATGTACATTATCATGATGAAGGTTTGACAGATCAAGAGCTGAAAGATGTAGTGAACTTTCTGAAGACATTAACCGATACCTCTTTTATAAATGCAACTAAATAATAAACTAATGTATACTACTGTGAAAAAAATTGCTTTCGGATTATTTTTGGTTTTATTACTTGGCGCCTGCAAAAAAGATGAAAAAGTAATTCCTGCTGCTGCAGATCAGGATAATGGCAAAGTAGAACTTGTTTTTATGCCTGTAGCAGGGAGTGATGCTTTGTTGATGGATACACTTTATACAAATGCTGCCGGAGAGCAATTCCGACTTACCAAGTTAAAATTTTTTGTTTCCGATATCGGTTTAGCTTCGGGGAACTCTTCCGAAGTGCCAGGGAAAGATCATTCAGGAAACTCAATATTTCTTGTAGACTTTGCTTCATTGCCCAATAGTGAAAAGCTACAGTTGAATGTAAAACCAGGGAATTATAAAGGATTACGATTTAATATAGGATTGCCAAGGGAGGTAAATCATGCCGATCCTACAATTGCTCAGCCTCCGCTGAACCTCGCCCAAGCCGATATGTACTGGAGCTGGAATACAGGATATATATTTTTCCTTGCAGAAGGAAATGGTCCGGATGTATATGCAAACAAGTTTCACTTTGGAGTAGGGGATGACAAAAGGATAATGCCTTTTTCCTTCGGAAACGTACTTAGTTCTCAAACTCCGTTTATTATTGAAAAAGGAAAAACCACCAGAATTATCCTGAAGTTTGATTTTCAAAAATTATTGATAAATGGAAACGGCTCTTATTATTCTCTCGCAAGCCAGACTTCCTCTAATGTACACGGAGGGTATTACGCAGATCTTTTAAGAGCCAATATCTCAAATACATTGGAATTAGTATCTTCTGATGTTATTGAATAAAATTTAATTGGTGAGGATTCTAAATAATTTATTTAGAGTCCTCTTGAATACTTTTTATATTTTTTTCGTTCAGGGGAGATTATATAAAAAATACTCCTTAATAATAATTCCTATAATCGATTATTGTAATAACAAACAATTCTAACTGTACCCTGTTTCTCCTTTTGATAGGCAATATCAAAAGGATGAAAACTACAAGTTTTATATTTAATCATTTTAAGGAGTTTGCTGAGTTTTGTTTGAGCAATGTATTGGATAAAATTTGTGTAAGCTATTTTAACAGTATACAATCACTTGATTTGCCTTTGATCACTTTATTCCGGGATGTGCCGGAAAAAGTGCTGATGACATTTTTTAGGGAAAGATTAATATTATTTTTAAGTGATGCTATTGCAGACAGGAGCCTGGAGGAGATACTGCAACTTACAGATCAATGGAAGCATGGAGCACTACCTTATGAGGTGAATAAATATTCAGTACAACCTTGCGATTTGCTTATCGGATTTGGAATTCGAAAAGATGTTTTACTTCAGTTCTTGCCTGATTTTACAAATGATGTAAGGACGGCGCTTTCCATTGTACAGGAATTAAATGATTACCATCTGCATATAGAAGAGCTTATTTTAAAACTTTCTTCAGAAATTCACAATGATATTGTCAGAAAGAAAAATGAAGAATTACAAATTTCCAACGAGCTTCTGATAAGAGAGATCAGGGAAAAAGAAAAAGCTATGAAGGTTGTTGACAGAGAAAGGAGATTTAAAGAGACATTAATTAATAATGTAAATTTCGGAGTACTTTCTTTTGACAGAAACTTCAGAATTACTACCTGGAACAGATCATTGGAAGAGCATAATAACCTCAAGAAAGAAGATGTAATAGGACGTCACCTCTTTGACTTGTTTCCTGAATACAAATTTTCAGGAGAAGAAGTATTCTTTCGAAATGTATTGGAAGGCGTTATTATCAGCCTTGAAGATTTAAACCGTAATGGGAAAAAAGGTTTTTTCGATGCAGTCCTGATTCCTCTCAAGCATGAGGAAAAGAAGATAACAGGCGGGATTTGTATTGTCAATGATATTTCCGAAAGAAAGGTTCTTGAAGATAAATTGAAAAGTAGCTTTGCTGAATTAAAGGAGGTGCAGGACATAGCCAGATTAGGTATATGGGAATGGAACATAAAATCCAATAAGCTAAAATGTTCGGATGAAATTTTGAAAATGTTTAACCTTGATAATACAGGTGATTTAACATTTACAAATGTTAAAAGTCTTATCAACCCTGCTGATTGTGATATATTGGAAGAACTCATTAAGGAATCTGTTGATGGAAATATACCATTTTCAACAGAGATAAGAATAAAAGATCAAGACCAGTTTTTATTTATTAAGGGAAAGGTTATTTCGATTCATAACCGTCCTTACAAGATTAAAGGAATCATTTTGGATATATCTGAGCGAAGAAGAATAGAAGAGGAAATAAGGGCAAAGAATCAAGCTTTGTCAGAGAAGAATGAAGAGCTCAAAAAAGCTGAAGAAGCATTGATTGTGATCAATAATGAATTGGAGGAAAGGGTAGAGGAGAGAACCTTTCAACTATCAGTATTAAATGAAGAGCTGCAAAAGGAAGTAATTGAAAGGGAAAAAGCTGAAGAAGAGCTAAAGCATCGAAATGAGGAATTGTTGCGGATTAACGATGATCTGGACAATTTTGTCTATAGTGCTTCTCACGATCTCAAAGCACCTATGTCAAACATTGAAGGACTTATTTTTACCCTTGATGCTGAGCTTAAAGCTGGGAACAACAAAGCCACTCCAATGATAATGGATTTAATACATAGGTCGATTGGTAATTTTAAAGACACATTACAAGGCCTTACAGACATAGCAAAAATAAGTGGTGCTTCTTCTGATGATCAGTCTATAGTTGAGATAGATCAGGTAGTTGATGAGATCAAGCAGAATATAAAAGAAATGATTTCCGCCTGCAATGCAGAGGTTATTACAGATTTCTCACGTTGTCCCAATATTCGGTTTTCCCGCACAAATCTTAAGAGTATATTATATAATTTGCTTTCCAATGCTATCAAATACAGGTCTCCTTTTAGAACGCCAAGTGTTGTGATAAAGACGGGTTGCGAGAATGATTATGTTTATTTTGAAGTGAGTGATAATGGAATCGGATTTGACCCTAGCCTGAAAAATAACATATTTTCAATGTTCAAAAGATTACATTTTCATGTCGATGGAAGTGGAATAGGTTTGTATCTGGTGAAAAGAATAGTAGATAAAAATGGGGGGAAGATTGAGGTGGAATCAGTTCCTGATAAAGGAACCACATTTAAAGTTTATCTTAAAGCAGCAGCCTGAGGTGATGGTACATAACTGTTTGGAATTTCTATCAGAAATTTGGTGAATTTTCCTTCTTCAGACTCAACCTGTACGGAGCCATTCAGTTTGTCAATTGCCTCTTTGGCAATGTATAATCCAATACCCGAACCGTCACTATAGTGTGTACCTCTGAAGAACATTTTAAAAATACTGGGAAGATGTTTTTCCTGAATGCCAATCCCATTATCAAAAATGGATATATCTGCTTTTTCAGGAGATGTATGTATTTTGATTTCTACCCTTTTTTCAGGATTGTCTTTCTTCTGGTATTTGATTGCATTAGATAAAATATTGTTGAGTATTACCTTAATCCTGAAATCATCACTTTTAAAAGGGGAGAGGTTGGAAATATCAATAGCGAAATTAATTCCATTTAAGCCATCAAAACTTTTAATATTTTCATCCAGAATCTGATCAAAATTGATTTCAGATAGTGTCTCTTCAATTCTGGAATTTTTATAATAGTTGACAATATTTTTTACAAAAAGGTCTAGATTTTTTACAGACTTTTCGATCATATTAAGATACATATCATCTGCTCTGTTCTGATCCATATCCGCCACTTTCAAAACGCCAATTATAGTCATTAATGGAGCCTTAAGTTCATGTGAGGCACTGTATACAAATCTTGTTAGTTCTTCATTAGCTTTCTGAAGATCTTCTGTTCTTTTTTTTTAAAGTTTTTTGGTTAGATATATTTCTCCCGCCTTTTCAATAGCAAGCTTGATATCGCTTTCATTCCAGGGTTTTTTGATATAATAAAAAATCTTTCCCTTGTTAATGGCATCAATAACGGATTCAATATCGCTATATCCTGTCAGTAATATTCTAATGGTTTCCGGATATTGGCTTATAAGGGATTCGAAAAACTGAACACCAGTCACTTCAGGCATTTTCTGGTCAGCGATGATCACGTGAATTTCATTCTCCTTAAGAATTTCCAGGCCTTCTTTTGCTGATTTTGCGAGAAAAATTTGATAATCAAATCGAAAAGAAGCTTTGAATACTCTCAAGTTGTATTCATCGTCATCAACATACAAAACCCTGATTTTATCTTCCATAAACTGTTGAAAATTATCTATTTCAAAGTGTTTTGTTTTTTGTAAATATAATATAAAATTTAAACCAAATACTTTATTCCCGGATTTCTTATATTTTCTTCCCTTTAAAAATATGAAAAGTACCAAAAAAATATGGTATTGTTACTAAGGAAGAGATCAATGTTCTGTTGCCAGATGCCAAGCCCAGCAATATGAACGAGCATTTATACTGAAAATCTTTTAATAAGGTTTCCCTTTTTATAAGTATAAACTTTCCTCGTTTTATTATAAAGAATCGAGATTTTTAGGAAGGTATAAGATAAACTCTGTTCCAATGCCTTCCTCAGACTGTACTTCAATTTTTCCTTTATGGCTCTCAATTATGGTATAAACGATGGATAGTCCTAAGCCTGTACCTTCGCCAACATCTTTTGTAGTAAAAAACGGTTCAAAAATTTTCATCTTAGTTTTTTCTGACATTCCGATTCCATTATCTTTTATCGAAACACCTACTAATTCATCTTTTTCAAATGTTGAAATTATTATTTCCCCATTTGAAATATTTTTTGCTTTTACTGCCTGGATAGAGTTGGTGAGGATATTCATAAATACCTGATTAATCTTCCCCGGGAAACATTCAATTGCTGGAATATCATTGTAGCATTTGGAAATTTTTATCTTCCCATCCATACTGTTGTTTAGTAGTACCAGTGTAGAGTCGATACCCTGATTCAGATCGGAAGGTTTTAATGCATCCTCGTCAAGTCGGGAGAAGTTTCTCAGACTTTTAACAATCTCAGCTGTTCTAGTAGCGCCTTCAGCAATTCCTTTGAGCATCATATCGATTTCTTCTTTCAGGTAATCGTACTCCAGGTCTTCTTTTAACCTTTCAATCTGTTTGAGATTAACATTCTGTGGTTCCTGTTTATGTAGTTTTTCATATTCTTCAAGAATCTGCATTAATCCCTGGATATCTCTTTTAAGGGGATTTATACTTGAGCTCACAAAGTTGATTGGGTTATTAATCTCATGTGCAATACCAGCAGTAAGTTGACCGAGGGAAGCCATTTTCTCAGCATCTACAAGCTGTGACTGAGCTTCCTGCAAGTTAGTTAATGCTTTGTTGAGGTCCTGATTGGATTGTTGTAGTTCCGAAGTACGTTCTTCTACTTTTGACTCCAGAATTATATTTTGTTCTCTTATAATTCTATCATTTTCTGCCATGGCTCTGATTGCTTCAGCCTGAGAGCTTTCTTTTTCTTTTTTTAGGATATTAATTCTGTCTGCAAGAGCAAATGAAAGCAGCATTACTTCAAGTGCAGAACCAAGAGTCATGGTATAGCTGGTAATCGTGTTATATGGAAATATGCCAAAATCTCTTAATACAAAGAATACAACTCCAATAAGAAATATTGTCCAGGCAATTAAAAAGAACTTTGCTGATTTATATCCTTTAAGATTGATCTTATAAGCAATAAAAAGCATATATAGAGCAAGAAACATTGCATTCAGTTCTATTATTAAAAAGCTTGCATTGTAATGGGTAAGGAAAGCAAGTATGATTGAAATAAGATAAATTGAGTAGAATATGTAAAAGAATTTATCAAGTTTAGGTTCATGTTGTGAGGTGTTCAGAAAGAGTCGCATAAACTGAGCTGCTGAAATTCCAACGAGCGTGCTTAGAATATAAGTACCATTAATAGATAGCCATGTGTTTCCCGGAGTTAAAAACCTTATGTTGTAGCCTAGGAAATTAGTTTGAGTAAGTCCTACAATGATTATGTAAAAGACGTAAATCAGATAGATTTTATCTCTTACAGAGAAATAAATAAATAAGTTGTAAAAAACCATCACCAGAATAATTCCTACATAAATTCCAGTTACCAGGTCAAATTGGAGAAGGCTTTCATATAGCGGAGTCTGAGTGCCGACTTTTATAGGAAGAGATATCTGCTCACCTGTTCTTACTTTAAATAAGTATGTCTTAGTTTCGCCCTTATTTATTTCAATAGGAAATATATAGTTTTGATTTTTGAATTTTCTATTATGATAGGGAATAATTTCTCCTGTGTTTTCAATAAGTCTAGCTTGTCCGTACTTAATTTCATAAAGAGAAATTTCATCAATGTTTGGCTGAAGCAAAGAGAGAAAAACAGTTGGTGCGTTGGTCAGATTTTGAATGTGTAATTTTACCCAGATATTTTTGGATGAAACTCCTAAGGTTGGAACATCTTGTTTACTTTTGCTGAAATATGGTAAATTACCAATAATAGATGGTTGAGAATTTTCTGAAGAATCTTTGAATATGTATAGATATTTACCAGCTGATTCAAACTTATCAGCATTTTTATATTGAAATACTAATTCATTTGTCTGGCCTAATGATTGAAAAAAGGTAAAAGTGGATAGAAGCAGTATTAAAAGCAATTTCATCAGGTTAATGTTTTTTAGGAATGGTCAGTTGATAGTTAAGTTCAATTAATCCTTTAGAGCCTTCTTCCTTGAAAACCTGGTTAGGTTTATTTCTTAAGTCCAGAATGCGGTTTCGGTCCAGTTCCTGAGCTGTATCTAATGTGATGGCATTCATCCTTCTAAGAACTCTTGCAATATAATTTTCATTGGGATAAATAAACTCACCTTTATTGCCTAACTGATCTTCAACAATAAATCCTACCCTGCTAACCATTGGCATTGTATAATCAGCACAAATAGTGAATAAGGAACTTAAATTAATTTGGTTTACAATAGAAATGCCTGCCCGTATAAGAAGGAGGCTAATTCCCAGTCCCGCCACAGCTTTTGAATTCCATAAGCCACATAATTCTCCAGTACCACTGTGAGAAAATTCTCTAACTATTTCAAAAATTTTAGGATCCATTTCGCCCACCGCTTCTTCAACAGGGAGCAAATGATCTTTGTCAGCTATATGAACTCTGATTCCACCTTGTATCGTTCCCAGTTCGTCTTCCGCAACTATTGCGTAAACGTTAGGGTTAAACAT